>NSHR01000009.1 GCA_002737115.1 Gemmatimonadota bacterium | reverse complement strand
AGTCGGTGGGAAGACGGCGTGAAGAAGGGATGTCGCTGCTGGAGGCGGCCGTAACCGGTACCGATGAAGTGGCGGCACCGCTGTTTGCCGGCACGCTCACCACCGTGCTGGTGTTCGGCCCCATCATTTTCGTGCGCGGACTCGCCGCAGCGTTGTTTCGCGACCTGAGCTTGAGCGTGGTCACCACCGTGGCAGCGTCGCTGCTGTTGGCGCTCACCCTCATGCCGGTGATGATCGTGGGGCGCCGCAAGCTGGCGAAGGCGGCGCCTACGCCCGTGGTGGTGGCCAAGGAGCCAACGGCGATCGCCCGCACCCTCGATGCCTGGGGACGCACGCTCACCGACTGGTACGAGCGTGGCATGCGCTGGTCGCTGGCCCATCCGCGTTCGGTGTTCGGCATGGCCGGCGCGTTGTTGGTGGTAACGGCGGTGCTCATCGATACGCTGCCCAAGGAGATCCTGCCGCGCGTGGACGAAGGCGTACTGGTGGCCGCGGTTCAACTCCCTGAGGGCACCAGCATTCAGGCCACGGCGGCGCAGGTGGCAAGGGTGGAAAGCGCCGCGCGGTCGCTTGGTGCCACAGGCATCTACGCGCGCGTGGGCAAGGCCACCGACGAAGAGATCCTCGCTGGTGCCGATCCCGGGTCGAGTGCTACGGCGCAGCTCATCGTGCCGGTGCCGCCGAGCGCGGATGCCGCCGAGTTCGCGCAGCAGCTGCGGGCGAAATTACCCGACCTGGCCAAAGGGGCGTTGGCCATCGATCTGGCCGGGCAGTCGGAGTTCGGATCACTCATCGGCCGCGAAGGCCGCTTGGTACGTGTGGAGCTGTCGGCCCCCACCTTGGTGGAATCACAACGCTGGGCCGATACCGTACGCACCGCCATGCAAACCGTGCCATCGCTCACCGATGTGCGCGATGCCTTTGCCGCCACCCAGCCCATCGTGGAAGTGACGCTCGAGCGTGCGCGCATGGCCGAACGCAACATCGTGCCGCAACAGGTGGCGAGTGCGTTGGCCGGCGCCTTGGGTGGGGTGAGTGCGAGTGAGCTGCGCGAAACCGACCGACGTACGCCGATCATGGTGCGCTATGCCGGCCTGCGCAACGAAGAGCTCGAGACCGCACTCAAAACCCCGCTGCGTGGGGTGCCGTTGGCGCAGCTGGTGCAGGTGCGCGAAACGCGGGCGCCGTTGGAAGTGGTACGCGTGGGGCAGCGCCCGGTCACCATCATTGAAGGGTTGGTGGAGAGCGGTGGCACCGCCAAAGCCACCACCGATGTGCAGTCGCGCATGGCGGCGCTCACGCTGCCGGCTGGTGTGTCGTGGCAGGTGGGTGGCGCCGACGCCGAGCGTGCGCGTACCAGCAATGAACTCACGTTGGTGGCGGTGCTGGCGGCGCTGCTGATGTTTTTGGTGTTGGCCGGCGAATTTGCCAGCTTCACCATTCCGCTGGTGGTCATGCTCACCGTGCCGCTGGCCGGTGCCGGTGCGGTGATCTTTCTGTGGCTTACGGGACAGTCGCTCAACGCCGTGAGTTTGATCGGCATCGTGGTGATGATCGGTATGGCCGACAACGAAGCGGTAGTGAAGCTCGATGCCATTCGCAAATTCCGCGAAGCCGGGCACAGTATCGACGACGCCATCATTCGCGGCGGTGAGCAGCGGCTGCGCGCCATTGCGATGACGTCAATTACCACCGTGACCGGTGTGTTGCCGCTGGTGTTCGGATGGGGCAGCGGTGGCGCGCTGTATCAGCCGCTGGCGGCCGGCATCATCGGCGGCAGCATCAGCGCGCTCTTGGTCACCTTCTTTCTGTTGCCCACGGCCTACGCGGTGCTGGAGCGGCGCACCGAACGTCGCGCATTGCGTAAAACGGAGCCAGTGGCGTGATTCGCTTCGCGACGCACCGCCCGGCGGTGGTGTGGGCGATTTGCGTCGCACTGCTGTTGGCCGGTGCGATTTCGTTCACGAGACTGCCACTCGCCACACGTACCACCGTGGAGCTGCCTCGACTCAGTGTGTTTGCCAGCTGGCCGGGTGCGTCACCGGAAGTGATCGAGACGTATCTCACGAGCCCCGTCGAAGCGGCCATTCAAGGCGTGCGCGGCGTGCGGCGCGTGTCGAGCAATTCGAACGACGACTACGCCATGCTCACGGTGGAGCTCGAGGAGCGCGCCGACGTGCAGATGGCGCGCCTGGCCATTCTCGAGCGGCTCGAGTTGCTGCGTGCCGATTTACCGCCGGGGGCGAGCCCGCCCACCGTAGCCAATTACGTGCCGGAAGGACTCGAAGAAGCGCCGCTGATGTCGCTGTCGGTGTTCGGGCCGTATACCTCGGGCACGTTGCAGAAGCTGCTCGAAGAACGGGTGAGTCCGCGACTCGGCAGCATTCCTGGTGTGGCCGGCGTGCAGGTGCGCGGCGGTACCGACCTCGGCGTGTCGGTGTCGTACGATCCGGTGCAGCTGCGGCGCATCGGCATCTCGCCGCAGCGACTGTCGGAAGCGATTGCCGGCGCGCGCATGGTGCAGGCCTTAGGCGCGCTCGATCGCGGCAGTGATCCGGCGCATGCCACGACACAGAACGTGGTATTGCGCGACCAACCGAAGGCACTGGAAGATTTGCAGGCGTTGCCGGTGCGTGGCCCCGGTACCCGCGTGTTTCGCTTGGGCGAACTCGCCACGGTGCGAGCCGAGGAAGACGCGCGCGGCCGCTTCTTTCGCATTGACGGCGAGCCAGCGGTGGCGGTGGAGATTTCGCGACACCCCGGCGCCGATGCCATCAAAACGGCGGCGGCACTCCGCGCCGCGATCACGCAGCTCGAGCCCAACATGCCGCCCGCGGTGCGACTGCGCATCAACAACGACGAAAGCGAAGAGCTGAAGGAAGAGCTCGACGATCTCGCGCTCCGCAGCGTGATCGCCTTCGGCTGCGTGTTGCTGGTGCTCGCCTTCACGTTGCGCCGCTGGCGCGCGGTGGCGGTGGTGATGGGCACCACGGCCGTGGCCATCGCCGCCACCGCGCTCTCGCTCTATCTGTTCAACATCCCGGCCAACCTGCTCACGCTGGCCGGACTCGGCATGGGCGTCGGCATTCTGGTGCAGAACGGCCTCGTGGTGGTGGAGCGCCTTGGCACCGAGCCCGATACGCCCGACGGCCGCGCGCGGGCCACGCAGCGCATCATGCCGGCCATTGTGGGCAGCACGCTGACCACGGCCGTGGTGCTCTTCCCGTTCTTGTACTTGCAGGGCGACACGCGGGCGGCGTTCGTGCCCTTCGCGGCGGCGTTCGTGTTCGCACTGGGGTGGAGTGTGTTCACCGCGCTGCTCGTGGTGCCCGCGCTGGGGAAAGGCGTGGCGGCGCAGCACGCGGCGTGGCCGCGATTGCGGCGCGCGTACGCGCTCTTGCTCATGCGGCTGCTGCGGTGGCGTGCGGCCACCATGATCGGCGCGGTGGCCGCGCTGGCGGTGCTCACCTGGGGCTTCGTGGAAAAAGTGCCGCGCTCGTCGTTCGGTGGCTTCGGCGAACGCCGCACGTCGCTCAGCGTGGGGCTGTCGTTCCCGCGCGGCTCCGACCCCGGCACGCTCGATCGCGGCATGGCGGAGTTTGAGCGGTTGGTGGTGGGGCGCCCCGAAATCGAACAGGTGCGGGCGGCGACGCGCAGCGGGACCTCGGCGCAGATGTCGGTGCTGTTCACACGCGCCGGCGGGCTCACCGCGGTGCCACTCGAGCTGCAGGAACTGCTCACGCAGCGCGCGGTGTTGATTGGTGGCGCCAGCGTGAGCGTGGTGGGCGACGGCCCCGGCTTCTCGAGCGGCGGTGGTGGGTCGAGCTTCGCCACGTTTCGCATGCAGGTGCGCGGCTACTCGTACGACGGGGTGGGGCGCGTGGCCGATGATCTCAAGGCGCGCCTTGAGCGCATCACGCGCGTGCGCGAAGTGCGCATCAGCAGTGGCGGCTACTTCGGCGGTGAGCGCGGCTATCAGGTCACCCTCGAACCCGATCGCGCCGCCCTCACCCGCTATGGGTTGAACGCGTCGTTGCTGACCGGTGCCATCGCCCGTGAAGTGCGCGGACCGGTAGGCCGACAGCTGCTCGAAATCGGCGGCGATGAACTACCGGTCACGGTGAAAGCCGCCGGCGCGCGCGATCACAGTCTCGAGGAATTGCAGGAGGCCATCGTGCCCACCCTCACCGGCGCCCCGGTGCGTATCGGCGATGTGGCGATCGTGGATGCACGCGAAGCGCTCAGCACCATCGTGCGCGAAGACCAACAATACATCCGGCAGCTGTCGTACGATTTTCGCGGCCCGTCCAAGCTGGCGCGCCGTACCCACACCGCGTTCATGAAATCGCTGGCCGCTCCCGCGGGATACAGCATCATCGATCTCACCGATGGATCGCCGTTCGAACGCGATGAAAGCGAGCAGGGTCTCTATCTCGTGTTCGCCATCGGGGTGGTGTTGGTGGTGCTGGCGGTGGCGTTGGTGTTCGACTCGATGTGGGGCGCCGCGCAAGTGTTCCTGTCGCTGCCCCTGGCCATCGGCGGCGTGGTCGCCGCCTTCTGGCTACTCAAAACCGCCTTCACGCGCGAAGCCGCCGTGGGGGTGATTCTGGTGATCGGTCTGGCGGTGAATCAGGCCATTCTGTTGGCCGACGCCGCACTCGAGAAACGTCGCGCGCTGCGCGAGGCGGGCCTCGATGCGCGTCTCCACGCGGGGCAGGTGCTGCACGCCGCACTCGATCGGGCGGGCATGATTCTCATGGTCACCCTGGCCGCGATGGCGTCGCTCATTCCGCTCTCGGTCGGCACCGATGCCACCCGCCTCTTCGGCGCCATCGCGTTGGCTACGGCCGGTGGCACCGTCGCCGGCACACTCGGCGTGCTGTTCGTGATGCCGGCGTTGCTGGTGGGGCGGCGCGTGCGGCGCACACGATCTGTGGTGCCTGCTGCAGCATTGTAGGTTCACGCGAAGGGCGCGAAGAGCGCGAAGGGCGCGAAGAACAGCAAAAGAAACAGTGCGGTTGCTGTTCTTCGCGCCCTTCGCGGCTCTTCGCGCCCTTCGCGCGAACCTCTCACGTCTGATACCTGCTTTCTGAAACCTGCTTTCTGAAACCTGCTAGCTTTCGCCCATGACCACTATCGCGTTTCTCGGCACGGGGCTGCTCGGTAGCGGCTTCGTGGAAGCCGCCTGTCAGCGCGGCGACACGGTGACGGTATGGAACCGCACCGTCGACAAAGCCCGCGCGCTCGAGTCCTTCGGCGCCATTGTCGCCGCCACGCCGGCCGACGCCGTTCGCGGGGCCACCCATGTGCATCTCGTGCTCAAGGATGACGCGGTAGTGGAGGACGTGATCGCGCAGCTGCGCCCAGGACTTTCGCCCGATGCGATCATCGTTGACCACACCACCACGCAGCCGGCCCTCACCGCCGAACGCGCCACGCGGCTCAACGCCGAAGGGGTGCACTATCTGCACTGCCCCGTGTTCATTGGACCGGCCGCCGCGCGACAGAGTCAGGGCATCATCATTGCCTCGGGCCCCACCGCACTCTACGATTCGGTGAAAGACGCCCTCGGCCGCATGGCGGCACGGGTGGAATATTTCGGCGAGCGCCCCGACCTCGCCGCGGCCTACAAGCTCATGGGCAACGCCTTCATCATCGGCATGGGCGCCCTACTCAGCGACGTGTACAGCATTGCCAAGGGCAGTGCCATCGCCCCCACCGACGCGCTCAAGCTCCTCGAGTTCTTCAACCCCGGCAACATTCTCCAAGGGCGCGGGCGCACAATGGCCGCCGGTACCTTCGACGCCAGCTTCGAACTCACGATGGCACGCAAGGACATCCGCCTGATGATGGAAACCGCCGGCGACCTGCCGCTGGCCGTGCTGCCGTCGCTCGCGGCCCGCATGGATGCCGTGATCGCCGAAGGGTTCGGCGCGCGCGACTTCGCCGTCATCGCCAAGGACGCGATCGCCGGCACTCGCGGCTAGCTCGAACAGTCGTGGTAATGGCGAGCGGCGGGTGCGGTGACGAAGTATCGTTCGTGACCTCCACCCCCCTCCGATTATGCGCACTCCCTACGCTCTCGCGCTGCTGGCTGTGGCCGCTCTCCCCGTGGCCGCGCAGCAGCCCACCCGGACGCTCGCCAAGCCGCTCGCCGAATACTCTGAGCCGTTCTCACAGATTGCCGCCATCCGTGAACAGAAGGACGGCCGGCTGCTCGTCGTGGACAGCCGCGACAAGCTCGTACAGTTGGTCGATCTCACCGCCAAGACCGCCACCAAGGTGGGTCGCGAGGGCTCTGGCCCCGGCGAGTACGGCCTGCCCACCCAGCTCTTCGCGCTGCCCGGCGACAGCAGCGTGATCTTCGATCCGCTCAACCAGCGCTACCTCATGGTGCACCCCGACGGGAAGCCGGGGGCGTCGTTTCGGGTAGGCGACGAGCCGTCTGGGCCGCCGCGCCCGCCACAAGGCCAGCGCCCCGAAGGCGGCGGGCAGGTCGTGCGCATCGGCGGACTGGGATTTGGCATGCCGCGTGCCTCCGATGCTCGCGGACGCCTCTACTTTGAAGGCGGCGGCTTCTCGATGGGCCCCAACGGTCCGGTGACCGCCGACACCGCCCCGATCGTGCGCTATGACCGCACCACGAAGGCGGTGGACACGCTGGCTTGGGTGAACCTGCCCAAGAACAACGCCTCGGTGAAGTCGAGCGGCAGCGGCGGCAACCAGCGCATGGAAGTGCGAATCGGTGGACGGACGCCGTATCCGGCCCGCGACGCGTGGACGGTCCTCGCCAACGGTACGGTGGTCATCGCCCGGGTCGGCGACTATCGCCTGGAGCTCGTGTCGCCCACCCGCGTCGTGACCCGCGGAGCGGTCGTTGCGCATTCGCCGGTAAAGGTCGGCAACGCCGAGAAGCAGGAGTACCGCGATCAGTCGAAGAACGCGGGCGGCATCATGATTATGCGCACGGAAGGCGGCCCCGGCGGGTCGCAGAACCGCGGCAGCACCGCGCCGCCGCCGTTCGAAGAGCCCTCCGAGTGGCCTGCCACGAAGCCGCCGTTCAACGCGAACGGAATCTTCGCCACGCCCGCCGGTGAGATCTGGATTGCTCGGAATCGCTCGGCCGCAGATCCGACGCCGACCTACGACGTCTTCTCGGTATCTGGAAAGCTCACCGGCAGGGTGGTGCTACCCAAGCAGACCCGCGTGATCGGGTTCGGTGCCGGCGGCACGGTCTACACCATTCGGGTGGACGAGGACGACCTGCAGTACCTCCAGCGCTTCCGGGGCTGATCGCGACCCGCTATGCTCCATCTGTCGTCGTTCCGAACCCCTGCGAGGCCATCCATGCCGTTCTTTTCGTATCCCGCTCCTGCCGACTGGCTCCTGCCGATCATCAAGTTCCCGTTGATGCTCATCTCGGCGATCTTCAGCGGAATCATCGCGGTCGGTCCGATCGGCCAGATCGCCCTCGTCGCGGTCATCATCGCGCTGTTCGCCCGAAACCTCATGGGACCGGCTCACCCGTAGTTCCTCTGGCTGATGGATCAGCGATTCCCCTGGAATGCTGAACTGATCGCACCGAGAAAAAGAGACCACGAGAAAAGGACCCCTTCCGGTCGAGGCCGTTCGCATGCATCGTCGCGAATCCACCCACCTGTACCGGGAGATTCCCTCATGCTGTCTCGTTGCCTGCGCGCGCTGCTCTTCGTGCCGACCGTCGCCACCGCCCTGCACGCCCAGTCGTCAAAGATCACGACGTACGTGCGCTACGCCGTCGATGGACAGACGTCCTACGGTCGCGTGGTCGGAACCACCGTGCAGCAGCTGCGGGCGGCGCCGTGGCTCGACAGCACGCGCACCGGTCGCACCACGCCACTGGCCCGCGTGAAGCTGCTGGCCCCCGCCACGCCGTCCAAAGTGATTGCGGTCGGCCTCAACTATCAGACCCATCTCGGCGAACGGTCGGCCGCCACCTATCCCGGACTGTTCGCCAAGTTCCCGACGTCGATCATTGCCCACGACGAGAACATCGTATTGCCCTCTGACGCGAACAACGCGCACTACGAGGGCGAGATGGTGATCGTCATCGGCAAGCAGGCGTCCAATGTCACGGTGGCCGAGGCGAAGCAGTATGTCTTCGGGATCACCGTGGGCAATGACGTCTCAGAGCGTGATTGGCAGAAGAGCGATCTGCAGTGGTTCCGCGCCAAGGCGGCCGACACGTTCGGGCCCATGGGTCCGCTGCTGATCACCGGACTGAACTACGACGACCTGCTCCTGCAGACCCGACTGAACGGGGAGGTCGTGCAGTCCCAGCGCACGAAGGACCTGATCTTCGATGTGGCGGCCCAAGTGAGCTATATCAGCCAATACGTGACGCTGATGCCGGGCGACGTGATCTACACCGGCACGCCGGGCACCACGAAGCGTATTGTGGCCGGCGACGTGGTGGAGGTGGAGCTGGAGGGTGTGGGCATCCTGCGGAATCGGGTGACGCAGCGGGCGAAGCGATAGGGAGGACGGCGCGCCGCGCCGGCAGCCAAGGGACGGATGTCGGCGCAAGGGGGCTGTTCCGTGACAATTTCAGATCAAAACGTTGACAACGCATCGTCCCCGCCCGAATCTATGCGTCTGTCCGCTCTTACCATCAGCGCGAGGCGCCCGGTTCCGTGCGACCTCGTGCTGTTGCTAAACATCGCCTGCCCCCTTCCCTCCGCAGGGCGACGCGCCCCCTCACCCGCATAGAGGTCCTGATGCGCTTCCGACGATACGTTGGTGGCCAAGCTTTCGCCGCGCTAATCGCTGCGATGACCGTTGCCAGCACGCTGATCCCCACCCGCACCGAGGCGCAAGGCGCACTCGGGACGGTCCGTGGTACGGTTACGAACAGTGGCACGGGCGCGCCGTTGGCGAACGTGCAGATCGCGATCCCGGGCACGACGCTGGGCGCGATCACGAACGCGAGTGGCACGTTCACCATGGCGTCCGTGCCCGCAGGAAATCAGATCGCACGCGCGCGGCTGATCGGCTACCAGCCGGTCGATAAACCCATTGTGGTCACGGCCGGTGCCACCACGACGGTGACCTTCGCCCTCACGGTGAGTGCGCTGTCCCTCGACGAAGTCGTCATCACGGGCACCGGCGGTTCGGCGCGTAAGCGCGAAGTCGGTAATTCCATCGCCCAGGTCAAGGTCGCGGACCTTCCGGAAGTCCCCACGAACGTCTCGAACATGCTTTCGGGGCGTCTGGCTGGCGTCACGGTTGGCGGTGGTGTCGGCAATGCCGGCAGCGGCTCGGCCATCCGGTTGCGCGGCACGACCAGCGTGTCGCTCACCAATCAGCCGCTCATCTTCATCGACGGCGTGCGTACCCGCAGCGACGAATATCCGCGCAACGGCATCTTCACGGGCACCACCCAGCGTGGCGCCAACTCGAATTCCAGCCCGCTCAACGACATCAACCCCGACGATATCGATCGCATCGAAATCGTGAAGGGTGCGGCGGCGGCCACGCTGTACGGCACCGATGCCGCGGCCGGCGTGATCCAGATCTTCACCAAGCGTGGCGCGGGTGGCGCGGCCAAGTGGCAGGTCCGCTTCAACGGCGGCGTCAGCAGCCTGCAGAAGTTCGGCACCGACTCCGTGCCCCTGCTGTTCATGGATCCATTCCTGCGGAACAGCGAAGGCTCTGGCTTTATCCCCGGCCTCGACAACTACGCGGCGCGCTACGGCACGGCGGTGCAGGTGTCGGGCGGTACCGGCGACAACCTTAAGTACTTGCTCTCCACGAACGTCGAGAACGTTGATGGCGTGCTGCCCAACGACAAGGACCGCAAGTATCAGGTGCGGGCCAATCTCGACTTCCAGCCCATGAAGAAGCTGGCGATGAACTGGAGCAGCGCCTACACCAACAACCTCATCGATCAGACGCCGGCCGGTAACAACGCGCAGGGCCTCACGCTCAACGCCTTCCGCCGCGACCGTAACTATTTCGGTAACGCGACGCCGGACACGATCCGCAAGGTGCTGGGGCAGAAGCTGGCGTCGAACATCGACCGCCTCATCATGGGTTTGACGAGCACCTTCACGCCGTTTACGCGCTTCTCCAGCCGCTTCACCGTCGGCTTCGATCGCGCGGCACTGGAGAACCGTAATGTGCGCCCCTTCGGATTCCCGGCGGCACCGCTCGGTGTCATCCAGAACCAGCGGTGGTCCAACGTCACGCTCAGCACCGACTGGGTGAACAACTACGACTTCAATCTTGGTAGTGATTTCAAGGTCACCGCCTCGGCCGGTACGCAGTACGTCAACTCGCTCGTTGGCGACGTGGTCGCGCTCTCCGAGAACTTCGCGACGCCTTCCGATCCGACCGTCGCCAGCGGCGCGATCAAGAACGCCGACGAGAATCGGCAGCGTGTCATCACCGGCGGCGCGTTCGGTACGGTCCTGATGGGATTCAAGGACCGCTACTTCGTCACGGTCGGTGGCCGAATGGACGGCAATAGTGCCTTCGGCTCCGACTTCGGCTTCCAGTTCTATCCGAAGGTCAACGGGTCCTGGGTGCTCTCCGAGGAGTCGTTCTGGAAGGAGCAGTACGGCACGCTCAAACTGCGTGGTGCCTTCGGTTCGGCCGGCCGCGCGCCAGGCGCCTTTGCCGCCGTGCGCACGTACAATCAGGTCGGGTGGGGCACCACCACCGCCGTGCGCCCAAGCAATCTTGGCAACGCCAACCTCGGCCCCGAGCGCACCACGGAAATGGAGCTCGGCTTCGACCAGACGCTGTTCAGTGGCCGGACGTCGGTTGACTTCACGTATTTCAACGCGACCACCACGGACGCGCTGTTCAGCGTGCGGTCCGTGCCCAGCGAGGGGTTTCTTGCCAACACGCTGCGGAACGTCGGTGAGATGCAGAAGTCGGGTATCGAGCTGGCGATCAATCACGACATCATCGAGCGCGAGTCGTTCGGCCTGAAGGCGGGCATCAACCTCAGCACGAACGACAGCAAGGTGATAAGCCTTGGCGGCGCACCGGCCTTCACCGTTGGCAACTCCGGCTGGGTGGTCGAGGGCAAGCAGGCGCCGGTCGTGCGCGGCAAGCTCATTCGCAACGCCGACGCGCGCGGCGTGGCACCGGACACCGTGTCGAACTACGACTTCGGCCCGAGCCAGCCTACCAAGATCATTGGTGGCAACATTAGCGTCCGAGGCTGGAAGAACGTCAGCTTGTCGGTGCGCGGCGAGTATCAGGGCGGCGCGTACATCGAAGAGGGTGCGTCGTTCAACGCGCTGTCCCGCTCGGTGCTCTGGCCCACCTGCTTCGACGCCTACGCGAATATCGCGGCAGGCAAGCCGATCACCGCACGCGAAACGCTGACCTGCATTCCGACCAACGTGCGGTCGGACATGTTCATCTTCAAGGCGGACTTCTTCCGCA
Organism: Gemmatimonadota bacterium; assembly: GCA_002737115.1. GTDB lineage: Bacteria > Gemmatimonadota > Gemmatimonadetes > Gemmatimonadales > Gemmatimonadaceae > Gemmatimonas. Next base: position 54,791 of record NSHR01000009.1, on the reverse strand, counting down.
TTCGCGACATCTCGCTCACCGTGCCGCTGGGCAAGCTGATCCCGCGCACGGCGAACAGCACCTTCGTGTTCTCGGCGCAGAATCTCTTCCGCAAGAACTTCGGCATGCCGTTGTTCGACCCCGAGATGACGAACAACGATTCGTTCAACGCTACCGTGCGTGGCATCAACGAGCAGATCCCGGCGCCCGCGATCTTCCAGATGTCACTCCGTATCTCCTACTGAGGAATGTGCTGATGCTTACTTCGATTTCCTCAGGACGCGCGACGATGTCGCAACGTGTGCTTCGCGTTGCGGCTCCGCTCTGTCTGCTCGCCGGACTGTCGGGCTGCGCGCTCGACGCCGTCAACCCCGGTCCGATCCGGGCCGAGGCCCTGAATTCGCCCTCCGCGCTGCCGTCACTGGTGAACGGCTCCGGCCGCGATCTGGCCGAAGCGCTCAACTGGACGTCGTACACCGGTGGTGCTGCTGCCCGTGAGGTCTTCCCGGGTGGCTCCACCGGATCGTTCGGCATCTCCGTGCTACAACAGAACGGCAAGCTGGTCGACAATGATGGTGACGTTTACTGGAATTTTGCGCAGCGCGCCCGCTGGACTTCCGAAGACGCGGTAACGCGCACCAAGTCGGTGCTCGGGACCGCATCCGCCACCAGCGCCACGCTGGCGCAGGCGCTGGTGTGGGCGGCATTCTCCAATCGGCTCCTGGGTGAGAACTTCTGTGAGGGGGTCATCAATGGTGGCGCTCCCGGCCCGCACACGGTGTATTTCGAACGTGCCGAGACGTACTTCACCGAAGCAATCACGGTGGCCACGGCCGCGAACAACGCCAACCTCGTTTCGGCTGCCACGGCCGGTCGGGCGTCGGTGCGGTTGCTGCGGAACAACACGGCCGGTGCCGCCACGGACGCGGCCACGGTGGCCAGCACGTTCGCGTATCGCATGCCGTACTACCAGAACGAACTCGATCAGTACAACCGCATCTTCTGGGCCAGCGCGAACCAGCCCTATCGTGCGCACACGGTCTGGAATACCTACATCGAGACGCATCGCCGGGCCACGCGTGATCCGCGCGTGCCCTACGACAGCAGCCTCACCATCCTGGTCGGCGATGCGGCGGTCGGCGCACTCGGTCGCGTGCGGTGGTACTTCCAGACCAAGTACCCCTTGCTCACGTCGCCCATCAATCTCGTGTCGGGTTGGGAGATGCGGCTCATCGAGGCGGAGACCAAGCTGGTCGCCGGTGATGTGACTGGAGCGCTGACGTCGATGAACGTTCGTCGCACGGCGTTGGCGCTGCCAGCGGTGACGGCGGCCAACGTCACCGAAGCGTGGGCGGCCCTCAAGAAGGAACGCGGTATCGAACTGTGGTTGGAAGGACGCCGTCTCGGTGATCTACGTCGCTGGGCGGCGCTGACCCGACCGGGTGCCCTTGATCTCAAGGAGGAAATCCCGGGTCGTGACCTGTGCTTCGCCACGCCGCTGTCCGAGAAGCAGACGAACCTGAACTTCCCGCGCTAAACTTACGGTGCCGCGTCACGGCACCATCGTGTGGTGTAGTGCTGACGTGGCGCCCCGAACTCGGGGCGCCACGTTTGGCTTCCCCCAGACCAACACAGGAGATGCAATCGATGCGATTGCCCGTTCTCATGATGGCGCTGCTGCTCGCGGGAACCCGCGTCGGCGCGCAGCCCAACGCGGCCAAGGCCGCACCACCCGTATTCATCGACGAGCTCACATGGACGGAAATCCGTGATCGCATGCTCGCCGGAACCAAGACGGTCATTATCGGCACCGCCGGCCAGGAGCAGAAAGGCCCGCACATGGTGACCGGTGAGCACAAGTACGTGCTGCAGCACACCACCGAGCGCATCGCCCGCACCCTCGGCGACGCGCTGATCGCGCCCATCATCACCTACGTCCCCGAGGGAAGCTGGGAGTTGCCGCTTCGCGGCCACATGGCAAAGGCGGGCTCGATTACGCTCCCCGAAGATCGGTTCATCGAACTGCTGCTGCACGCGGCCAAGAGTTTGCGCGCCGGTGGCTTCACGACGGTCATTCTAATCGGCGATTCCGGCGGTAATCAGAACGGCATGAAGGCGGCCGCCGACCAGCTCAACGCCGCGTGGAAGGGCACGGGTGCTCGCGCCCTGTTCATCGGCGACTACTACACGAAATCCGCGGCGGACATTCGCACCCATCTCGGCGGCCTTGGTTTTTCGCTGGACGCCATCGGCAGCCATGCCGGAATGGTCGACACGTCGGAACTGCTCTTCGTCAACCCGGCCCTCGTGCGTCGCGACCGGCTGGCTCCGAGCGGTGGTGCTCCCGACAGCGGTGTGAACGGCGATCCCACGAAAGCCACTGCCGCTCTCGGAAAATCGCTGGTGCAGATCAAGATCGATAATGCGTTGGCGCAGATTCGTGCTTCCCGCGCCACGACCGGAGGATACTGATGCACAAACTGCTAACGGCCGCACTCGTCTCACTGGCGACCACCGCGCTTCAGGCGCAGGACCGTCCGAACTTGCTCGCCGCGCCGTATCTCGAGGCCATGACCTGGACCGAGATTCGTGATGCCATTCAGGGTGGCAAGCGGGTGGCGATCATCCCCACCGGCGGCACCGAGCAGAACGGTCCCCACATGGTGATGGGCAAACACAATTACATCGTCACCTTCGCCGCCGGGCAGATCGCGCAGCAACTCGGCAATGCGCTGGTGGCGCCCACGGTGCAGTACGTACCCGAGGGCGACTACACCCGCCCAAACTTCGGCGACAAGCCCGGAGTGATTTCGCATCCGTCGCCCAGCTACGACCGGTTGCTCGACGCGGCCGTGCGATCGCTGCGCGTGTCGGGATTCACCGACATTTTGCTCATTGGCGATAGCGGTGGCAATCAGGCTGGCCTTACGGCCGTGGCGAATGCGCTCAACGCCGAGTGGGCGGGTACCGGTGTGCGGGTGTACGCGCTGGTTGACTACTACCAGAAGGGGCGCATTCAGATTCGCGACTACCTGAAGGCCACGTACGGATGGGATGAGCAGATGGTGGGATCGCACGCCGGCACCAGCGATACGTCGCAGCTGCTGTACGTGTTCGCCGATGGCATCCGGCTCGACAAGCGCATGCCAAATGGTGGCAGCCCGGACGCTGGCGTGACTGGTGATCCGACCAAGGCCTCCGCCGCCATCGGGAAGATCGCCATCGATCAGAAGGTGAATGCGGCGCTCACACAGTATCGCGCCTTGAAGGGCGGCACACCGTAGCGCGGTCGCGACGGTCTCACGGAGAAAAAACGCCCCGCCGCATCCATGGATGCGGCGGGGCGTTTGTCATGCGTGCCGGGTTCCAGAGAACCCGGCATTTTATCAGAGGCCGAAGCTCACGCGGGCATACATGTACCGTCCGTTGAAACCGAACGGCGAGAGGCCCGAATAGCGGTACACGCCGAAGGTGCCTTGGCCACTGTAGCCGGCCGCGACATCACCGAGATCCTTGATGGCATCCGGGTACACGTCGAACATGTTGTCCAAGCCCAGCGTGAGCGTGGCGCGCTTGAGCACCTTGTACGACGCGCTGATGTCGGTGATGAACTTCGGGCTGAGCTCCAGATTCGGCACCTGACGCGCAGTGCCACTGGCAAGCGCCTGCACGCCGGTCACCTGCCCGAAACGCTGACCTCGCAGCGAGAGGGAGAGATCACCCCGCTCGTACGTGCCATTCAGCACGAGGTTGTTGCGCGGCTGGCCCAGCTCGATGCGGCCACGTTCGGCACGCCCGAACAACGTTTCGTTCAGGTTACCCAGCTGCGCCGGCGTGTTCACCACGACCTTCGTCACCTTGGTCCTGTTCTGGTTGTAGCCGGCCGTGAGCCGCACGATGCCATTGGCCTTGAGGTCGAGGCCGTAGTTCACGACCACATCGAGACCCTTGGTCTTGGTGTTGATGGCGTTGGTGAAGTAACGTCCGCCGCCCACGCCGGTGAGGCCGTTTTGGGCGAAGAAGCTGACGACGCCGGTCCCAATGAAATTCTCGGAGAGCACGACGCGATCGCTGATCGCGATGTCGTAGTAGTCCGCCGTGACGGTGAGGCTCTTCGTGGGCTGCATCGTGATACCGCCGCTCAGGTTGACCGAGCTTTCCGGCTTGAGATCACGGGCGCCAAGCAGACGCGCTTCCCTGCTGTCCACCGGAAGCGTCTTGATGTCCACCGGGAGACCGTTCACGAAGGTCGTGGCCGTGGAGGTGAAGTAGCGCTGCTGCAGTGACGGTGCGCGGAAACCGGTCGACGCGGCGCCGCGGATGGCGAACTTGTCGGTGGCGGCGAAGCGGGAGGTGAGCTTGCCCGTCGCTTTCGAACCGAAGTCACTGAAGTTTTCGAAGCGCGCCGCAGCACCGACCAGCCACTTGGCGGTCAGATCGCTTTCGACGTCGAGGTAGGCCGCGCCGGCTGTCCGCGAGCGGTCCAGTGCATCCTTGGGCGAGAAGCCGGGAAACACCTGGGCCCCAACCAACGCGATCGAGGTGTTACCGGCACTGTTGCGCACCGGGTTGCCGACCGCATCGAGCACCGGCACGCCGCCGTTCACGTACGAGGCCAGTTCACCCGCCTCGATGGAGTAGTTCTCCCAGCGGAACTCGGCACCGCTCGAGACGCGCAGCGGGCGCCCATTCACGTCGAACTTGCGGGTGAGGTCGAGGTTGGTGAGCGCCTGACCGAAGCCGAGGGTGCCGGCGTCGAAGGTGGTCGGGCTGGCGAGCCCCATTGAGGCGTTGTTCGAGTTCGAGATGATGAACTGGAAGGAATTCCCGCCGTACACCTGGCTCAGATCCCAGTCCCATCCCTTCGCCGTGCCCTTCGCGCCGCCACCGATCGACATGTCATCGATGTTCGATTCGATGTTCGGCAGGAAGCCGTTCGGGTACAGCTTGGAGATCACCTGTGTGGTCTGAATCGGACGGCGGAAGAAGCCGGTGGATCGGCCGTCACGCTTGCCGAAGGAGCCGAACGCGTAGAGCTGTACGTTGTCGTTCAGGTTCTGGGCGGCATTGAACATGCCCACCAGATCGGCCGTGGCGGCGTCACCCGACCAGTGCGTGTACCGCTGCGCGGTCGCCTCACGGGCGTCGCCGGTGGGATACTGCTGGCGCGGATCGGCGAAGGTGCGGTTGGTCATGGCGCGGTTGCGCCACTCCACGCCGGCGTGGAAGTAGCCGCCGTTGCCCCACGACAGCCCCTGGTCGGCGCTGACCACCGTGTTGGTGCCGTCATTGCGCTTGCCGAGCCCTGGAACATCCGTGTTGAACTGGCCGGTCTGGCTGGACACGTCGCCCGTGCCGGCGCCCTTCAGGATGATGTTGATGACACCGGCGATGGCGTCGGAGCCGTACTGGGCGGCGGCGCCGTCACGCAGGATTTCGATGCGGTCGATCATCGACGCCGGGATGGCATTGAGGTCGACCGCCGACGTGCCACGGCCAACCGTGCCGTTGTTGTTGATCAGCGCGCTCGTGTACCGGCGCTTGCCGTTCACCAGCACCAGCGTCTGGTCGGGCGCGAGACCGCGCAGCGTGGCCGGGCGCACGTGGTCCGTGCCGTCGGCCACGGCCGGGCGCGGGAAATTCAACGACGGCGCCGCCGCCTGCAGCATCTGCGCCGTCTCGACGCGTCCCGTCGACCTGAGCGCCGCCGTGTTGATCACGTCCACCGGCACGGGGCTTTTCACCAGCGTACGCTCGCCGCCACGCGAACCGGTCACGGCCACCGCTTCGAGCTGCGTGGTGGACTTCTCCAGCGCGAAGTTCTGCGTCACGCGCCCGCCCGCGGCCACCGTGATGCTGGCGGTCTTGCCCGCGTAGCCCAGCATGCGCACACGCAGTTCGTACGTGCCCGGGCGCATCGTGAATCGATAGCTGCCGTCGGCGCGTGTGATCGCGCCGACCTGCGTCCCCACCACGCCGATCGAGGCACCCTGCAGTGCCTCGCCGGATACACTCAGGGTCACTTTGCCCTCCACGGTGCCGGTGGCCTGTGCCTGAAGAGGCGAGGTGAGGCCGAGCATCAGCATACTCGCAATGACGACAGGTCTCGCGAGGAAATGTGAAACTTGCATATAGAGGTAAGCTCCAGGCATAGGGGGGTACTTCGCCGGTGAACGACTAACTGCGGGTTAACATTCATCCGATTGAGGCAATTTGCAATACGTCGCGGCGCGTGGACGGTGTCCTCCCGGCCGCGCGGCGCCAGAGCGCGATGACAGAAACACGAACCCCCCGCTGCGAGCACACTCGCAGCGGGGGGTTCGGCCAACCGGTGAGGCCGCCGTCAGCTCTTGCCGTCAGCTCTTAAAGTTCACGTTATTCCGCGTCTCCACGTCAGGCAGCGGAATGCAGGTCATGGTGCTGTAGGACTGTCCCTTCCGGTTCACGCCCGACGACGGGAACGCGATCTTCTTGCGCAGCATGTCACCGAAACGCTGACCTTCGCTGAAAAGTTGCCGGCGACGCTCTTCGATCACCAGGGCGTTGATGTCGGTTCCCGCCGCCGGCAGCGCCATCGGGGCGATGCTGGAGAGGGCACGCACCCGGTTGATGGCATCGATCGCCGTCTGCACCGTGGACGCTTCCGCGAGGATCAGCTGCGCCTCAGCGTACGACGCAATCGTGAGCGGCGCCGCACCGCTGCCGGTGAACTTCTGCTGTTGCCACATCGGTGTCACGTTGTCGAGCCCGACGCGGTTCAGGTTGGTCACGCGCACGCGCGGATCGGCCACCCCGTTCACCGTGAGGCCGCGGTAGTCCGGCCCGACGGAGAGGTAGTTGGCCCGCACCGTGAGATTGTAGAAACGGTTCTCACGTCTCACGTCCACCTCCGAGAACTCGGCGATGCGCGTGTAGCCGCTCGGTACGAGTGCCGCATCGGCCGCTGCCCCCGCCAGATTGCCAAGGTTCAGACGCGTCCGCGCCCGCCCCACGCGCGCCATGTTCAGCAAACTCGCGTCATTGATCGCGGTCGCCGTGACAATCGCGTCGGAGAAGCGACTCTCGGCGATCGCGAACACCGCGGCCGACGTGAGGCTCGGCCCACCGTCGATCGCCATCTCGCACATCGCCTCAGCGAGCAGCACGTACATGTAGCCGGCATACGCGTTCGTCGCGGTCAGCATGCGCTGGCGGTTTGGCACCTGCGCATCGGTGAACGTCTTCAGGCGGGCGTTCAGATCTTCCAGCTGAAAGCGCGCCTGCTGTGCTGGTGTGTAGAAACCCATCGAGGTGGACGCGCGGCTCGCCGGACAGCCGCCCGGCGCCTGCTTGATCTCCACGATGCCGCGCCACTCCCAAATGTGATTGTCGACGAAGCCGTTCGACGACAGGTACTCGCCGGAGAGCATGCCGGTGGTGGCAGCGAACTGCATGAAGGCGCACTGCGCCGACTGAAGGGCCGCTGCTTCAAGAATCGGGGCGAGCGCGGGATCGCTGAGCGCGTCGGCGGTGACGCGTCCAGGGTTATCGACGGCGAGGAGGCTGTTGCACGACGCGGTGGCCGCGAGCGAAAGCACCAGCGTCGCACGCCGGAACGTGATCTTCATCATGATCGTCTCGGTGGGTCAGAAGGTGAGTCGCACGGTGGTCACGAAACTGGCCGTCGGTGGCAGGATCGTCTGGAATCCGTTGGACAACTGTCCCACGGCGCGAATCTCCGGATCCCACGCATGGCGGTCGGCGATATCGACGTCGATACGACCGTCGCGTGACGTGTTCCATCCATGCTGCTCCGTCCAGAGCATCGACAGGTTGCGACCGGCCACGCTGACCGAACCGCCCTGCGCGCCGATGAACCGCACGAATTTCGGTGCGATCGTGTACGTCGCCGACACTTCACGGAGGCGGAGGAATCCGGCCTTGTACGTGCCCGGCACGTCGGCCTCGATGGCGCGGTAGACCTGAAGCAAGGGATCGTTGCGAAGCAGGACCGCTTCGGTCGACCCCTGATTGTGCAGCGCGCGAATTTCGGTGTTCGACTGGATGTGACCGCCGTTCCCATCCACGCGGGCGTACAGGCGCAGGTTCTTGAACAGCGTGACCGTGGAATTCACACCGAACTGCCACGTGGGCTGCGAGTGCCCCCAGTACACACGCGGTGCCGCCGAGCAGGCCACGTCGGCTCCACCCTGCTCGAGCCCCGACTTGCCGGTGCCACCGTCGCAGATCGACGTAAGTACCGTGCCGTTGGCGTCAATCGTGGCGGACTTCACCTTGTACATGAAGAAGTCGGCGATGCCGAAGCCCACACGGTTCTGCGCCTGACCGCCGCCGCCGACGGTGAGGAACTGCGTGCCACCCATGTTGACGATTTCGTTGCCGTTGTTGGAGATCTGCGTGCCGACCTCCCACGCCAGCTTCTCGCCGCGCAACACGTTCAGGGTCAGGCCGACTTCATTGCCCCAACCCTTCACCTTGCCGATGTTGACGACCTGTGAGCCCGGGAAACCGACCGAGGGCGGAATCGGCGAGTTGACGATCGCGTCGGTCACGTTGCGCTGGTAGTACGTGTACTCGAGCTCCACCCGTCCATCGAGCATCGTCGCTTCGAAGCCAGCTTCCGACTCGGTGCTGCGTTCCGGCTTGAGCGAGGGATTACCGAACGACGCAGGTACGAGGCCCGATGCGTTCTGGTAGCCGACGCTCGGGTCGTACAACCGCGAGGCATCAAAGGTGCCCGGCTGCGTGCCCGCGGCGCCGATCGCACCGCGCAGCCGCAGCGACTGCGTGAAGGGCATCTTGAACCACGACTCTTCGCTGATCACCCACGAGCCGCTCAGCTTCGGATAGTAGATCGCCGAGAAGTCTTCGCCGAACGTGCTGTTGTCGTCACCGCGAACGGCGGCCGTGAGGAAGACGCGGTTGTTCCACGCCAGCTCCTGCTGCACGAACATGCCGACCGTGGCGTTGGCGAGGTAGTCCTCGGTGCCACTGCGGGTCGCGCCGCCGGAGATCGTAGTAATTGGACCGGCGGGGAAGGTGAGGGCCGAGGCGCCCACCGAGCTCAGTTCATTCCGGAACGCCTGAAGGCCCATGGAACTCGTCAGACCGAACGGACCGACGTTGTACTTGAGCGATCCCGCGTAGTCGAGCGTGAACACCGTGCGCGAGCTGCGGTTGACGTTCTTCGAGCCCAAGCCATTGCTAGCGAGGAAGTCGAGATTGCCCAGCGGCTGGCGCGGATACATGAACGACGCGTTTTCCGAACCGACGTCGAAGCCGGTCGTCAAGCGGTGCGTAAACCACGGCTTCGGCGCGTAGTTCGCCTTGAAGCTGAGCGTCGTGCGATCAATATCCGCCAGGCTCACGGCGTCGTCCCAGCTTTCTGGTGGCGAGTTGTAGAACCCGCGCTTGCCGGTGCCGAGCGCGAGCGGCGTGCTCCACACCAGCTGGCTGAACGGGTCGATGTCGATGGCACCTTGCGCGAGGCGGGCGCGATCACGCACGTGTCCGAGGCTCGCCGACAGGCGCAACGTCTTGCCGGCCGTCATGTCGAGGTTGGCGCGAGCGCTGAACTTCTTGTCCCAGTTGTGCTGCACGATGCCGACGTCGTCATCCCAGGATCCCGCGATGTAGTAGCGGGCATCATCGGTGCCGCCGCTCAGGCTGGCGTTGTAACCGGCGTTGCGTCCGTTCGTGAAGATCGGACCGTTGCCGAATTCCGCTTCCTGACGATAGATGTTGACGCCCTCGACGGCGTTCGTCGCCGGGTTGCGAAAGTAGCTGAGGCCGGAGCGCCCTTCCGGATTCTGCATCCAGTTGGTGCCCTGACGCGTCGTGAAATCAAACTTTGGCTTGCCCGACTTGCCCCGCTTGGTGATGATCTGAATCACGCCGTTGGAGGCTTCGGTGCCGTACAGCGTCGAGGCCGCCGGGCCCTTGATCACCTCGATGCTTTCGATGTCCTGCGGATTGATGTCGTTCAACCGGCTCGCGCCGGCACCACCGCGCTGACCGGGACCGCGCGACGCCGTGGCGTCCATGCGGATGCCGTCGATGTACACGATCGGCTCGTTACTCAGCGAGAGACTGCTGGTGCCGCGCACGCGCAGCTGCGCGCCGGTGCCGACCTGACCGGTCGACGGCAGTACAATCAGGCCGGGGGTACGCGCGCCGATCAATTCGTTCACGCTGCGGGCCGGTGCGATCTCGAGCACCTTCGAGGCATCGATCGTACTGACCACGTTGCCGACGGCACGACGCTGCGTCACGCCGGCCGTACCCGTCACCACCACCTGATCGAGCTGCATAAGCCGCTCGACGAGATTGAAGTTGGCCGTGTACGTTTGGCCGGCGGCGAGTGTGAGACGTCGCTGCTGTTGCGTGTAGCCCACGAGTCGCACCCGCACGGTCACGAGGCCGGTCGCGCTGGTGACCAGCGTGTACCGCCCGCTTTCACCGGCGCGGGCACTTCCCGCGAGCGTGCCGTCGGCATCGCGCAACACGGTGATCTCGGCGCCGACCAGCGGGCGCTTCGAGGTGGAATCGGCGATCTGCCCACTGATGGTGATGGGGCTCTGCGCCCGCGCACTGCCGGCAAGGCATAGTAGTGCAAGCGGAACGAGGCATCGCGTCGCGCGAAACATTCGGGACATCGACTCTCCTTTGGATATGAGTCGGGCGTGATGCAATCCGCGTACGCACAGTGCGTGCGGCCGAGGCCGAACCAGCACTGCCGATTTAGCGCTATAACACCCGACTGTCAAATCCTTCGTCCCTAACCTGCGCATCGTATCTACTACGGCTGAGGCTTATCGTCGAGATTGCGCGCTTCGTCAGCGTGCTGTCGTCAGAATCCCATAGGCGATGGGTGCCCGATCCAACGGCCCCGCCCACCAGATGCGTGCGCCGATCCGTTCGCGCAGCGCGAGCGGCGCGTCGATGAGCGACGCGCGGCGATCGTCGGCCATACGAAGCGCGAAGCCCGTGCCGTCGGGTTCGATCACACCATCCTGCGCCGCAACGCCATCGGCACGGCGCACGACGAATCGCACCACCGCGAATTGCGCGTCGGGGCGCGCCGTGGGGTCGGTCGCGAGCGCGACACCGCGCACCATGATCTCGAGTCCCACCGCGGCGCGGAGCGTCTGGAGTGAATCCCCCACGAGCTGCCACCGGCTCCCGGTGGTGGTCGTGAGTTGCATGGTGGTCAGTGGTTCACTGCCGGTGATCGCCATGATGCCTCGCACCGTGTCGGCGGCGATCGCGTGACCCAGCGTGGTCGCGTGTGACGACGAGGAGGCGGTGTGCCCACGACAGCCGGCGAGTTGTCCGACACCAAGCAGCACGATGAGCGCAGGCCGGAGACACCGCTGCAGGGGACAGCGCGTGGTCATTGGAGCCGAAGGATCGAGAGGCGCAGGTTCGTGGATGCCACGCCGCCGGTGATACTGCGCAGCCGTAGCAGTTGCGGGGACGTCACCGCCCCCGACAGTTCGAAGTACGCATGCGCGCCACCGCGTAATCCCGTACGCGTGGTCTCGAACGCCCCGAAAGGCGCCGCGACCGGCGTGATCGGGATCGCACTGGTCCAGCGCGTGCGCCACGCGGGATCGGCGTTCAAGCCGGCGTAGATGTCACGCAGATTCCACGTCGGTACGATGACATCCGCATTTGCCGTACCGAGCCCGGGATAGTCGTCGGCGTACAGGGCGAGGCCCCATCCGCCGATCAGGCGATCCATCGGCACACCACTGACACTGGCGAGATTCGTGGTGCCGCTGGACACGCTGTTGGTGAGTGCCCCGAGAAAGGCCGCATCGCTGGCGCCGTATCGATCGATCGCGTAGCGCACCAGCGACCACACGGTTTGGTAGAACACCGAACCGGTCTGCCCAGTGGCATCGCCGTACGGCGACCAATCCCATGGATCGAGCAGCTTCGGCCGGATCTCGTTGAACTGCCGGCGCATACCGTAGCTTGGTCGACGCAACGCATCGGCCGCGTTGCAGGTCGCATTTGCCGGATTGAAATCGCAGAAAATCCCGTTGGTGGCCGCGCTGCCGTAGCCGGTGTTTCCCTTCCACGGCACGCGGTGCAGCGATGCGCGCACCCAGATCTCCTCGGCGTGTCGCGCCGTCCCCTCCTCCAGCCACGACGACTCGAACGACAGTGCCCCGTTGGCCACCCGCGCCGACAGCGACGCAATGTGCTTGACCTCGTGCACCACGGTCCGCGCCATGAAGTAGAACCAGCCGTCGGGGAACGTCGTGCTGTTCACGTTCGAGCCGGCGGTGGTGGGCACCGTGCCGTAAAACAGCTCTCCGAAGTTGCTGCCCGCCCGGTTGGTGGTGTTGCGCGCCGACTGGTCGCACGACGTCACGTAGGCCGCCGCTCCGCTGCCATTGAGGCGCTGCGTGAATACCATCTGCAATCGGCCGTCGTTGTCGAGCGCCGCATCGCGGCGCAGCGGATCGCCGAACGTGCTGCGAATGGCCTCGTACTGGTCGTCGTCGAAAATCCGCCCGAGTCGCGCGTAATAGCCGGCGAGCGCGTTGTCGGTCGACGACTGCAGCGTGTTCGCGGAATCCTCCCAGATGATCGCGCGCGTGCCGATGTTGATCGCGCGCCCGCGAAACGTCTTGGTGGAGTCGGCACAGCCGCCGAAGTTGTAGTAGAACTCGCGCATGTCGCCGACCACTGGTGGCGCGCGAAGGCCGGGGGCGGCCGACGCCGTGGTCGCGCGCTTCGGGCGTTCACGGAAGGCACCGCTGGCGTGCAGCGACGCGTAGAGTGCCCGCTCCCGTTCGAGATGCGCGAAATGGGCATCCGGCGCCGCGGCCTCGGAGGAACGCACGGCGCGCGCGATGGGCGCTGGAATCCGACCGATGCTCGCCGTCGGCGGCGGCGTGTTGCCCGAAAGCAGGAAGTCGACTTGGGCATTGGCCGTCGTGGCGGCGCTGGACACGACCACGAGATAGCGCGCCGAGGCGGACAGCGATGTCAGCTCGTTGCAGACGCTGGCGTCGGCGGAGTTCATGATCATCGACTCGCCGCGGGCCAGCGGACGCGCGGACACGGTGAGCGGAGCCGACAGCGGCGCACCCACGCCGAGCGCGGTGGTCACCTGCACAGCGACGGTCCCGCTGTTCACGCAGGGCACGGTGAACGTAAGCTGCGTCGGGGACACACTGTTCACGATGGCCGGTTGGCCGCGCACGGTCACCCTGTTCTCGGCGAGCGCGTCGGCAAAGCCGATGCCGGTCAGCGTGGCACTCTGGCCGGGCGTCAGCGTGGCTGGTGCGATACGGATCACGAGCGGCGCGAGCGAGGCGGTCACCGTCACGGTGGCCGTTGCGCTCCGTCCTTCCGAGGCCGCGGAGATCGTGACCGTCCCCGCGCGCAGTCCCGTCAACACGCCCGACGCGGAGACTGAGGCGATGGTCGCGTCATTTGATGACCATGCGATGAGACGACCGGCCAGCGCGCCACCGATACTGTCGCGGGCGGCGGCCGACAGCTGCACCGCCTGCCCAACGCGGATCAGGGCGGGGGGCGCATCGATCGCCACGCTCGCCACGGGCACGGGAAGCACCGAAATGGAGGCGGTGCCACTCTTTCCCTCAGTCGTGCCCGAAATGCTCACAGGGCCCACTGTGAGGGCCGTCGCGAGCCCTGTCCCGGACACGGTCGCGCGTGTTACGTCGCTCGAGCTCCAGGTCACCTCGCGACCGGAGAGCGCTCCGCCTACGCTGTCCCGCGCGGCGGCCGTGAGCTGCACGGTTTGTCCGACCAGGATCGACGTCGTCCCCGGGGTCACCACGACGCTCGCCACCGGGACCGGAATGACCGTGATCGTCGCCGTACCGACCCGGCCTTCACTCGTGGCGGTGATCGTCGTCGCACCGGGGGCGGTCACCGCGAGCAGTCCCGTACCGGACACCGTGCCCACGGCACTGTTCGATGAGCTCCACGTGACGGACCGTCCGCTCAGCGCGGCTCCACTGGCAGCCAGCGTCGACGCGGTGAGCTGCTGCGATTGTCCGACGAGTAGTGTGGTATTCGCGGGTGCAATGACGACGGAGGCGACCGAGGCCGGTGCCGTCGGTCCCTTGTCGCCCCCGCCACACCCGACCAGCAGAAGCGCGAGGCCGCCCGCGAGAAGCGACCGGACTAGCAGGACACGCAACGATGGTTGTTCTTCGCGCCCAGCTTCTCGAGCAAGGCCACCGTATCGAGAAACGGCGAGATGCGCTGCACCGGGCCGTTCGCCATGTCCACCGTGGTCTGTCCGCTCCGGGCCACCGCCATCACATCGGCCCCCTTCGAGAGCAGATACTCGATCATCACGTTGTCACCGCGTGCGGCGGCGTGATGCAACGGGGTGTAGCCGCTGAAGTCGCGGGCGTTCACGTCGAACTTCAGTTCTTCAATAAGAAAGCGCATCGCGGGCAGCCAGCCGTCTGGGGTATGACGGTGATCGTTGGCCGCAAAGCCCTGTCCGTATCCCACGCCGGCCGCGGCGTGAATCGCAAACACACCCAAGCCGCCGTCGGCGATCGGCGCCAGTCCCGACGGGTCTTCGCGGGTCACCGCCACCGCGCCACGACGCGACCTCGGTTTGGGCTTGATCGTCGCGATCATGGGGTCGGCACCACCCGCCAGCAACAGCTTCATCGCGGGAATGTCGGTGGCGTAGGCCGCCCGAAAGAACGGCGTGGCGCCGGTAAAGTCGACGCCGAGATTATCGCGGTTGTACGTGGTATACCACAGCGAGCGGGTCAAGCGCGCATTGGGATTCGCCTTGGCCTTCAGCAGCGCCTCGACCACCACGAGATACGTGGCTTGCTGCTGCAGCTGGAACGCCGGCTGCGGCGTACGCGTGGAAGGCGCCCATTCTTTGTTCAGCACCGCGAAGAGCGGGGCCGCGCCGGCGTCGCTGGCCAGATTGGGATTCGCCCCGCGCTTGATCAGCCGCATCACCAGGTCATAGTGCCCGTTGATCGAGGCCATCAGCATCGGGCTCGTGTGGTCACCGGCGCTCACCTGATCGATGTTCGCGCCACCATCGAGCAACGCATCGACCGCGTCAACCTGTCCTTCGCGCACCGCCAGCAGCAGCGCCGTGTGGCCGCCCTGCACGCCGAGCTGCTCGTTGTACGCTGGGTTGTCGTCGTCGAGGCCACGACCACCCTGCGCGGCCAGTCGCGCCTCCTCGGCCGCCGCGGCCGCGGCCGCGCCCTCAAGGGCCGCCTTGGAGGCCGCCAGCACCTCGACTTCGCGCGAGGCCTTCACCGCCGCTTGCACCTGCTGCGGATTCGGCATCCAGTTCAGATTCTTCGTCTGCCCTTGCTCCTCGCGCAGCTGCGCGAGCACCGCATCGCGCTTCGACTTGGCCTGACGGTCCTGCGCGGCAGCGGCCATGATATCCACCGTCTTTGCGGTGATCGCCGGGTCCGCCCCGGCCTTCAGCAGCGTCCGCACCGCGTCAGCTCGGCCTCGTGCGGCGGCCGCCATCAGCGCCGTTTGGCCCCACGACGGTTCTTTCGCGTTCACGTCGGCGCCCGCGGCGATCAACGCCGTGATCGTGCCCGGAACGCCAGCCACGGCCGCCAGATGCAACGGCGTCGTGCCGTTGGTCGTCGCGGCGCGTGCATCGGCCTTCGCGGCCAGCAGGGCGCGCACCACGCCGGTGGCTCCGTTCTGACTCGCCACATGAAGCGGCGTGTAGCCGCCGATCCGCGTGGTCGCGGTGAGGCGCGCCTTGGCGCGCAGCAGTACGACGGCGAGCGCCGAGTCGCCGCGATTGGCCGCCCAGTGCAACGCCGTCATGCCATCGCCCTGCGCCACGTTCACGTCGACTCCGGTCGCCACCAGCGCACGCACCGTGGCCCCATCGCCGCGCATGGCGGCATCGGCCACCGGCGTCGTGGGCGGCAGCGCCACAGGCAGCGCAATCGGCAGTCCCCCGGGAATACCCAGCGCGATCACCCCGAACACCTTCAGCATCGCTCGATTCATATGCCCTTCGCTCCGCGTGGTAAACAGGTCAAAGACAGATTAGAACGCGAACTCGCCGTTGCTGTCGCCAAATGTGTTCAGGTCGTCCATGCCCAGTTTGTGCATCAGGCTGAGCATCACGTTGGCCATCGGCGTGCCGTCGGGTGCCTTCAGGTGCTGATTGCCCGACGCCAGACCGTGGCCGCCACCGAGCAGAATCAGCGGGCAACGACGGTGGTTGTGCGTGTTGCTGTCGGACATCGGCGAGCCGTACACGATCGTGGTGTTGTCGAGCAACGGCGTATCGCCATCCATCGTCGTCTTGAGCTTGTCGAGCAGGTATGGCAGCAGACTGACGTGGTAGCGGTTGATCTCGGCGAACTCCCGCACGCGGGCCGGGTTGTTGCCATGGTGCGACGACGGATGGAAACCCGTCGCCACGCCGCTGTCCGGATACACGCGGGCCGAGGCATCGCGGCCCATCTTGAACGAGAACACGCGCGTCATGTCACTCTGCAGCGCGAGTACCTGCAGGTCGAACATGATCTTCACATGATCGGTGTAGGAATCCGGCACACCGGCCGGTGCACCGGCCAGTTCACGTTCCTCACCCGACGCGTTGCGCGCTTCGACCTGCTGAATGCGCCGCTCGATCTCGCGGATGTTCTCGAGGTACTGCTCCATACGACGCCGGTCGCTGGCGCCGAGCTGACGATTCAGCTGCGACACGCGTCCGGTGATCCAGTCGAGCACACTGCCCGTGCTGCGCGTGCGATCGGCGCGCTCGGCCGGCGTGCCACCCGTGCCGAACAGCTGCTCGAACGCGACGCGCGGATCACGGATCATCGGCAGCGGTTCGGTCGGCGAGCTCCAGCTGATCGAGTCGGTGTACATGCACGAGTAGCCATACGCACAGCCGCCGGCGCGATCGAGCGGCTCAATGCACAGCTGCATGGACGGAATCGGGGTCACCTGGCCAAAGCGCTGCGCGTACATCTGATCGAGCGATGTGCCCGCGAAGATGTCCGAGCCTTCCGTCTGCGTCGGATGCGCCTGCGTGAGAAACACCGCGCTCGACCGGAAATGGTCACCGCCGATCTCTTCCGACTTGTACGCTTCCGCCATGCGCACGTCGGTGTTGCTCACGATCGTGAGATACTTGCGCCACGATTCCAGCGGCGACAACGACGTCCCGCTTAAATCGAACGCGCGTCCGGTCGTAGGCGGCGCCCACAGATGTTCCGTGAGACCGAACGGACTGCAGCCGGCCGCCCCGTGCACCATCTCGAGACAGAGCAGGCGCGCCGGATTGGCCGGTGCGCTGGCGGCGAAGGCCGTGGTGGGAATCATCGCGTCCAGATACGGAAGCGCGACCATCGTGCCGAGTCCCTTGAGGAACGTACGGCGCGGCAGTGGTTGGCGGCTGATGAACGCCATGAGGCGGCTCCTTACTTAGACGACGGGGACGACGCGCCGGATGACGCGTCGGTGGCCTTCGGAATGACGCCTTCCGCCCGCTGCATGCGGAACGCGGGGCTGCGAACAACGCCAAGGATGTAGGCGGTCATGCGATGGTCTTGCTTCGCCGCGTCACGCACGATCCCGCGCACGGACGGCATGTCATACGCTTCGATGCGACGTCCGATGGCGTACGCCATCAGGTTGCGCGTGAACGTGCGCAGCAGGGCGTCTTCGCGCCGCAGCAGTGCCCGCTGCAATTCGGCCACTGTGCTGGCGGTGCTGCCGTCCCACAGATCGCCGCGCGAATCAATCGGCATGCCGTTGTCGCGCACGCGCAGACGTCCCGTCACGTCGTACTGCTCCATCGCCAGACCGATCGGGTCCATCATTTTGTGGCAGCTGGCGCAGGCGGGGCTCTTGCGGTGCTCCTCCATCCGTTCGCGCACCGTGAGCAGTCGGCCAGAACTGCTGCCCGGGGTCGCTTCGAGATCGGGAACGCCCGGCGGCGGCGGCGGCGGCGGGGAGTTGAGCAACACTTCCATCACCCACTTGCCGCGCTCCACCGCCGACGTGCGGCCGGCGTGCGAGGTCAGCGTGAGCACACTGGCGTGCGACAAAATGCCGCGCCGTCCGGCGTCAGCATACGACACCCGCCGGAACGACGGGCCGACGATGTTGGGGATGCCGTAGTGCTGCGCGAGCCGCTCGTTCACGAAGGTGTAGTCGGCGCGATACAGGTCGAGCAACGGCCGATCTCGGCGCACTAGGTCGTCGAAGAACAGCTCGGTCTCCTCTCGCATCGCGCCGCGCAGCTGCTCGTCGAAATCGGGATACTGCCGGATGTCGGGCTGCACGATGTCGAGATCGGGCAGGCGCAGCCACTGCGCCGCGAAGCGCGTAGACAGGGCCTTGGCGCGCGGATCGCCGAGCATGCGACGAACCTCGCGCTCGAGCCCCGCCGGCTGCGAGAGCGTGCCGCGGCTAGCGGCGGTGAGCAACGCCCGATCGGGCGGGGCCGACCACAGGAAGAACGACAACCGCGACGCCAGGTCGATGTCGCGCAGTTTGTAATTCGCACCGGCAACCACGTCGCGCGGCGCCTGTTCGAAGCGGAACACAAAATCGGGACTGGCCAGCATACCCTCGAGGGCCGTGCGTACGCCGGTCTCGAAGTTGGTGCTCTTGCGGCCGGCATCGTACAGCGACATCAGGCCAGCGCGATCTTCCTCGGTGAGCGGACGGCGATACGCCATCATGCCCAGACGATTCACGATCGACTGCGCACACGGCCGCTCGGCAGACACGGTGGCAGGCTGGCAGCTGAAGATGTTGCGACGCACCGGTGTGTCGGACACGCCGGTCACCGCGTACGGGCCATTTACCGTGAGTTCGCGCAGGTGTGGCAACAGCGAGAAGCCATATGCCACCGCATTCGACGTGCTATTCAGCGAATACTTGAGCGGGCTGATGAGATCCTGCACGACGCCCTGAAACGCCGGTGGCACGAACGCCGCGGCGATCTTGTGCGGGCCGGCGGTGACCCGCACGCGCTCACTCCCCATCGCCACGCCGTTCGGGTCGGAGGCATGCATGAAGCGGTCGATGCCGAGCAATGCAACGCGCTCGCCATCAACGGAAATCTCAATCTGTTCGCCGCGGGCCAGGCCGCCGGCAAAGGCGCCCGTGGTTTCGTGGAAGAAGTTCACGTCGAAGCGATACTCGCCGTCGGCGGGGAACATGTGCACCACGGCCATGCCGCCGCGCGAACCGAACGGCGTGCCCTCCACGTGATCCACCTGCGACGCCAGCTTCGGCATCGTGTACGTATTCGAGGCGGCACTGGCGGCCGCATTGCCGATCGCTAACCGGCTCAGATCACTCGCCGCCCGCAGATACGCGCTCAGCAGCGTCGGGGACAGCGCCTGCACGTCGGCGATGTTGTCGAAATTGTCGCTCTTGGTGTCCGGCGGGAGATACGCCGCCGCATCGACGTCGAGCTTCAACAAATCGGCAATCGCCAAGCGATACTCCGCCCGATTCAATCGCTGAAACGTACGACGACCGGGATTCGGATGCGCGATGGCGCTGGCGTCGAGTTGACGCTCGAGCGAGGTCACGAGCGCATCGAGCGTGTCCGCGCTCGGACGCGCCGAACCTACCGGCGGCATCATGCCGGAACGCAGTTTCGCGACGACCTTCTCCGCCACGTCGGCTTTCGCGTCAGGGGCGCCCACATCGAAGTCCGCCAGCGACAGATTGCCGCGGCGCATCGTCGGATTGTGGCACTTCTGACAGTACTGCTTGACCACCCCGTTGAGCTCTTCCGGCGCCATCCATTTCACGGGGGGCGTCTTGAGCGCGCCGACGCGGCGCGCCGCGGGGCGGGGTATCACCGGATGACCCACAGCGCGAGGCGCTATCGGGGGATCGGTAGGCCGAGAATCGCTATGGCCGGGAAGGGCGACGGCGAATGAGAGCGTAACCGCCAGTGCGGAGATCGCCTTCATGCCAGACCTCGTTCGGGGGGGGAACTGCAGGGAGGGGAACTACGGGACAAAACTGCCAACCTCAACCTTCGTGGGCGAGCGCCGAAATGGCAAGAATACAACGCGTTCTCGCGCCAACCCGTTGACGCACAGTCCTGACGGGCTGAGCTTCCGCGGGCGGTGTGCTGTCAGCCGCCCTCACTCGGCCTTCGGAGTTTCCTGTGCTGCGCTGCCTTGTTCCCCTGCTGGCGATCGGCTGTGCCATGATGGGGTCTCCCCGTCCGCTCCACGCACAGACGGCTACGCCGCCGGCCGGGGTGTCGCCGGTCGCCGCCGCGCCCCACGCCGATAGCGTGGCCGCGATGACTCCCTTCGCGCGCGCCCATGCGGCGGTGAATACCCTGCGGGAGCGGGCCGACGCCCAGTACGCCGACCCCAAGAACAAGACGCCAGAGGTGCTGGCGGAGCTGCGCGCCAAGTACCACACGGAGCGGGCGGTGGTGCTGAAAGCGCAGGGGCTGACCGAGGCGAGCTATGGCGAGCTCACCCGGCGCATCAGCAGCGACGACGCGGCGCGACTCGCCTTCGAGGCGGCGCTGGCCAAGGTTACCGCCAAGTAGGGTGGTTGTGGCGGGCGCGGCGTCCGGCCAGCCACGCGACGGCGCCGGCTGCGACGCCGGCGGGCACCAGCCAACGGGTGGTGTCGGCGATGGCCGCGACCTCCGGGTATCGCGCGCCGATGCCGCGCAGCGCCCACGCGACGACGAGCGGGAAGAGCCAGTTGCCGCGCGCCCAGGCCATGGTCACGCCGAGCAGCGTGGCCACCAGCATCATGGTCACGGCCCAAGTGGATTCCGCGATGCCGAATCCGCTCCACTGCACGGCCTGCGCGAACTGAAAGCTGTTCGCGATCAGCGCCACCGAGATCCACGCGAGGTAGATGTCCTGCGGCCAGATCAGGAAGGCCTGCTCAGTAAATGAAGCGGCCGAGCCCGCGCGCACCCGCTCTCCGATCACGACTAACGTGACGAGAAAGAGCACCATGACGGGGAGCGCGAGCGCGAACTGTCCGAACGAGAAGAGCGCTATCCACGCCACGTTCAGCGCGCCGGTCACGGCCCACCAGATGCCGAGTCGCTGCACGGCGCGCTCCGCCCCGGCGGTGGGGAGCGCCTGATAGATCGCGGTGGCGATGAGCCCGAGATAGATCAGGCTCCAGATCCCGAAGACGTAGTCGGCCGGGAGGAAGAGCGAGCGGTAGCGGTTGGCGATCACGCCGATGGAATCCCCGCTCATCGCGCCGCTGGCGGCGAGCCCGTTGAGGGCGATGACCAGCACGAGGACAAGCACGTTGCCGGCCTTTTGGCGTGACCGCGTCAGTGGCATCGATGGGTGGAGTCGTGAGAAAGAAGGAGCGGAGCGGCTGCACGCAGGATAACATTCCCCGCGTGGGAGACCGCCACACGGCGCGTTTTGTGCGTTTCATTCTTCGGAGGACGAGCAGATGTACGGATTCTTGAGTAGTGCGCACAACCTGTTGGCCTGGGCCGTCCTTATCGTCGGCGTGCTGGTCCTGTCGCGGGCGGGCAGCCGCCGTGCCACGTGGTCGGAAGCCGATACCGGTCTGGTGCAGAAGCTGACGCTGCTGGTGCACCTGCAGCTGCTGGCCGGCCTTGGCCTGTGGTTCGTGAGCCCGGCGGTGGCCGCGGCGCGCGCGTCGATGAGCAGCACGATGAAGGATCCCGCCCTGCGCCGGCTGGTGGTGGAGCACCCGTTCCTGATGGTGCTGGCCGTCATCGTGGCGACGGTGTCGAGCGTGCGGGTCAAGAAGGCCTCGGACTCGGCCACCAAGGCCAAGCGGGCGCTGGTGGGCACGCTGGTCACGCTGGCGCTGGTGGCGGCGGTGATCCCGTGGCAGCGGCTGGTCGCCAAGTGGACCCAGGGGTGACCACCCGGCAGGTTGGCTGACACAAAGAACCCCGCAGCGACCGAAGTCGTTGCGGGGTCTCTATTTACACAGTTTATACAGTCGGGGCGACAGGATTCGAACCTGCGACCTCGTGCTCCCGAAGCACGCGCTCTACCGGGCTAAGCTACGCCCCGTGCGATCTCATGGTGCGACCTGCATCAAAACCACTACGCGCCTAGAAGGACTCGAACCTCCAACCTTCTGATCCGTAGTCAGATGCTCTATCCAATTGAGCTATAGGCGCAGAACTCCGATGCACCACGATCACCGCACAGCCTCTCCTCTCAGAGAGTTCCGGAACCTAGTGAATCGTACATGCTCTCGCTACTGACGAGCGTTCACCAAGTTGTCCCACACCAGCACCAACAGACCAACGGATGGGTCGTACAAGACTCGAACTTGTGACCTCCACGATGTCAACGTGGCGCTCTAACCAACTGAGCTAACGACCCAAGACACCGGTGTACTACAAGCGGGAAACGGGACTCGAACCCGCGACCCCAACCTTGGCAAGGTTGTGCTCTACCAACTGAGCTATTCCCGCAGACCCGCGACCGCACGCGTTCGTTACGTGCACCAACCGGAGTGGAGACGAGCGGGATCGAACCGCTGACCTCTTGAATGCCATTCAAGCGCTCTCCCAACTGAGCTACGCCCCCGGTACTGGCTCCCTGTGCATTCGCCGTCCCAGCAGCACGGTGCTGGCGAGGGCATCAGGAACGCGCAGTCTAGTGCGGTGTATGTCCGGCGTCAAGCAGAGTTCCACAGAATTAGACTGGCGAAAGACTCCTGTTTGAGTATCTTGTAGGGCTCCCCCCGTTAATGTTTGGTCGCGGCAGGTTGGGATCTCTTGGGTCGCCAGCGCCGTTCACTGGCAAGCCGTCGCCATTTCGTTTCCTCCTTCAGGGGTGATGTCTCATCCCAAGGTCTCATAGAACACCATGACTGAAGTCAAGCGGAAGCGCCGTCGTGCGGCACCCGCGGGCATCGCGCCCAGCGAACCCGAGCGCGATATCCTCGACCAGTATCTCTACGAAGTCAGCACGTATCCGCTGTTAAAAGCGGCCGAAGAGATTGAGCTCGCGAAAAAAATCCGCACCGGTGACCAGGACGCGCTGCAGGAGCTCGTGAAGCGCAATCTCCGCTTTGTCATCTCGGTGGCCAAAAAATATCAGAACCGCGGATTGCCCCTCATCGATCTGATCGGTGAAGGCAACGTCGGGCTACTCACCGCTGCGCGGAAGTTCGATCCCGATCAAGGGGTCAAGTTCATTTCGTACGCCGTGTGGTGGATCCGTCAGGCCATCCTCTCGTCACTCGCGCGACAGGGGCGCACGGTGCGTGTGCCGCTCAATCGCACCGCCGATCTCTCGCGCATCATTAAGGCGTCGGAAATTCTCCGGCAGAAGCTCCGTCGCGAGCCCTCGCCCGAAGAACTCGCGCAGGTCACCGGCCTGTCGGTCGACGTGGTGCAGTCGCTCGCGGCCTTGAACACCGGCGACGTGCGTCTCGATGCCCCGATGGATCCCGATGGCGATCGCTCGCTGATCGAGCGCTTCGTGGCGGATGAGATGCCCGACACCGAAGAGGAAGCTATGAACCGCTTCCTCACCGACGAAATCGAGCAGGCGCTCTCCACGTTGCCGCCGCGCGACGCCAAGGTGCTCCGTCTTTACTTCGGTCTCGAAGGCGGCCGTGAGCACACGCTCGAGGAGATCGGCACCATGCTGGGTGTCACCCGCGAGCGCGTGCGTCAGCTACGCGATCGGGCCCTCAAGCGCCTCCGTGAAGGCGATGTGGGTCGCGCCCTGTCCAGTTTCGCCGCGTAAAAGGCGACGTCGGATCCGCAGGGGCCGCAGGTCATGAGGGGCGTCCGACATCGGGCGCCCCTTTCTGTGCGCGACCCACAAGGTCACGCCTACCTTCGCCGAACTTTGGCGGTACATTTGTGATCTCATGATCGAGTTCAAGAACGTCCACAAGGCTTTCGGGCCCAAGCAGGTGCTCCGCGGTTTCTCCCTTCAGGTCAATGAAGGCGAGACCATGGTGATCATCGGCTATTCCGGAACCGGCAAGTCGGTGGCGATCAAGCACATCGTCGGCCTCCTCGAACCCGATGAGGGCGAAGTCTGGGTCGATGGCCTCCGCGTCGATCAACTCGCGCGCAAGGACCTCTACGCGCTGCGTGGACGGATCGGCTACGTGTTCCAGTTCGCGGCGCTCTTCGACTCCATGACCATCGGGGAGAACGTCGCCATGGGGCTGCGCAAGCAGGGCGAACTCAGTGAGTCGGAAATCACCATCCGGGTCGACGAAGCGCTCTCGCTGGTCGATTTGCCCGATGTGAAGAGCCGCATGCCGGCCGAACTCTCCGGCGGCATGCGGAAGCGCGTCGGCATCGCCCGCGCGATCGCCCTGCGCCCCAAGTACATCCTGTATGACGAACCCACCACCGGTCTCGACCCGGTGACGTCGGCCACCATCGATGCGCTCATGGTGCGCATGCGGGAGCAGCTGGGGGTCACCGGCATCGTCATCACGCACGATATGCGGAGCGCCTACACCGTGGGCACGCGCATCGCGATGCTGTACGAGGGTGAGGTGCGCGCCGTCGGGACGGTGGATGAAATTCAGCACAGCACCGACCCGCTCGTTCGCCAGTTCATCGAAGGGCGCGCCACGCTTGAAGGAAGTGCGCCGCTGATCGGTGTGGCCTCGGGCGACACCGCCCAGACGAGCTGAATCGGGTGCTCGTGCCGCCTCTCTCGGTCGCATCGCGGTGACGACGTCGCGCGATCCGCACAAGCGCTCCGGGCGCGCCACCCTCGAAACGTCGGCTGGTGGCGTCGTGTATCGCGTGCAAGATGGCGAGCCGATGTTCCTGCTCATTCGCGACAGCTATCAGAACTGGGGATTTCCGAAAGGACATCTCGAAACCGATGAGCCGCCCGAAGCCGCCGCGCTGCGTGAAGTGCGCGAGGAAACCGGGCTCGATGATGTCGCACTCGATGGCGCGATCGATACCATCAACTGGTTCTTTCGGTTCCGCGGCAAGCTGGTGCACAAGGTCTGTCATTTCTACCTCATGCGCAGTGACGCCTCTCCCACCACACCGCAGCGGGACGAGGGCATTACCGCCTGCCGGTGGGCCTCGTTTAAAGACGCCACGCAATTGGTCTCCTACGCCAATGCCCGCGACGTGCTGACGCGCGCCCACGCCATGGTCCGCGGGGAAGATCCGGCCGCCGATCCGGCCCAGGCGCCCACGCCGCGCGCCGGCGTGCACACCGAGCACTCCCGCTGATGCCCACCCGCCACGGTGCCGACAGCACCGCGCCACCGATGTGCGTGGTCGCCCTGCTCAAGCGTGAGCGCGCGCGGGCCCTCGTTCGTGCGGCGTTCCCGCGCCGCCGCGCCCACGTGCATGCCGCTAAAAGCGCGGCGGACGTCGAGGAGTATCTCATCAAGGAACTCGTCGACGTCGTTATCATCGACGCGGGCGCCGGCGACGACGCGCAGCGGCTGATCGCCCGGGCCGAGGAGTTTCCCAGTCTCCCGTTCGTCCTGATCACGACCCTGCTGCCCGCCGACGCACCGCTCGTGGCGCGAGCGGCCGATGCCGGGGTGGCCGACATCCTCGTTGAAGGCGTGGACGACAGTGTGGCCCGCGAGCTCGTGCTCCGGCGTGCCTTCTCCAGCCGCTTCGAGCGGGCGCTGTCGCAGCCGCCGGCCATGCTGCATCTCGAAACCCCGCTGCAGATCGCCGTCTGGCAAAGCGTCGTGCGCCGCGCCGGCCGACCGGTCCGCACCGACCAGCTGGCCAAGGAGCTCAGCGTGTCGCGCGAGCACCTGTCACGCAGCTTCGCCGTGGGGCAGGCCCCCACCCTCAAGCGCGTGATCGACCTCGTACGGGTCCTCGCCGCCGCCGAACTGTCCAAAAACGCCGGCTACGATGTGCGCGACGTGGCGCAGGTGCTGGGCTTCGCCAGCTCGTCGCACCTCTCCAGCACCACCCAGCGCCTCGTCGGCGCCCGCGCCTCCAGCCTGTCCCGTCTCCGCACCGTCGACCTGCTCGAGCGCTTCGGTCAGGCCGCATTCGGGGATCCGACGGCAGGCTAGGTCGCAACCGCAACAGCCAGAACACGGATCACGCGGATAACACCGTAACAACACGGATCTGCTCCGTGTGGGCGACCGGCCCCGCGACGCCCCCCTCCGAAGCGCTTTTTTACTCAAAAGCAATCCCGTCAGCCGCGCCGGCCTCTCCGCCAGGCGGGCTTATCCGTGTTGTTTCCGTGCGATCCGTGGTCTCCGTGTTCTGGCTGTTGCTGTTGCTGTCTGCTGTCTGCGGTCTGCTGTTGCGGGGTGCTGTCTTCTGTCTGCCGTTCATGGCCAAAGCTGCCCAGCACCGCTGGGTTGCACCGACTCACCCCATGTGATAATTTTCACAAGCTATCCCCGAATCGTTACCACGCATATAAAGCCCCTGCCTCATGGCTACTCAGACCGCCCTGCGCCCCGGCGAAATCAAAGACATTCTCCTCCGCGAAATTGAAGCGGCGGATCTCGCCGATCTCAACGTCGAGGAAGTCGGGTCCATCCTCGAAGTGAAAGACGGCATTGCCCGCGTCTATGGCCTGGGTAAGGTCATGGCCGGCGAGATGCTCGAGTTCACCGCCTCGGAAACGAAGGCCGTCATCACCGGCATGGCGTTGAACCTCGAAGAGGACAACATCGGTGCCATCATCCTCGGCGATTACCTCCAGCTCAAGGAGGGCGATGAAGTCCGTCGCACCGCCCGCGTGCTGGAAGTGCCCGTTGGACCGGAACTGATCGGTCGCGTCGTTGATCCCCTCGGCCGCCCCATCGACGGCCTCGGCGACATCCGCAGCACCGCCTTCCGCAAGGTCGAGTCCCCGGCCCCCGGCATCATCGTGCGGCAGCCGGTCAAGGAGCCCATGCAGACGGGCATCAAGGCCATCGACTCCATGATCCCGATCGGCCGCGGCCAACGCGAGCTCATCATCGGCGACCGGTCCACGGGCAAAACCGCCGTGGCCATCGACACGATCATCAATCAGAAGGGGCAGGGCGTCGTCTGCGTGTACGTCGCCATCGGCCAGAAAGCCTCCACCATCGCCACGGTCGTCGAGCGGCTCCGTCAGGCCGGCGCACTCGAGTACACCATCATCGTCGCCGCCTCGGCGTCCGATCCGGCGCCGATGCTCTACATCGCGCCGTATTCGGGCTGCGCGATGGCCGAGTACTTCATGTACAACGAGGGCAAGCCCACGTTGTGCGTGTACGACGACTTGTCCAAGCAGGCCGCGGCCTATCGTCAGCTCTCGCTGATCTTGCGCCGTCCGCCGGGCCGTGAAGCCTATCCGGGCGACGTGTTCTATCTCCACAGCCGTTTGCTCGAGCGCGCGGCCAAGCTGCGTGAAGACGACGGCGTGGTCGATGGCAAGACGATCCTCAAGCCGGGTGGTTCGCTCACCGCGCTGCCGATCATCGAAACGCAGGCCGGCGACGTCTCGGCGTACATCCCGACCAACGTCATCTCGATCACCGACGGACAGATCTTCCTGGAAACGGACCTCTTCAATGCCGGCATTCGCCCGGCCGTGAACGTCGGTATCTCGGTGTCCCGCGTCGGTGGTTCGGCTCAGACGAAGGCCATGAAGAGCGTGGCGGGTCGTCTCCGTCTCGACCTCGCGCAGTTCCGCGAACTCGAAGCCTTCGCCGCCTTCGCGTCGGATCTCGATCCCGCCACCAAGCGTCAGCTCGAGCGTGGAGCCCGCACCGTCGAAATCCTCAAGCAGGGGCAGTACCAGCCCATGCCGTTCGAGGAGCAGGTGATGGTGATCTACGCCGTGACCAACGGCTTGCTCGACGCGATCGAGACGGGCAAGGTGCGCGCGTGGGAGAAGGGGTTCCTCGAGTTCATGCGTGCCCAGTTCCCGCAGGTCGCTGAGACGGTTCGCACCAGCAAGGCGCTTTCGAAGGACATGGAAGCGGAGCTGAAGCGCGGCATCGAGCAGTACTCCAAGAGCCTGTAACATGGCCAAAGGCCGCGAACTCAAGGGGCGCATCAAGTCCGTCGAAAACACGCGCAAGATCACGCGCACGATGGAAATGGTCGCCACCTCCAAGATGAAGCGCGCGGCGGATCGCGTGTCGTCCGCGCGTCCGTACGCGCTGGCGCTTGGCGAGGTGCTGTCGCACGTCTATACGCCGGAACTGGCGGAGCGTTTCCCGCTGCTTCGCCGCCCGGCGCAGATCAAGAAAGTGGCGCTGGTGGTGCTCACGGCGAATCGCGGCCTCTGCGGCGCATTCAACACCAACCTGCTGCGTGAGGCGCGCGCGCGTCTCGCCGAGCTGGAAGGGAAGGGCATCAGCGTCGAGCTGCACATCGTGGGCCGTAAGGGCATCGGCTTCTTCAAGTATCTCGGTCGCGACCTCGCGTCGCAGCGTGCCGATATCAGCGACAAGCCCACGTCGGCCGATGCCACGTCGCTCATCGACACGCTCATGACGCGCTTCGCGTCGGGTGATCTCGATGCGGTGCACGTGACCTACGCCAAGTACAAGTCCGCGCTCTCCACGCCGCCGGCCACCGAACAGCTGTTGCCGGTCGTGGCACCGACCACGGCCGGTGCCGGGTTGTCGCGCGATTTCATTCTCGCGCCGTCGGCCGACGAAATCCTCGAAGCGTTGTTGCCGCTGTATGTGCGCAACACCGTGTACCGGGCGCTCGTGGAAACGGCCGCGGGTGAGCAGGGCGCGCGTCGGACGGCGATGAAGAACGCCACCGACAACGCGACCGAGATGCTGCAACTGCTCAAGCGCACGTACAACTCCGCGCGGCAAGCGCAGATCACGCAGGAAATCGCCGAAATCGTCGGCGGCGCATCGGCACTGCAGGGCTGATTTCCCTATCTCCACATAGAGTCTCATGGCTACCACTGCCGCGCCGACCACTGTCGGCAAGATCATTCAGGTTATCGGCCCCGTCATCGACGTGGCCTTCGACAACGATCATCTGCCCGAGTTGTACAACGCGGTGCGGGTGGAAGGTACGGCGCCTGATGGACAGGTGATCTCCGTGACCGCCGAAGTGCAGCAGCACATCGGTCGCAACCAGGTTCGCGCCGTCGCCATGTCGAGCACCGACGGCGTCACGCGTGGCATGGACGTGATCGACACCGGTGGCGCGATCACCGTGCCCGTCGGCGCGCCCGCGCTCGGCCGCATTCTGAACGTGCTCGGTGAGCCCGTTGACGAAGGCGCACCGATCCCGAAGGACGCACTGCGCTGGCCCATCCACCGCAAGCGTCCCGACTTCGTCGATCTGCTCCCGAAAACGGAAGTGTTCGAAACGGGCATCAAGGTCGTAGATCTCGTCGCCCCGTTCGTGAAGGGTGGAAAGATCGGGCTCTTTGGCGGCGCCGGCGTCGGCAAGACCGTCATCATTCAGGAGCTCATCAACAACGTCGCGAAGGGACACGGTGGTAAGTCCGTGTTCTGTGGCGTTGGTGAGCGCACGCGCGAAGGCAACGACCTCTATCTCGAGTTCCAGGAAGCGGGCATTCTCGACAAGGTCGCGCTGATCTACGGACAGATGAACGAGCCGCCGGGAGCCCGTCTCCGCGTGGCGCTCGCCGGTCTCACCGTCGCCGAGTATTTCCGCGACGTCGAGAACGCCGACGTGCTCGTGTTCGTCGACAACATCTTCCGCTTCACGCAGGCCGGTTCGGAAGTGTCCGCGCTGCTGGGCCGCATGCCGAGCGCCGTGGGGTACCAGCCCACGCTCGCCACGGAAATGGGCGAACTGCAGGAGCGCATCACGTCCACGCGTAACGGCTCGATCACGTCGGTGCAGGCCATCTACGTGCCGGCCGACGACTTGACCGATCCGGCGCCCGCCACCGCGTTCGCCCACTTGGACGCCACGGTCGTGCTCAATCGTAAGATCACCGAGCTTGGCATCTATCCCGCCGTGGACCCGCTCGACTCCACCTCGCGCATCCTCGACGCGCAGTACATCGGTGAGCGTCACTACAACGCGGCGACCACCACGCAGCGCATCCTGCAGCGGTACAAGGAGCTCCAGGACATCATCGCGATTCTTGGCATGGACGAACTGTCCGAAGACGACAAGAAGATCGTGGGTCGTGCGCGCCGTCTGCAGCGTTTCATGTCGCAGCCGTTCGCCGTGGCCGAGCAGTTCACGGGCATCCCCGGCAAGTATGTGAAGCTCGAGGAGACGATCTCCTCGTTCGAGCGGATCTGCGCCGGTGAGTTCGACAACCTGCCGGAGCAGGCGTTCTTCATGGCCGGTGGCGTGGACGACGTGGTCGCCAACGCGAAGAAGTTCCAGAGCTGATCGCATGAGCGACTCACTCAAGGTGTCGGTGATTTCCCCCGAGCGCGTGCTCTTCGAGGGTACCGCGCGGGGCGTCATCGCGCCGGCGTTCGACGGCGAGATGGGAATCTTGCCGATGCACGCGCCGCTGATGACGCTGTTGGGCAAGGGGACGCTGCGGCTCGACACGGCCGAGGGCGAACAGCGCTTCGGCATCGAGGGGGGCTTCCTGCAAATCATCGACGATCAGGTACGCGTTGTAACGGAACACGCCACGGCGATCAGCGCGGCCTAGTCCGAGCGTGTAGCGCGAACACCTCGGCGCAGGGAACGAACGCACTTCACACGCGGGGCATGGGTCACACCATGTGCTGCGTGTCCTGTTTCCGGCACACGGCGGTCCGTCATTTTCCTGTTTTCGGTATTTTCTCCTCAACGTATCGGCGATCTGGTCCGTAAGATATGCGGGGCGACCGGTAGTGCACCGTCGTCTGGCAGCTCGCGTCGCCGTGGTCGTGATCGCATCATATCTGCTCGCGTTTTCACTAACAGTCATGCCTCTTCGTGTCGTCGTTTTCGGCCAGGTTCCGGCGTCTGTTCCCGAACTGCTGGCCCACCTAACGCCCACGCTCGATGCGTCGGTACTCGGATATCACACCGACTCCACGTCGGCGCGTGCCGCGCTCTCTCCCGTCCCCGATATTGCGCTGGTGAGTGCGGAGCTGGCCGACATGTCGGGCTTTGCGTTCGTGCAATCACTCGCGGCGTCCGAGCGTCCCACGGCGATCGTATTCGCTTCCGCGCGTGAAGAGGATGCGGTGCACGCGTTCGAACTGCAGGCCACCGACTTCGTGCCGGTACCGGTCGTGGCCGTGCGTCTGCGTGATGCGATGGCGCGTGCGCGTCAGCAGGTGTTGCAGGTGGCCTTACTGCGCACCGCCGACGAGCTGCAGCGTCTGATCGGCGAAGCGAACGCGTCGGGCAGTCGCGAGCTTGGTACGCTGTTCACGCGCGCGGCCGGCAGCGGTCAAGCGAGTGGGCAGGCGAGTGGGCAGGCGAGTGGGCAGCTTAGCGGCCACGGACACGCCGGCGTGCTCGATCAGGAAGACGGCGGTGACGCCCGTCGCCGCAAACGGGCGACTGGGCAGTCCACGGGAACGCTGATTGCGTCCACGCCATGGCGCGCCGCGCGTACCACCGAGCCTTCGGTCGGGCGCTTCGCGCGCGACGAGGCTGAGGAGCCGGTGCTCGATCTGGCGCAGGACGACGGCGGTCGCGCGTCATCCGGCTCCGGCGAGGCCCGTCCGCTCCGCGTCCTGGTGCGGGAGGGGCGGCGCATCCGCTTTGTGCCGCTGTCGGACGTCGATTGGTTCGAGGCCGACGGCAATTACATCCTGGTGCACGCGGCCGGCGAGAAGTACCGCACCCGTGGCACCATCACGGCCATCGAGTCCGCACTCGATCCGCGCCAGTTCGTGCGCATCCACCGGCGCATCGTGGTCAATATGGATCGCGTGCGGGAGATGTCGCCGCTGCCCGGTGGCGACGGCCTGCTGATGCTCGGCGACGGGTCTACGCTGCGCCTGTCACGGACCTATCGGTCCCGGGTGCGCTGATCGGCGCCGGTGGTCCCCCCAAATTGCGAAGGCACGAGGCCGCCAGACGTTTGGCGGCCTCGTGGCGTTGTGCCGGCATATGTCCTCGCCCCGATCGGGCCCGCGTTCCAATTGACAGTCCCGTGCGAACTGCTACCTTAGCCTTTCTGTTACGCTGCAGTGATCCGCGCACTGAATGAGTAAAAGTTCGTGTCGTCCCCACCGCTGTCGTCCCCACCCCACGTGTTTTCCCGCCGCCGCGCCCCTGCGCCGGCGCTTTTCAGTGCCACGTCGGTTCTGCGGCCGCCGAAAGGTGAGCCGACAGGGTCGGTGTGGCGTTGCAGACGTAGTCGATGCGGTCCCACCGGCCGACACGTTGTCCCGCAGTACTAGCCTCCCGGAGGAGCAGATGAAGGCTTTCGGACGTCGTATGTGGTTTATCGCGACGGTCCTAGGCGTGGTGGCAGTTGCCACGCCGATCACCGCCGCCCAGGCCCAGACCGGTAAGTTGACCGGCGTGGTGACCGACGCGGAAAGCGGAAAGCCCGTTGAGGGCGTTTCGGTGATCATTCAGGGCACAACACTTGGGGCCAACACGAACGCGGCTGGACGCTACTTCATCATCTCCGTCCCACCGGGCAATTACACGGTGCAGGCGCGGCGGCTTGGGTTCCAAAGCATCAACACCACCGATGTGCGGATCGCCATCGATGTGACCCGCGAGCAGAACTTCAAGCTCCGCGCTACGAACCAGACCCTCGCGGCCGTGACCGTGCAGGCGGAGAAAACCCCGCTGATCGAACGTGGGCAGGTGGGCTCCGGTAGCTCAATTACTGAAGAGCAGATCCAATCGCTCCCGGTGACGTCCATCGCCGGTGTGTTGGCGCTGCAGCAGGGCTTCCAGGAAGTCCCGCAGAACACCAGCCTGATCTCTGTCGCGGAAGAGCAGCGCAACACGTCGGCGCCGATCCGAGTGCGCGGCAGTCGCGGTGGCTCCACGCTGTCGATGATCGACGGCGTGCCGATCAACAATTCGATCTTCGGTTCGAACGCGATCGACATCAACTCCTTTGCGGTGAGCGGCGTGGACTTCCGCCGCGGCAACATGGACCCGCAGTACGGCAATGCCCTGTCGGGTATCGTCAACAGCTCCATTCGCGAAGGCGGATCGCAGGTCTCTGGCTCCATCAGCTTCCAGAACGGGACCTTGCCGGGCGAGCTGTTCAACTCGACCCAGGACAAACTGGGCGGCAACAATCTGCTGCGCGGCTACTTGGCCGGCCCGGTACCGGGGACGAACTCCAAGCTCCGCTATTCCGTGTCGGGTCAGGTCGAAAGCGCCGCCGCGCGCGTGCTCGAGTTCGACCAAGACATCTTCTCGGTAAATCAGAACGTGGAGCGCTCTGAGGTGCTCCCCGCCTATTCGCGCGACCTGATCAAGGGTTGGCAGGCATTTGGCGGCCGCCAGAATGCGCAGTTCGTGGGCAAGCTCACCTTCCTGCCGTTCGACAATACCAAGATCAATTTCACCGCCATCGGTGCGGAGCGGGCCAATCGTCCGTACGATCGTCGCTTCATGTTCTCGTACCAGCCCGACCCGCTGTCGCTGGTTACGAATCGCGCCGATTCGTTGTACGTGATCAACGACCAAGGTCTCGTGCTGCAGCGCGATCTCACGCCGACGGCCATTCGCGACAAGAGCAACATGTACATCCTGTCGCTCGTGCAGAACTGGGGCCGAAGCTCGCTCACGCTGCGTGCGGCCCAGCTGGAATTCGAACGGCTCACCTGCCCGATCTATCGCGGCGTCTGTCTGCCCGCGCCGTTTTGTCAGGCCAACTTCGCACAGGGCTTCATCAACCCCTCACCGACGCTGTGTAACACGGTCCCCGACCAAGGCGCGACCGGTCAGCTGTTTGGTGGTGAGCAGTTCACGGATCGGACGTTCCGCGCCGACCTGAAGTCACAGATCACCGATCACAACGAATTGCAGATCGGTGCGCAGTTGGTCACCCACGATTTGATCTACAGCGATCGCGCGGCCGGCCCAGGCCAGTCGGGCATTACGCCGCTCACCTATCAGGTATACCGCGCCAAGCCGTACGACGCGGCGGCCTATGTGCAGTCGGTGATCGAGTACGATTTCCTCAGCATTCGACTGGGCGGCCGGTTTGACTACGGGGTGGCTCGCGGTCGCAGCTTCGCCAATCCGCTCGACCCGGCCAATGCCACCACGGCTCGTGAGGTCTGCAATGGCACCTCGGTCGCCGGCAAGCGTTTGGTGAATGCGCAGGGACAGCCGTACGGCACCACCGGATGTTTCGCCTCGAAGGAGAACCCCGCCACCAAGCGTCCGATCCTGCTCGACTCGGCCGCTTCGATCGCGCAGGGCGACGACTTCGCCGCCGCGCGCGCGCGCACGGCCTTCAGCCCGCGCATCGGCGTCAACTTCCCGCTCACCGAGCGGTCGCAGTTGTTCTTCAACGCGGGCCGGTACACCAAGGTCCCCAACTACGCCGACGTGTATCGAAACACGGGCACCGGTACGGTGGCGGGCCGCACGGGTGCGGGCGACCGGTACTGTGGCGCCGAGCAGGTGAAGCCCGGAACCACGGAGTGCGCTCCCGACATCCGCAGCAGCAACCCGACGTACGTGGGCAACGTCAACTTGCTGCTCGAGGAAGCCAAGTCGTACGAAGTGGGCTACTCGACCACGCTCGGTGCGCAGAACAACTACGGCCTCCAGGTCGCGGTGTACAATCGGTCGGAAACCGGCCTCACCGGTATCCGCACGAGCCGCGCCACCAATGACATCGGCTCCACCTACGACGGATCGGCCCCGCAGTACCGCGTGGTCGTGAACGGGGACTTCCTCACCGCCCGCGGGATGGAAGCCTCGCTCGACCGTCGTTTGTCCAATCGCTACCAGTTCAGCGTGAACTACGGCATCGCGCGTTCCACCACGAACTCGCAGGCCCCCGACCGGGCCGATGAAATTGCCCGCACCGAAGCCAACCGCGTCCAGCTCATCGAAACGCTGACCGACGGCAACATCACGCACACGGCCAACCTGTCCGTCACGTACCGCGTGCAGAACGACCTGCCGACGCTGCCGCTCAACGCCGGACGTCTGCTGCGCAACACCACGGTCAGCTATACCTACCAGATCCGCAGCGGCAATCCGTACACGCCGGTTCGCGCCACGTCGCTGGCGAATATCGGCGTGACGAACAACGCCTCTGATATCAACTCGGGCACGGCGCCGAGCGTGCAGGATATGGGGTTGCAGCTCGACAAGCGGTTTGCCATCCGCAACGTGAACTACTCCGCCTTCTTCCGCGTGAGCAACCTGCTCGATCGCAAGAATTGCGCGCAGGTGTTCGTGAATACCGGCAAGTGCGACGCCGGTCTGCGTGACTTCCAGAACCGCCGCGTCGGTAACACGGGCGACGTGAGCACGTCGACTGGGTACGATCAGCCTGAATATATCGGTGCCCGCCGTAGCCTGTTCGCCGGCATCACCGTCAGCTTCTAAGTCTTCTTCCCGATCACGATGACTCTCATCATGGATTCCCTCAGCATTTGCCTGACCACGTCACGCCGCCGCCTTCGGGCGGCCGCGGCGACGGTTGTGGTCGCGGCCGGCGCCATCGGTATGCCAGCCACCATGCTGGCACAGGGGGGGCTCACGCCGCCCATCACCAGCATCGACAGCATGCGCGCCGATGGCAGCTTCGTCACCATACCGCTGTCCGCCGCGACGAGAGGGTTTAGCCTCTTCGCCGGTGAAGATTTCGCCTGTGGTACCTACCGCGGTACGGGCGACATGACCGGCGGCACGCAAAACGAAGGGGGACCCGTCTCCAACCAGGCGGGCGGTACCACCGCGTGCGTGGCGAGCCAGCGCGGCTTCTACTTCGAGATGCCCATCGTCGGCGGCGCCGGGCCAAACGAATGGCGCAAGATTCGTGCGGTATACCCGAACGCCCGCACCATGCTGGGCAATCCCGGTTACACGGGCTTCCACACCTTTACCGTGGGCAATCCCCGCAAGGTGTCCCTGGGCGCGGCCGACGGGCAGTTCGGCAAAACGTTTTCTGGCCTGACCTCCGCGGCCGACGGTTCTTGCCGAGCTAACTCCAACACCTTTCGCTTTCTTGGCAACTCCTTGCTGGCTACAAAGGATTGTCCTGAGACGTGGGGCTCCCAAGGGTTCAAGGGCAAGGCGGTCATTCCCGATGCCACGTGGCTCGATCGCTTCAAGGCGAACCCCACGGGCTTCGCCTGGGATGAGTGGAAGCTTCCGACCACCACGTACGACCCGAGCAACACGCTGGGTACCCAGCAGCTGTACGGCTACATGTCCGACTACTACCGTGAGCAGAAGCTTCGGTTCGGGTCGGTGGTGTCGGGAGGTGCCGGTACGCCGAGTGAGCAGGGCTATCCGCTCGGCATCGAGTTCAAATTTGAGGCATTCCAGTTCGGCAATCCCGCCGTGCGCAACACCATCTGGTATCAGCTCACGATGGTGAACAAGAGTGCCGACGTGTACGGCACGGGCGTCGATTACGACTCGTTGTACTATGGCCTTGGCCCCGGCATGGCGTCGAACCAGAACAACAACGCCATGTACTTCCAGCCCCAAGAGGGCTCGGTCTACATCGTTCGCTCGGGTGCGTCGGGCAATTGCAACGCGACCTCGTACCCGAAGCGGTATGCCGGGCAGACGGCTGGATGCAACAGCACCGCCGCCGGTTTCGGCGGTGGGGCCATGGTGATCACGTTCCTCAAGTCGCCGTTGGGTGACCTGCGCAACAAGCTGTTCTCCCAACCCGCCAGCCCGTACTACGCGCCCAATCATCGCAACGCCGGTGATACCATCACCTATAATCACGCGGCGTCGGGTGGCTTCGGTAACAACAACTTGCAGTTCAGCCAGCGTGGTGCGTTCGGTATGGTCTCGGGTATCGAGTCCGCCTACCTCGATGAACGCACACCGGCTCAGTTGGGCGCCGGAGACTACCTCTTCAAGTTCATGCCGGACGAGTGGAGCGGGGTCGTTCCCGATGCGTCGCAGGCGCGTTTCAACAAGTTCGTGCCGGGCAGCACCACCAACCCGGTCAATGGCCAGCCCTTCGGCAAGTGGGACTACAACAAGGACGGCGTTCAGGACACCATCTCGGTGCCCGGTTGCGGCAGCCGCGGCTGTCACGTGCTGTGGAGTGATACCATCCCGGGCGGCTATCGGAATGCCAGCTGGGGCAACATCATGAACACGGTCACGGCAGGACCGTTCAAGCTGCGCTCCAACGACACCACGCAGTTCCTGTTCGCGTTTACGTGGGGGCCCGATTCGCTGCAGACGCGCACCCGCGTGGATGCGATGCTCAACACGTACCTCACGAATTACGCCGGCCCGACGCCGATGGCGTTACCGGCCATCACCGCCGGCGTGACGTACACCATCGCGTCCGCCGAGTTTGTCGACTCGTCGCGTGCTGGTGTGGCCGACGCATCGGTCGGTTCGCAGATCACGATTCGCTACCCACGGATCTCCCCCGTTGACCAGTATCTCCTTCGCCAGATCGCCAAGATCCGGCAGGATTCGGTTGACAACGTGGCGAGTGTGCGCCGCGTCTTGCGCCTCAACCCCGGTCTGTTGGCTCGTATGACGGCGCGCGCCAATGACAATCTCGCGGCCATTTATATCTTCAAGTCGTGCAATCAAGGCACCACGTGGACGACGAGTACCGGTAATGTGGGGGCGTGCGTGGATGCCCCCACTCGCAACATCGATAATGGTGTGCCGGCGTTCCAGTGGCGTCCGTGGGCGACGACCACGTACACCGACGGCGCGCCTGCCGCGGCGAGCGTCTCTGAGTTCGTTATGGGTGGTCGCACGTACGTGTACTCGCTGGTCACGCGCACAAAAGGCTTCGCCGACTTCGCCCTCGTGGACAGCACGAGCGCCGGGTTTGTGGCCACCGATGTGCAGAACGCGCTCAACGTGACCAAGGACACGATCAGTGCGGCCTTGGCGGGAAGCGGACCGACCACGATTACGGCGTACGCGCCGATCACGAATGCGGCGGGCCGTTCCTTCGCCCGAGTCGACACGGCCACGGTGTTCGGCAAGGCCACGCAGGACGTGATCCTTGGCAACGTGTCCAACTCCGCGACAGGCCGCACCCGGCTGGTGTACGCCAACCAGTTCATCGTGCGCAAGACCGTCGACACGCTCACCAGTGCCGCGTCCACCACGATATCGGCCCGTTTTATTGTCCCGAGCGCCACCACCTCACCGACCGGTCCGCGGGTCGTGAATTTTACGGCTCGGGAGCAGCAGTTCACGGCGAGCGCCAACATTCCGGTCCGTATCGGTGCGAGCTTGTTCACCGGGACGAACCGCGGCGTGATTGGCTCCTCGCGCCTGTTCCTCGATACGATCGCGGCGCCCGCCAACAACATGGGCTACGTGTGGGTCACGCAGGACGGTAAGCCGATCTACATGACCAACGACCAGTACGCGGCCAACTACGAAAGCGATCAGCTCTCGTCGCCGTTCTATCCTGGCTATACGGTCCGCTCGCGCGACAGCTCGAATGCGGCCACCGGTCTTCGCCAGGAACAGCTCGCGTCCGGTACCGTGCGCGATCGTGATTATTTGATCCGTGTACCCGGTGACACGGTCCAGCCGGGCGCAAAGCAGTTCGCCATGACTACGCGGCCGATCATTGCGGTCACCGGCAACACGTTGCCGAAGCGCGTTCAGGGTGGTGCGTATACGCTCATCTGGCAGACCGATCCGTGGGGGCCCAAGGCTCCGTTCCGTCTCGATCCGCCGCAAGCGCTGCAGGCATCCGTTGACAGCTCGCTGAACGAAGCGTCCAAACTGGCCACGAACCTCACGATCATCGACGCGAAGTACAACGCCATGATCGGCGCGAGCGCGGCTCGTCCGCTGGTCCGTGTGCGCGTGCCGTTCACGATGAAGTACACCGACGCCGAAGATGGTCGGGTGGAAGACGTGAAGTTTGCCATGCTGGCGCGACCGACCACGCAGGCTCGGACGCGTCTCATGGGCTCTGGCAACGACACGATCCGGGTGAACGTGCCCGATACGCTCTGGTTGCCGGGCGACACGCTGTACGTGATGCAGCGCGTGCCCACCGACAGCGCCGTCTCGATTGGCGGTGTCCGCTCCCTCGTGCTGGCCACCGACGCCGAGGGCGGTGCGAACGCTTTCCGGCCGATTCGTGTGCTGGTCGACTCCATTGGACTGAGCAAGTTCATGGTGGCGTGCGTCTCCAACGCCACGTCCAGCGGTACGCGGACGAACACGTTTGACCAGCAAACCTGTAACCCGCTGGTGATCAACACGCGTGGCGCCACACCGACCGGCGGGTACCTGCCGGTGGCCGCGAATTGGACGCAGTTTTTCGAACTGACGAAAACGTTCGATCCGCGCTCGGTGTTCAGCCTCGTCGCCACGCCGTTCTCGTCGTCCAACGCGATCACCAAAGCGACGCTCGCCAAGATCAGCGTTGTGCCTAACCCGTACATCGTCCGCTCGGATGTCGACAACGTCAATGCGGCGAATCGGACCTCGGTCGGCAACATCGTGTTCACGGGCCTGCCCGACGTAGGCACGGTGCGCA
The DNA here is from genome assembly GCA_002737115.1 of Gemmatimonadota bacterium. Lineage (GTDB taxonomy): Bacteria > Gemmatimonadota > Gemmatimonadetes > Gemmatimonadales > Gemmatimonadaceae > Gemmatimonas. The sequence goes on along the minus strand of NSHR01000009.1, from coordinate 15,279 downwards.
TCTACTCGTTGTCCGGTCAGTATCTGCAGGAACTCAAGTGGACGGCCAGCGATCTGCTGCGCGCCGGCAATAACTCCACCTCTGGCGACCTCCCATACAATCTCCGAACGCGCGAGGGTGTCGACCTCGGTTCGGGGCTCTATGTATTCGTTGTGACTGCCACTGGTGAGCGCGGGAAGAACCAGGTGCATCGCGGTAAGTTCGTGATCATCCGTTAACGGAGTCGAGATGAAGATTATACGGAACATCGGTGTGCTCGGAGCCGTCACGACCCTGCTGGCAGCGCCGCTGTGCGCGCAGGGTCCAGGTGGTCTCCTCCCGACACCGGAAACCAAGGCCACGCGCCAGGGCACGCGTGGCGCCAACTTCCTGCACATCGGTATTGGCGCCCGCGGGGGCGCCATGGCTGGTGCGATCGGTGGGACGGTGAGTGGTCCTACGGCGTGGTACTGGAATCCCGCTGGCGCCGCCACCAGCGAAACGATTTCCGGCGCGGGTGGATACCAGCAGCTCTACGGCGACCTCGGGCTCACGCAGTCCTATGCGGCGCTTTCTGTGCCGCTGCTTGGCGGGGTCGTTGGCGTGACGCTCAACTCGCTGTCGTCCGGTGAAATTCGGCGGACGACGGAGCAGAATCCGTTTGGCGAGCGCCTCGGTGGGTCGACCTTTGCGTGGACCTCCTCCGCCGCCAGCCTGGGATACGCCAAGCGCCTGACCGACCGTTTGAACATCGGCACGCAGCTCAAGTACATCACCGAAGGCATCACCGACGCCAACACCGCATGGGTCGCGGCCGATATCGGCACGCAGTTCAACACGGGCCTGTATGGCGTCACCATCGGCGGCGCGATCCGCAATGTGGGCAAATCGGCTCGTGCCAGCGGGGCCTTGCTCCAGCGCGTGATTCAAACCACGGATGGCTCGCTGCTAGAGGAAGGTCGTCGCGTCGAACTGGCCACGCGGCCCACCGAAATCCCGGTCACGTTCCAGTTCTCCGTGGGTTCGCAGATCCTGGGCGGTGCCGGCGCCATTTTTGGCAAAGGCGCGGGGAGCAACGCGCTCAACGCGGAGATCACCGTCATCGACGGTACCGATGTCGCGACGCAGTACGCCGCGGGTGTCGAGTACGCGTACAAGAACACGCTCTTTATTCGCGGCGGAAAGCGCATGTACAACGACGGTCGTGAGCTCGGCGTCGAGAACGCCGCCGCGCTCGGACTCTCCGGTGGCTTCGGTCTGCGGATGCCGCTGCTCGGACGCAATCTCCGCTTCGACTACTCGTATCAGGGTGCCGGTGCGCTGCAGAACGTTCAGATCTTCTCCTTCGAGGTGGGCCGATGAGAACGATGATGCTCGCGGCCGCCTTTGTGGCGTTGGCAGCAACGACCGCGCAAGCGCAGGTGCAGGCAAAGCGATTCAGTGTGACGACCCGATTGGGTACGGTCACCCCCGAGCGCTCGTCCAGTCTTGATATGGCGGGTCTCGTCGGTCTCGACACCGAGTATTCGCTAAACAAGTATTTCGGAACCGGCGTTTCGGTGGACGTCACCCGAGGCAACACACACCGCGAAGATTTCGTGGCGCGTCTGCGCTACGGAAACGCCAACGCCAGTGGCGGTGACACGGTCTACTACCAGTACGTAGGCCAGCCGGTGAACACCATTCACATCGGGGCGATGGGCGTGGCGCGCTATCCCACCAAGCACATCACGCCGTTCGTGATGGGTGGATTCGGCACGTACACCATGTTGCTCGATACCCAAATCAACGGGAAGGCGGCCATCAAGAACGCGGCCTCCTACACCGTCGGTGGCGGCGTGTGGATCAAATTCACGGAGCGGAGTGGCATTCAGATTGACGCCCGCCAGCTCACGATGCGGAATTTCGATCGCGGGTTTCTCGACCCATCGGCCGGACGCAACCCGAACCGGGTGTTCCCGGAAGACTTCCCGGCCGTGCCGGCGGCGAAGCGCACCGCGGGCAACTTCATGCTCTCGCTCGGCTTCCGTTATATCCCTGGCAGTGCTGGGGGCAACTAAACATGAATCCCATGCGTCTCGTCGCTCTGACGTCCGTTGCCCTCACGGTGGCCTTGGCCACCGCGTGCACTGAGGAACGCGCCATCACCACGGAGCCTGTCGGAAGCCTTGGTTTTGGCCAGAATTTGGTAAAGGCACAGTCCAACCTGCCCAGAGGACGGGCAATCTTCCCAACCGCTCCCATCGCCTCGGCCACGCCGGCCACGGATTCGATCATTGTGGAGCTGGGCGGACTCGACTCCCTCTCCAGCGGCAACTATGTGGTTTGGGTCGGCAACGACTCCGCCACAAAGTTCGTCCGTGCGTCGGGCCTCCTCACCGTGCTGCGCACCGACACCACGCTCAACGCGCAGGGCGACGCGGTGTTCTCTACGTCGTCCATCGTGGTGGGCACCGTCAATCAGTTTTCAACCGGCGGCTCCAACCGCCTCATGCGCTTCGCCACCACGCGCGCGGCCATCGGCATGCCCAACGCCGACTCCGCCAACCTGGTACTGGTGTCGCTGGAAACGGGTACCCCGGGCACGGCGCCGTCTGTGCGTCGTCCACTCTGGGTTCGTCGCAGTCAAGCCGCCGTGGTGGGTGTTCGGCTCACTGGCGGCGTTCGGTTTGGGAACTACAGCCCGAGACTGAGCGAGGAATTCGTCTTCGCCGCGTCCACGGCCGCCAACGCGGTGTTCGGCCCCGCGGCTTTCTCCGCCACCACCGTCATCATCCCGCGTGGTCGCATCGAAGTGCGCGGCGCCATCTACACGGTGAACGATTCGAATTACTATCGTCCGCCCGTCGGCTATTTCTACGAAGCGTGGACCATTCGCACCGATACGCTCGGCCGGTTCATTGATACCGTCAGCCTTGGTCGCAAGGCCACGCCGTTCCCCGGCCGTTTGAGCTACTACGATGCGGACACGCAGATTACGGATCCGCTGTTCATGTTCGGTACGCCGACGCCCGTCATCTTCGCCGCGCAGCATCGCGTCTCGGCCGATACGATTGCCGGAACCGTGGTCAGGGGCATACCATGGCGTGAGTTCGCCTTCACCTATGTCACGCTGCAGAACAAGCTGTCCCCGACCGATCGAATGGGTGCCAATGCGGTGATGGTGGTGGGTAACCCGTCATCCGTTTCGTTCCGCTAATCACCACGTAGTCGCAGGGTGCAACACGCAACGCGGGCGCCGAGAAAGGACTTCTCGGCGCCCGTGATGCGTTTTTGGAATGAGTCGCACCAGCACACCCCCGTTGCGATCACCAACCCACACCACGCCATGGCGTGCGACAATCGCGGTGGAACGGATCCAAATTGCAGGCGGGGAGGTAGTAGCATCCACGAGTAACGGATAGTCTCCACGCCGCGCCACGTGGAACGCCGGGCGTGGCCTGATTGTCCATTTATCCCAAGGAGCGGTTGAGTATGGTGCATTCTTCGTGGCGAGTTGATCGTGTCATCGGTGCCGCGGCCTTCGCGTGGTCTCTCGCCTTCTCTCTCGCCTTCTGTATCGCCTTTTCGCCGGCGATCGCTCACGCGCAGGCGTCCAACTATCCCTCCCTGCAAGTGCCGACGGCGTCGACGCGCGATTACACCGCGGCCGTATCGAGTGGCGCGGGCACGACGGCGTTGTTCCAGTGGCGCGAAGCGTGGCGGCCGCGTCGGCATTGGCAGCTCGAAACCGGTCTGACCGACCGGAAGGGTAGCGACGCCCTCTCGTTGTTTGTGGGCGGCGGCATCGGCCAGGAGATCACGCGGGCCCGTGGTGACCAGCCGCTCGACGTCCTGTTCACGGCGGGCGCCGGTGCGGCGTTTGGCGGCGGCGCCACACTCGCTCGCGTTCCCGTGGGGGTGAGTATTGGGCACACATTCGCGCTCGAGCAGGGCATGGCCATCACCCCCTACGTGCATCCGCGCGCGTCGCTCGATTGGGCCAGCGGCGGCGGTGCCAGCGGTGGCAGCCAGTCGGAAGTGAGTCTCAACTTCGACGTGGGCGTCAATTTTCAGGTGAACTCGCAGTTTGCCGTGCGGGCGGCGGCGGCGTTTACCGGGTCGGAGCTGGGCGGGGCGCAGGACACCTTCGCCATGGGATTCAACTGGACGCCGGCTCCGTTGTCGCGCCGCTGAGGTTGTTATTTTCCAAGAATAGGAAAATCGCCCAGGTCCGCTATACACCCGCAAAAGCACAGAGCGCCCGATCGGATGGTTTCGATCGGGCGCTCTGTTTTATCACCGTTGAGGCCCGCGGATGGTCCTCATAAAAGGCGGCTGGTCCCGCCCTAGGGGAAAATCATCCCTATCCTGACCAAACATTTTTCTTGCGGAACTCCCGTTTTGCGGGTAGCGTAGGCGACTCAAGTTCAATGAAGTGCATCAGTGTGATGCATAAGCAGGACGCGGGGTGGGTTCGGGCCCCGCAGCGATGTGCCGTCGGTTACTACCCGTCTTTTTCACTCAGGGAGAGCGATGTTCGCCAAGCCCCTCTTTCACTCCGCGCGTGCAGTGGCCGGTGCCCTTGTGGGCATCATGGTCGCGGCGTCAGCGGCCCGAGCGCAGTCCCAGAACGCCATCATCACCGGTAAGGTGGTCGGCGACGCCGGGCAGCCGATCGAGTTCGCCAACGTCTTTATCAGCGAGTTGACGCTCTCCGTTCCCACCAACGCGCAGGGCTCCTACTCGATCAGCATACCCGCGGCCCGTGCCCTTGGGCAGGCCGTCAACCTGCGGGTGCGCGCGGTCGGCTACCAGCCGGGCATGGTGGCGATAAAGCTCACGGGTGGGGCACAGTCGCATAACTTCGCGCTCAAAAAGGACATCAACCGCCTCAGCGAAATCGTGGTCACGGGCTCGATCGAGGGCACGGAGCGTTCGAAGGTGCCGTTCGCGATCGGTCGCGTGACGGCCGCGGACCTGCCGGTGCCGGCGCTCAATCCGGTCACGGCGCTGCAAGGCAAGGTGGCGGGCATGCGTATCGCGAGCACCAGCGGCCGGCCCGGCAGTACGCCGGAGATCCTGCTGCGCGGACCCACCTCCATCAACGCCAGCGGTCGGTCCACCGGCCCGCTCCTGATCGTCGACGGCACGATTCTGCGCAACCAGAGCCTGAATGAAATCGGCGGTCTCGACATCGAGTCGGTGGAAGTCGTGAAGGGCGCGGCCGGTGCCGCGCTTTATGGCTCGTCGGCGGCGAACGGCGTGATCGTGATCAAGACCAAGCGTGGCGCGTTGCGCGACGAGGTCAAGTTCAACTTCCGTTCGGAATACGGCATCTCCGACCTGAACAGCTCGCAATACGGTGCCCCCGAGTTTCATCCGTTGCAGCTCGACGAAACGGGTACGCGCTTCTGCGTGGCCGGCGCGGGCAACGTGGCGCCGTGTTCGCGCACGTTCAACTGGATGGAAGAGATCCTGCGTATCAACAGCGTGAACGCGGACACCATCCGCACGCAGCAGTCGGCGCAGTTCAACTCCCCCGGCTCCGGCGGCGAACTGCTCAATGTGTTCCAGGCCAACGTGTGGCCCGGACAGCGCTACAACGCCTTCGCGCAGATGTCCCAACAGAACCCGGTCACGCTGAACTCGCTCGACGCGAGCGGCCGTGCCGGTGGGGTGCGCTACTTCGTGAGCGGCGCCTTCACCAGCGATCGCGGCGCCATCCGGAATCTCGAGGGTCAGCAGCAGCGCCGGGCGCGCGTGAATCTCGATTACGACATCCGCCCCAACCTGACCGTCTCGGTCAGCACGCTGTTCGACAAGTCGAGCACCGATAGCCGTGGCAGCTTCTTCGGCGGCCTCCTGCGTGGCGCGCCCCCGGGCACCGACTATCTCGTGCGCGACTCGCTGGGCCGCGGCATCATCAAGGGTGGTGGCACGGGCTTCCGCCCCACCGGCAACGGCGGGGGCACGTTCCTGTACGCCACGGAAAACCAGACGGGTCGCAGCAGCGGCACGCGGTATCTGGCCAGCATGACCACCACGTACACCCCCTCGGATTGGGCGTCGTTTGAAGCGCTTTACAGCTACGACTTCCGCAACAGCCTGAGCGACAACTACGTGACGAAGGGGTACCGCACCGACGGCGTGTCGGCGGCCACGAACAACGGCAACCAGTCGGTCGGCAACTCCAACCGTGAGTCGATGAACGCGCAGATTTCCGCGACGTTCCGCAAGCAGATCACCTCCGACCTGAACGCCAAGGTCAACTTCCGCGGCCTCATCGACCGGGACTTCTCGCGCTCCAACAGCAGCGCGGGCCAGGTGTACGTCGTGAAGAACATCTACACGCTGTCGAATACCACCACCAACTTCTCGACCGGCTCCAGCAGCGCGCTGATCAAGAACATGGGCGGTATCGCCGGCGCGAACGTGGACTACAAGGGCAAGTACATCCTCGACGGGACATACCGCTACGATGGCAGCTCGCTCTTCGGCGAAGGCAACCGCTGGGCGCCGTTCGGCCGCCTGTCGGCGGTGTGGCGCGTGTCGGAAGAGAGCTTCTTTAGTCTGCCCAAGGTGTCCGACTTCCGTGTCCGCGCGTCGCGCGGCTCGGCCGGCAACACGCCGAATTTCTCGGCGCAGTACGAGACCTACAACTGTTCCGCCAGCGGCTGCTCACTCGGACAAGCTGGCAACTCGCAGCTCAAGCCCGAAACCACCACCGAAAACGAGTTCGGGACCGACCTGACGCTCTTCGGGCGCCTCGGTGTCGAAGTCACGTACGCGCAGTCGCTCACGCGCAACCAGATTCTCAACGTCCCGACGCCGTCCTCGCTCGGCTTCGCCAGCAAGTGGCAGAACGCTGGCACGCTGCAGAATAAGACGTGGGAAGTGGCGCTGAACCTGCCGGTGATCACGAAGAAAGATTTCCAGTGGAACACCCGCGCGACGTGGGACAGGAACCGCGCGTACATTACCGACCTCTTCATGCCCGAGTACTTCACCGGCGCTGGTACCGGCCAGGGCACGGGCTCCCTGTTCCTGATCACGGCGCGCAAGGACAAGGTGGACGGCGTGCCCGTGAACCGCTTCGGCAACATCTGGGGGCGCAAGTTCTACAAGACGTGCTCGGATCTGCCGTCGTCGCTGCAGGCGCAGTGTGGTGGCGGCAAGGCGTATCAGGTCAACGATCAGGGCTGGGTGGTGTGGGCGGGTGAGGGCAACAGCTATCGCGACGGCATCACCAAGAACCTCTGGCAGACCAAGCTTCCCGCCGCGCAGTCGCCGTGGAACTTCCCGCTGCAGTTCGGGCACCCCATTGTCGACCGCCCGTTGAAGGGTGAGAAGGGTGAAGGCGTCGGCATCAACCACATCATCGGCAATACGCTGCCGAAGTTCCGCTTCGCGCTCAACAACACGGTCACGTACAAGAAGCTGTCGTTGTACGCGTTGCTCGATGCCACCATCGGCCACAACATCCAAAATCAGGGTGAAGGCTGGGGATTGCTCGACCTCTCCTCGAACTACTTCGATCAGGGCAACGCCTCGGTCGAAACCGCGAAACCGCTCGGCTACGGCTGGCGCGTGGGCGGTTCGGAAGGCGCCGGATCGGGCGGGTTCTACGACCTCCTCGGCCCGAACAACTACAACACGGAAGACGGCTCGTACGCGAAGTTCCGCGAGGTGAGCCTCACGTACCAGATCGGCAAGGTGGCCGGCATGGGTGACTGGACGTTGTCGGCCATCGGCCGCAACATGTTCACCTTCACCAAGTACAGCGGCTACGATCCTGAAGTTGGTGTGTCGGGCGGTCAGGCTGGTTCGGGTCTCATTAATCAGGTCGATGCCTTCGACTTCCCGACCCTCCGCACGTACACGATCTCCCTTTCCACGCGCTTCTAGGAAATGGCCGACATGATGAAAACATCCGTCCGATGGACCGCTGTGGCGGTGGCTCTCATCGGAGCCGTCGCCTGTAACGACACCGATCTCGGGGTGGTCAATCCCAACTCCGGAGAGTCTTCGCGCGTACTGGGTACCCCCAACGACGCCGAGGCGTTGTTGGGCACGTATTACAAGCGGTGGAGCACGGGCGTGTACGGCAGCACGGGCGACCTCCAGGGCATGGCGAACATCCAGTCGCTCATGAACTATTCCAGCTTGGCCAATAGCTGCCAGAACGCGCGCACCCCGTTCACTGGTGCGGCCAACAGCAACGCGCCGGGCAATGTCTGCGCCGGTGAGCAGTACCGCCTGTTCTCGTTTATGGGTGAAGTGAACCGGGTGGCCAGCACCTTCCTGACGGCCGTAGACAAGGGGCTGAGTCTCGGCAGCGCCGAACGCACCAACCGCGACAAGGCGTTTGCGCAGTTCCTGCGCGGCATTTCGATCGGCTACACGGCCCTCATGCACGACTCGGTGTCGGTGGTGAGTGTGGGCCAGAGCTCGGAAGAGGCGGGCGTGCTGGTGGGCTATAAGGCGGCGGCCGACTCCGCCTACCTGGCGTTGCAGCTTGCCATCGATCTGACGAACGCGGCGGCCACGGGTGGGCAGGGTTTCCCGCTCCCCACCGCGTGGATCCCGTCGCCGACATCGTGGTCGAAGGAGAGCTTTGTGCAGCTGGTGCGTTCCTATCGGGCGCGGTTGCGGGCGAACATGGCGCGCACGCCGGCCGAGCGGGCGGCGGCCGACTGGACGAAAGTCGTCGATGATGCGCGCAACGGATTCACCACCGACCATCTGGTCACGACCAACGTGACCACGGGTCCGACCAACTCGTGGCGTGGGCAGTATCTCTCGTTCACCACGTGGCACCAGATGCCGCCGTTCTTCATCGGCATGGCCGACGTGTCTGGCTCGTATGCGGCGTGGATCGCGCAGCCGGTGTCCGACCGCGGTGCGGGCAACGTGGGCTTCTTAATGGTCACGCCCGACCTGCGCTTTCCGCAGGGCGCCACCCGCGCGGCGCAGCAGGCCGATTTCTCCCTGCCCAGCTGCACGGCGGCCAACACCACCTGCAAGCGCTACTTCGTGAACCGTCCCGGAGGCAACGACGTGCTCTCGGGGGCCGGTTTTGGCTGGTCCAACTACGACCACGTCCGTTTCTATCCATGGAATCTGAGCGGCGACGGCAGCGGCGCCCGCAATGGTCCCACGCCGCTTATCGTCAAGCCCGAACTCGACCTGTTGTGGGCCGAGGGGCTGTACCGGGCCGGTAATTTTGCCGGTGCGGCTGCGCTGGTCAATGTCACGCGCGTGCGCAACGGACTGCCGGCCATCACCGAGTTCAATGCCACGGCCCGCATGCCGGGCGGCGCCGACTGTGTACCCAAGGTGCCCGTCGCACCGTTCAACGTGGTGGCGTGCGGGACGCTCTGGGACGCGCTCAAGTACGAAAAGCGCATCGAGACCGCCTATACGGCATATGCCCCCTGGTTCCTCGACGGCCGTGGCTGGGGCGAGCTGCCCAAAGATACGCCGCTGTTCTGGGCCGTTCCGTATCAGGATCTGCAGGCGCGTGGCACGGCCGTGTCGGCCATTTACGGAGCGGGCCCCGGTGCGGGTAACGCGGCCGGGTCGGCAGCGCCGGTTAGCGTTTACGGGTGGTGAGTGCGCGCAGCACCTCGCGACGGATCGTCGTCGCGGTCACCCTGCTCGTCTCGACGGGCTGCTACACCATGCAGCCTGTTAGCGAGCAGCCGTTCCCGGTCGGGATCACGGTCGAGCTGGTCATCAACGACGCGGGGCGCGCGGCGCTCCGGCCGATGATGGGTCCGGAGGTGGCGAAGGTGCAGGGGCGACTCGTACAGAAGGACAGTGTAGGGTACACGCTGGCCGTCAAGCAGCTCGGCTTGTTGCGTGATGGCACGCAGGTGTGGTCGGGGGAGCGCGTCAGCATCAAGTCGGAATACGTGAATTCCGTCACGGAACGTCGCTTCTCGCGTGCGCGCACTGCCGTGGTCACCGCTGCTGTGCTGGGCGTGGTCGCGATCGTGTTCACCCAGTCAATTAAAGGCTCTCTTTTTGGTGACGATGGCAAAGTGCCCTCCGATACCGCTGTTGCCGTCAGATATCCGCGATTCCAACGATAGCAGGGCTCGTCTCCACCTCCACGGAGTGTTTCATGCAGCGTATTACTCGGCTTTCGATACTCGGTCTGGCGGCACTCGCCGGCATGAGCGCGTGCAAGCCTGAATCAGTCATCGTGACCCCGGCCATTCCCACGGCCGGCGTCCGGTTCATCAACGCGTTACCGGACAGCACCGGCTCGTTCGGCCTCGACTTCCGCTTCCTCGACATCGTCGAGAACAGCACGGCGTTCCGCGTGCAGTTCCGAAATTCGCCCACCACCACATCGGGTGTCACCGCCGCTACCTCCGCGCAGTTCCGCGCGGCGCAGGCGGGCTCGCGGCGCTTTGCCGTGTTCCTCGACGACACGCTGCAGGCGATCGCCTCGACGAAGCTCAAGGATTCCACGCTCACCCTCGAGGCGGGGAAGAACTACACCGTCATCCTGTGGGGCGCCGCCCGCGCCGGTCAGATGAAGCTCTCGGTCATCAATGAAACCGTCGCCGAACCGCCAGCCGGGAAAGTCGCGGTCCGCGTGATCAACGCCACGCCGACCGCGATCGACGTGCGCCGCTTCGTCACGGGCGCGGCGGTGCCTGCCGGCGCCACGTGGTCCAACGTCGCGGGGCTTTCGGCCTCGTCGTTCGTGACCACCGATACCGGATCGATCTCGTACAACGTGCAGCCCGCTGGTGGCGGTACGCCCCTGTTCGCCGACATGATCGCGCTGCTTGGCGCCCCTGCGTCGTCCAGTGCCGGTACGGGTGGCAAGCTCGATATCGAGCCGCTCCCTGGCACGCGTGTCGCCGGGTCGGCAGTCACGCTGATCGTGTTCCCGCGCTCCACGGCTGGTGCCCGTACGCCGCAGACCGCCGCCTTCGCGGTGCCGGCTGGTGCCTTTGTGTGGGATAAGCGTCCGCCGCGGGGCTTCTGACCCCGCGCCGCTCACGTATGCAACACGTACGCATCACGGGTCGCCGATCTCCAATCGGCGGCCCGTCGTGTATTGTATCCCTCACGCTGCAGCTCCCGTGGTGGCGTTCCTGATTCCCCCCCGCCGTCGCTGATCCCCGCATGTCCCGTCGACGCCCCGACACGGCACCCCGCCCGCGCGTGAGTGCCCCGTCCACGACTCCGCACGCTGCCGTCGGGCGCGCGTCCATGCTCTCCCCCACGCTCGACCTGCTGTGCGTGGGTGGACTGTCGCTGCTCGTGATGGTGCCGCTGCTCCTGGCAGGGCGCACCGACCTGCTGTTGGTGAGCGCCGGCGTGCAGGCCTGGATCGGGACGGCCATCAACATGCCACACTTCATGGCGTCGTACCGGCTGGTGTATGGCAGCCGCGCCATGATCGTTAAGCACCAATGGGCGTCGATGTACGTGCCGGCCATCCTGCTGGCGTACATGGCGTTCGCCCTGTGGCAGGCGCAGGAGTCGCAGGCGTTCGTGTACATCATGATCACGGTGGCCAGCGTGTATCTCGCGTGGCATTACACCGGACAGGTGTGGGGGATGATGGCGGCCTACGCCGCGCTCGAGGGCACGAGCTTCAATCCCGTGGAACGACGACTGGTGCGAACGAGCCTCCGTATTCTGCTCGCGTGGCATGTGGCGTGGTTTCTGTACACGCAGCTACGCGATCCCTCGGGCGTCACCTGGATCTATCAGGTGGTCAGTGCCGGCACGGTGGTCGCGTTCGCGGTGGGCGGCTACGGCCTGTTCCGCTTCGCGCAGCGCACCGGGCACCGCCCACCCACGCTCAGCCTCGTGGCGTGGCTCAGTCTGTTCGTGTGGTATGCGGTGATGGCGCGCGACCCCAAGGCCTTGTTCTGGGTGCAGATCGCGCACTCCATCCAGTATCTCGCCTTCCCCATCCGCATGGAGCTCAACGGTTCGGTTGCTTCGCGGCGAACCACACGGACGCCGTTCCAGATCGCCCGACACATGGCGATCTACGCCGCGGCCCTGTTGGTGGTCAGCATTCTCGTGAGCCAGATCGTGCCGAACGCGCTCATGGGCGTGGTGGCCGGTGCCTTCGGTGAGGAGCCCGGACGAGCGGCGCCGATTCTGATTCTCATGTTCATCAACATCCATCATTACTTCACCGACGGCGTACTCTGGAAGATCAGCAACCCGGAGGTACGCGCGCAGCTGTTCGCACACGCGACACCGGCGTGAGCACCTGAGCGCGGGGGTCGTCTAGCGGAACGCGCGCTTCGTCCACACCGCCACGAGGCCGCAACGCGCATCCGTGCGCATCAGTTCTGTCGGGATCGTCAGGCGTTGTGGATACACTTCCACGGCGGCGATGTCGTCGGGGTGCATCAGCCCCAGGATCTCGTGGTCGATCTGCTGAATGCCGTCCAACTGTAGCATGGCCAAGCAGGGGCCGGAGCCGGTGGAGGGCAGGTAGATGTTGAACCGGCGGCCATTCGCTGATGCCGCCTGCACCGTGACGCCGGCAAAGCCCGCGAAGACCGCCGCCAGCGTGGCGCGCGATCCGATGGTCGTGGAGTCCATGAAGGCGCCGAATCCCTGCTGGCGGCGCTCCTCGAAGCGCCGCACGGCGCGGCCACGCGTGCCGGCGCCGAGAATGTTCAGCGCTTGGAGGTTGGTCACGGTGCGCAGCGTGGCCGACACCATCGTGGTGTCGGCGGCGAGAATGTCGACGTCGAGCGTCACTGGCGTCATGCCGACGGACGCGAACTCCAGCTGATGGCTGCCGGTGGGAACATCACGGAGCAGAAACCGTCCGCCGGCGTCGGTCCGCACCTCGCGCACATTTTCCAGAATCACCCGCACGTCGCCGACGGGACGGCCGTCCGCGTCCACCACGCCGCCGCTCACCACACCGCGGAGAGCGGAGTCGGCGGCGGTACGTCCCGGCACGATGAGGTCACGACGTCGCACGCGGTCTGGGCTGGCGGCGAGGGCGAGTTCGCCGGTGGCATTGCGTAGGTAATTCGCCCGCAGTTGCAGCGGGATGTTGATGGGGACGCCGCACACGGTATAGCCGCCTTGCCGGTCCGCGTTCGATTCGTTGGTCCACCGGCGCTGCGTGACGTTGCTGGCGGTCTTCGTGCCGAGGTTCACGAGGTCGATCCACGACAGCTGCACCGTGGCCTCGGCCACCGGTTGCTGGGCGCCGGCGTCGCGCACGGTGCCGTACACGAAGCCGGTGTCCGCCGCCGGCACCGGGATGCCGCGGCACGCCAGATTCCAGAACGACGCGAACGCCGGCACGGCCAGCACCACAGGGGTCTTGCCGTCGGTGACCGTCACGCGCGCGGAGGCGCCCGACAGCCCCAACGTGTCGAAGATCGCGTGCTGCATCGACAGGTTGTACGTGCCGGGCGGTACCGCCTCGAACACGAAGCGTCCTTTGTCGTCGCTCGTGGTGGTCTGCGACCGTTCCCTCAAGATGATGAACGCGTTGGTCAGCGGCCCGTTGTGCAGACTGTCGAACGCCACCCCGCGCACGGTCACGGGGCGCGCCGCCGGTTGTGCTGTCGATTGACCCGTCGATTGCGCGTGCGCCGTGATGCTCCCCGCGGCGAGGAGCAGACCCACACACCGCGCGGTCACGCCTCGCCGCGTCATCGCGCGAGCTTTGCGTTCACGAGTTCGGCGATCCGGCGTTCGATGCCGCCCTTCGACGAACAGTTGGAATAGGCCTGATTGTAGGTCACCGGTCTGGCCTTCGCCTCGACGACGGTGGAAAGCGCCGCGCCGTCCGTGCCATCGGCGCGCACCGTGGTGAGGACCGTCAGGAACACGTCGTAGGAGTCTGCACTGAGGCCGATCTGCGAATTGCCGCAGTCGAGATAGCGGCTGAGCGGCGCCTTCCCCAGCCGCTGCCGCGTGTTGTAGCCGGGATGGCCGATCACGCGCCCCGCGGGATCGATCGTGGCCACCGGCACGCCCAGCGAATCGAACACCGACGGCATGATCCGCCAGACGGCATCGGCGGTATGGGGGATCCGTGAGACATCGGCGGTCGGTGCGTTCGTTGGCATGGTCAGCGAACCGAGCCGCCCTAGGCGCACGGTTTCCGTGGCCGGACGACGGCCCGAGGCCGCGCCACTGGTGCTGCTGCCACTGGTGCTGCTGCCACGGGCGCAGGCAGCGCACAGCGCCGTCGCGCACAGCGCGGCCGCTCCGATCACAAGAGACATCGGCGGTCGGCGGGACATGGTTCGCTCCGGAAGATGTCGGCGCGGGTCAGCGGCGGCGAGGGAGGGGACAACGGATCTACGCGTCCGTGCAAGCTACGGACTTCCGTTACCGGCAGCCACCCACGCGCCTCACCCGCGCGCCTCACCCGCGGTGCCGTCGTGTAGCATCTTTCTCGGCATGTCATCGCGTCCGTCTCCACCGTCCCGCCCCGCCCGCTGGGTCTGTGCCCTGTCCGGGCTGCTTGTTCTCGCCACGGCCTGCACGCGCTCACCCGACGTGGATCCGCGTATGCCGGTGCTTTGGGCAAACGCGCTATACGGCGTGATGCGCGTGGAGCGCCTGTCGCCGCCCGTGGCGTCGCGCCTGAGCGCGTACGCGATGACCGCGCTGTACGCCGGCGTGGCGGCGGCGCATCCCGCGCTGATGCCGCTCGATGGCGCCTTGGTTGCGCTGCCCGTACTGCCTCGCGCCGACGATCCCCAGTCGGTTGATGCCACCCTGGTGGCCGTCACGGCGGAGCGTGTGGTCCTCGACTCGCTGCTGCGTGATGCGCTGCCCACCACCACGGCGCAGATCGCGCGGCTGGCCGATTCGCTCGCGGGCGCGCGGGTGCGCGACGGCGTGTCGGTGACGGTGCAGGCGCAGTCGGATACGCTGGGACGACGTATCGGCGCGCTGCTGGTGGCGTGGGCCAACGCCGACGGCTTTGCCGGCACACGGGCGCGTGCGTACGTCGCACCCACCGGTGAGGGCCGGTGGGTGAACGATGCGCCGGCCAACCTCTACGCCACGCAAAATCTGTCCGGGGTGAGTGAGTTCGTCGCGCTCGACAATCCGGCCAACGTGCAACGTGGCAGCAACATGAGCGACCGCGGCCTCATCATGAGCCGACCGAAAGCCGCGGGCGCTCGCACCATGCCGGCCGCCAACATGGCGGGAGCCACCGAGCCGTACTGGAACGAACTGCGGCCCTTCGTGCTCGAGATGTGGAACGCCTGTCCGCTACCGGAGCCGGTGGCATATGCGCGCGACAGCACGTCCGCGATGTATCGCGAAGCGCAGACGGTACTC
>NSHR01000089.1 GCA_002737115.1 Gemmatimonadota bacterium | reverse complement strand
CACTGGCATTGATCGCGGGCATCTGGTTCCCGGCGGTGGTATTCTCGGCGGCCGCGCTGATCTGCGTTCTGATGCTCGGAGCGCTGGCGATGCACGTTAGAGTCCGCGATCCGCTGCGGAAATCGCTGCCCGCGCTCGGTATGCTCGTGCTCTGTATTGGTGTCTGCTTTGGCGCGCTCGTCTGATCCTTAAGCAGCGCCGCGCAAGGCGGGTGTGGTCATCCGCGGCAGCCGACGGCGAGGCTTGCATCATTTGTCCCCGCGTCGCTCCGTGCGCACGCTGGACATGCCGCCGTCCACCCCCCACACCTGGCCGGTGATCCACCGCGATTGATCGCCAAGGAGGAACAGCGCGGTTGCGGCGACGTCATCTGGCTGCCCGACCTGGCGGAGTGGGTGACGGTCCCGGCTTGCCTGCAGACGCTCGTCGCTCGAGAGAAGCCGCGCCGTGAGGGGGGTGCTGGTGAGCGATGGCGCAACAGCGTTGACGCGGATCACCGGCGCCCATTCGGCCGCGAGCGATCGGGTGAGCCCCTCCACTGCCCCCTTGGCCATTGCGATCGATGCGTGAAACGGCATGCCCTGCCGCACTGCCACTGTGCTGAAGAGCACGACGCCGGGCTGCCGTCCGGCCTTGAGGGCGCTGGCGGTCGCCTGGAGCACGCGCACCGCACCGAGCGCCGAAATGCGGAAGTCGTCCAAGAACTGTGATTCCTGGAGCGCCCCGAACGACTTGAGATTCAGGCTCCCGGGGCAGTACGCAACGCCGTCTAGGGCAGCCGGTAGGTCTAGCGAAGCGACATCGGCCTCGAGCACGTCGGCCTGGCGTTCGCTGAGGTCAGGCATGACGATGCCCGAAACGCGTCGCGACACTCCGACCACCGCGTGGCCTGCCTGCAGGGCCAGCCGAGTGAGTGCGAGTCCGATACCGCTCGAGTGGCCGACGACCAGGTAGGTGCGCTTCATGGCGGTTGATGGCGGCTCAAGGCCGTACCCGGCCGTCTGATTTCACGAGCGTGGACTGGATCATCCCGGGCTGACGTGCACTGAGGAAGACAGTGCCCCGTCTAGGCCCGCAACGGCGGATCCAGTTCTCGTTGTGCCTGACCCTTTTTCCCTTCTTGCTCATCGATGCCGGCGGCGTACAACAGAGCGACCACGACGGCGCCTGCCGGAACACTGACTGCCAGTCCGATTGCAAACAGGACGAGGTTACTCAACCCGGTCACCGCTCATCTGGAGTGCGACGCACCCGAACGAGAGAATTGACGGCACCCACAGTCCCACATAAAGACCCTGCTCGTGACTGCCCGTGAACCACAGCCAGACGGAGAGGAGAAACGAAGCGAAGGCAGCGACAAGAATCGTGAGGCCAGCTCGGCGGCGAAGAATTTTTCGTGGCATCATTGGAGAAGGTATAAACAGTCAGAAGGTGCAATCAATAAGTCGGGCGGCGTCCTGCCGGTAATGATAGCGCGGCGGGAGTGTTCCCGCACGTAATGCTCACAGAAAATGAACTTCAGTGGGCGTCAGCCATTGCGCCTCGTAACTCTGGCCGACCTGCCTAGCGTCTGCGACGATTATCGGCAGACGCAATGCCCTCCGCAAGCACACCAGCAGCCGCAGCGGCTACCCGCGTAGCGGAATCACGAGCGTCACTAGCCCCGCTAGGAGCAGCACCGCAGCTGACGCCAGCGCCCACTTGAGGGTGTAGCGTTGATGGTCGTCGAAATCGACACCCACCAGTCCGACCAGCAGGAAGGTGGACGGCACGAGCGGGCTCAGGAGGTGCACGGGCTGCCCGATCAACGACGCGCGGGCCATCTCGGCGGCCGTGATCCCGTACGCCTCGCCCGCTCGCGCGAGAATCGGGAGCACACCGAAGTAGAACGCGTCGTTGGAAATGAAGAACGTGAACGGAATACTGAGCACACCGGTCACGATCGCGAGATACGGGCCGAGCACCGGCGGCACCAACTGGATCACGCTCTCGGCCATGGCGTCGACCATCTTCGTGCCGGAGAGAATGCCGGTGAAGATGCCGGCCGCGAAAATGAGGCCGACCACGGCCAGCACATTGCCCGCATGTCGCGACAACAACGCCTTCTGCTCGTCGATCGTCGGGTAGTTGAGCAGCATCGCGACGGCGAAGCCGATCATGAAGAGTACCGGCAACGGCAGCACGGCGGCGACGAGCGCCGCGAGCAAGGCCACGGTGAGCGCCGCATTCACGAAAAGCCGGCGGGGACGTCGGTGCCGCGTGTCGTCCCGCAGCTCGGGATTGGCGAGTTCCTCGCGCAATACCTGTTCGTTGGCCGGAGACGACGCACCCACCGCGGCGAGCCGGCGGCGTTCGCCGAGCCCAAGTCGATACGACACATACAACACCCAGCAGACGCCGACAACGAGGGCGGGGATCATGGGCACGAACACCGTGCTCACGTCGATTGAGAGCGCGCTCGCTGCGCGCGCGGTCGGTCCGCCCCACGGCAGCGTATTCATGACCCCGGACGCGAGCATCGTTACGCAGGCCAGCACAAGCGGTCGCATACCGAGTCGCCGAAACAGCGGCAACATGGCGGCGATGGTGATCATGTAGGTCGTAGAGCCGTCGCCGTCAAGTGAAACGAGCAGCGCCAAGACCGCCGAGCCGACGACAACTTTCATCGGGTCGCCGTGCACCCATGCGATCAATCGCTGCACGAACGGCTCGAACAGCCCGGCGTCAAGCATGATCGCGAAATACAAAATGGCGAACATCAGCATCACACCGGTGGGCGCCAGCTTGGTGATGCCGGCGACCATCATCTCCCCGAGCTGCAGGGCGAACCCACCCGCGATGCCGAACGCCACCGGCACGAGAATCAGCGCCGTGAGCGGGGAGAGCTTCTTGGTCATGATCAGCGTCATGAACACGAGAACCATGCCGTAGGCGAGGAGGGTGAGCAACATCGCTGGGTTACGGACGCGCGGGCGCGAGCGGCAGTACGATGTGCGACGGATAGGTCGCACTGTGCTGAATCGAGATGTCAGTCGTGACCAGGCGGCGATTCTTTCCCAGCGGTTCCCCCGTATTCGGATTCACGTCGAAGCGGGGGAAGTTGCTGCTGGAGATGTCGACACGAATACGATGCCCCTTCTTGAACACGTTCGCCGTAGGGAAAGGATCAATCGTGAACTCGTACACGCGTCCGGACTGCAGCATCACGGCATGATCGCGGGTGGCGCGATAGCGTCCACGCACGATGGCGTCGGTGAGATTGAGATCAAAACCGCCGGGCCAGTCGGTGCTCGAGGGATAGACGTCAACCAGCTTCGCGGTGAAGTCCGCGTCTACCGTGGTGACGGAGGCGAAGAGCTTGACGGTGATCGGGCCGATGACCGTCATGTCCGCGGTGAGGGGCTCCGTCTGGAAAACGACCACGTCGGCGCGGGAGCGCAGCGGCAGCCAAGGTGCTTGGGAAGGTGGGAAGCGCGGGTCTTCACGCTGATCGTACGCACCGTCCCTAAGGCGCGCGGACGACCCGCCACCGACCGTCGGCACCGGATGGCGCGGATCGAAGGTATATGTGGTTTTCGAGTGCAGCGCCTTCGGCTTCGTGGCGCGCAGCGAGCCGTCGGGCTGGAAGTAGTACGGCACCATGCGCGTGTTCGTGACTGGCCAGGCGTTGCTCGTGCGCCAGTAGCCGCCGTGCTGCAGGCGCCCATTGGCGTCTTTGCGACCATCTCCCGTACCCATCACGAACAGGCGAACCACCGAGTCCTTCTCGATGCCGTTCGCTACGCCTTTCAGGTGATGGTCGAACCAGCGCAGATGGAAGTCGGTGAGGAAATCGGGGATGGCGGCACTGTCGCCATAGGCTACGTCGCCTGCGAAGCTGCGATTGTTACCGCCGTGTGTCCACGGACCGACGACGATGCGCTGCGGCGTCTTCTTGAGTTTGCGCAACTCGGTAAAATTTTTGAACGTGCCGGCGGTGAAAATGTCATACCATCCGCCCACGTGCATCATGGGGATATCGGACGTTTCCCCGTAGTGTTCATCCCACGCCAGCATGGGGTCCTTCCAGAACGCGTCGTAGTCGGCGTGCTCGAAGAAGTCGAAGTACCACCCTTCATACTGCGGGTTTACCGAGAGCGGATTGAGGCCGCGCCGCATGGGCTGCACGCTGTACCAGTCCTCGACCTTTTCCTTGGTGAGCAGCGCCTGCACATCGGGCGAGCGCGCGTCGGCCAGCAACTGGCTCCACGCCCAGGTGAGCTGACGCCCCATTTCATACGTGCCGCGATAGCGCACACCGTGATCCCAACCATTGGCGAGGCCACCCATGTTGAGCACCATCGACTTGAGCGATGGCGGGCTGTACTGCGCGGCGCCGGCCTCGGTGTGGGCCGAGAACGACGTGCCCCACATGCCGACCACGCCGTTG
The DNA here is from genome assembly GCA_002737115.1 of Gemmatimonadota bacterium. Classification (GTDB taxonomy): domain Bacteria; phylum Gemmatimonadota; class Gemmatimonadetes; order Gemmatimonadales; family Gemmatimonadaceae; genus Gemmatimonas. The sequence goes on along the minus strand of NSHR01000089.1, from coordinate 610 downwards.
GCGTAGGGCTGCTTAGCGAGCCATTCGATGACGTCGTACCCATCGGTGGCGTCGGCGGGCTGCACCTTGGAGAACGTGCCTTCAGACTTGTAGCGACCGCGCGTGTCCTGCAACGCCACCACGTAGCCACGCTCGGCGTACCACACGGCTAGTTCGGCGAGCGCCGCTTTGTTGTACGGCGTGCGATTCAACAACACCGGCAGTGGCTGCGTCACGGGCACGCCATGGCGAGCCGGCCGGTACACATCGGTCGCCATGCGCTTGCCGTCACGTGTGGGGATCATCAGGTCGGTCGAGACCTTCAGTGCATCGTATTGCTTCGGTGATCCGACCCACCCGACTGGAGGCATCCGCGACGCATCGGGCGCGGGAGCAGCTTGGGCAAACAGTGTGAGCGGGGCGCCAGCCAGCAGCGCGCCATCGAAGAGCGCCGCCAGCGCGAGAAGCCGAATAGGTCGAAGCATGCCTCAAGTTGGCGCGGGACGAAGGGTGCCGCTACCGGTCGCCCGTGGCCCGCGTGTAGATCATGAGGACACCCTAAGGTGTGCGGTCACCGAACTGAGGGGTACTGGAATCAGTGGGCAGTGAGTTAGGCCACTACCGCCTGCTC
>NSHR01000088.1 GCA_002737115.1 Gemmatimonadota bacterium | reverse complement strand
GGCCGTGGTCACGTTGGCTGCGGCCACGGTATAGCTGCCGGGCGTGAGCAGGGTGAGGGTGGACGTGGCCGTCAGGCGCTGCGTGTAGCCGCCTGGGCCGGTCACCGTGATGCTGCCCGAGGCACCGCCGGGCAGGCCGCTCACCACCACCGCGATCGAGCCGGTGGCGATGGCGTATTGCACCGGCAACCGCAGCGTATCGCCGGCCGCGATCGTCGTGTCGCGCGCCGCGGGCGAGGGCAGGTAGCTGGCGCCCCCGCTGGTCACGGTGCCGGCGCCAAGGCGCCAGCGTCCGGATGCGGCCGGGCTGATGCGCGTGGTCGCCGTGATCGGCGAGGCGACACCGGAGGGTGCGGTGAGCGTGATGTTGGCGGCGGCGCCGGTGGGGAGACCCGACACGGAAACGTCAACGACGGTGGGCACCACCGCGAAGGCCACGTTGATGGTGGTCGTATTGCCCGTGGTGACGGTGAGCGTCTGGGTTGCGGTGGCGGGCCGGTAGCGCACGTCCGCCACCGTGAGCGGAGCGGCCGACAGGGCATAGCTGCCCACCGGGAGCGAATCGATGGTGGTGGGGCCACTGAGGGCCCGTGCGGTGGTGCCGCCGGCCAGCGTGAGCGTCATCGCCGGCGCGGCGTCAGCCGGGAGCCCGCTGGTGGTCACGACCACGCGGCCGACCTGCGCCGCATACGTAACCGTGGCGGGGGCCGCCGTTAACGAGGCGATCACGGTGACGGTGGTGGTGTCGGCGGCCGGGCGATAGGTGATGCCGCCCGCCACGACGGCGGTGGCGATCACCCGGTACGCCCCGGGGGTGAGTTCGGTGAGGGTGGACGTGGTCGTGAGCGCCCGGGTGAACCCGTCGGGACCGGTGACCTGCACCGCACCCGCCAGCCCAGCGGGCAGCCCGGCCAGCGCCACGGCCAGCGCACCGCTGGACACGTCGTAGCGAACGGCCACGCGCGCGGTGTCGCCGTACAACACGAGGGTGTCGATGGCGGCAGGCGAGGGCGCATAGCGTGCTCCCCCCGACCGCAGGGTGCCGGCCGCGACTTTCCAGCGGCCCGTGTTGGCGTTGCTGAGCAGGCGCGACGCGGTCACGACCACATCACCCCCGCCGGGGGCCGACACGGTCACGGGCGCATCGATGCCCGCCGGCACGCCCGTAATCGCGAGATCGATCGCCGACGGCAACGGGGCATACGTGATCGTGGCTGTAGCCGGCGTGGAGCCGCTCACCACGGTCACCGAGACCGTGGGCGGCGCGACGGCGTAGCTGCCGTCGGCCGTTCGCACGGGACGCGCCGTGATCGTGTACTCGCCGGCCGGGACGTCGACCCAACTCACGGTGCCGGTGGCGGCGCGCGAGAAGGCCGCGTTGGCGACGGTGATATCGGCGTTGATGCCGGTGGGCAGTCCTGTCACCGCCAGGCTTAAGGCGCCCGGCGGAATCGGTGCGGCCGGCGTATCGCCGCCGGCGCAGGCCGAAAGCAGGAACAGGACGCACCACCGTGCGCCGCGCGTTACCGGTGAGACCGCCCGCCGTGACGTAACGATGCTGATTCCGGAATCGCGAGCGTGGTGCGTTAGAAGAGCATCATCATGGGGGCTTCGAGCAGGCCGCGCAGCGTGTGCAGGAACTTGGCACCGACTGCGCCATCGATCACGCGATGGTCGCAGCTGAGCGTGACGCGCATGCGCTGCCGCGGCACGAACACCCCGTTTTCCCACACCGGCTTCGTTTCCGTTGCGCCGACGGCCAGAATGGCGGCTTCGGGCGGGTTGATGATGGCCGTGAACTGATCGATCCCGAACATGCCGAGGTTGGACACCGAGAACGTCCCGCCGGTGAACTCGGCCGGTTGCAGCTTGCGTTCACGCGCCTTCTTGGCGAGTTCGCGGGCGTCGCGGCCGATCTGTCCGAGCCCTTTGCGTTGCGCGTCGCGGATGACGGGGACGATCAGGCCGTCGTCGGTGGCCACCGCCATGCCGATGTGCGCGGCGCTGAAGTAGCGAATGGAATCGCCCATCCAGTGTGCGTTGCACTCCGGGTGCCGCGTGAGGGCAATGGCGACGGCTTTGATCACGATGTCGTTCACCGACACCTTGTACTGATCGCCGTTCGCCACCATCTGTTCGCGCAGCTGCCCCACCTGCGTCATGTCGATTTCCGACGTGAGGTAGAACGTGGGCACGGGGCCGATGGACTCGCTGAGCCGACGCGCGATGGTTTTGCGCATTTGCGTGAGCACGACGTCCGTGTATTCGCCGGTGATGGGGATCGTTGCCGGCACCGCCGTCGTCGTCGATACCGACGCGGCTTCGATGTCTCGGCGAATCACACGGCCGTTCGGACCACTGCCATGAATCGCGCCGATGTTGACGCCTTTTTCGGCCGCCATGCGACGCGCCAGCGGCGACGAGCGCACGGGGCCAGATGCTTCGGCCACGGGTGCTGCGGGCGCTACTGCTGCGGGTGCGGGTGCGGGTGCGGCGGGCGCTGCGGGCGCCGCTGCGGCGGGGGCCGCGGCGGGTGCAGGCGCCGCGCCACCGGTCATCGAGGAAATGTCTTCGTTGGCGGCGGCGATCACGCCGATCACCATACCGACGGCGGCGGTGGTGCCTTCGGGAACCAAGTGCGCACGCAGAATGCCGTCGCCGCGCGCAACGAGCTCCATGATCGCCTTGTCGGTTTCGACTTCACCGATGGTGTCGCCGCTCTTCACGGCGTCACCGACGTTCTTCACCCACTTCACGAGGCGTCCTTCTTCCATGGTGGGAGAGAGCGCCTCCATCATCACTTTCGTTGCCATGATCGCTGGGTCAGTCGAGGTAGAGAACCTGTCGGATTGCCGCGATCGTCTTCGGCAAGTCGGGCTTGGCGGCCTTTTCGAGACTCTTGGTATACGGCATCGGCGCATCGGCCTGATGCACGCGGAGCACGGGGGCATCGAGGTAGTCGAAGCAATGGCGCTGGACGTAGTCCACCACCTGCGCGCCGACGCCACACACTTCCCATCCTTCTTCCACGACGACGCACCGGCTCGTCTTCTTCACCGACGCCGTGATGGCGTCGACATCCATCGGACGGATGGTGCGCAGATCGACGACGTCGCAGGTAATACCTTCCTTGGCCATCTGATCGGCGGCTTGCAGCGCCACCAGCACCATCTTGCCATGTGACACCAGCGTCACGTGCTCGCCTTCGCGCTTGAGCTCTGCTTTGCCGATCGGCACGATGTAATCGTCGTCCGGCACTTCGCCCTTGGTGTTGTACAGCATTTCGCCTTCAAGGAAGCACACCGGATTGTCGTCGCGGATAGCGGCCTTGAGCAGTCCCTTGGCATCGTACGGCGTGGCCGGGGCCACGACCTTGAGGCCGGGAATGTGCGCCAGCCACGACTCCCACGCTTGTGAGTGCTGCGCACCGAGCTGCAGCGCGGCACCGTTCGGGCCGCGGAACACCATCGGCATCGGGAACTGACCACCCGACATGTACAGCATCTTCGCCGCCGCGTTCACGACCTGGTCGATCGCCAGCAGCGCGAAGTTCCAGGTCATGAATTCGATGATTGGACGCAGCCCTGCCATCGCCGCACCGACGCCGACGCCGGCGAAGCCGAGTTCGGTGATGGGTGTGTCGACCACGCGCATCTCGCCGAACTCCTGCAGCAATCCCTTCGAGACTTTGTACGCACCCTGATACACCGCGACTTCCTCACCCATGAGGAAGACGCGGTCGTCGCGGTGCATTTCTTCGCGGAGCGCCATGTTGAGCGCATCGCGGTAGGTAATGATGGCCATGGTCGTTGGGCTCTCAGCTCGTGGTTTCGACGAGGATGTCTTCCATGAGCGCCTCGAGCGGCAACTCCGGGCTCTGCTCAGCAAAGTCGATGCTGTCCTGCACGATCTTCTTGATCTCGTCGTCCATCGCCGCCACGTCGGCGGGTGAGATCTCCCCGTCTTCTTCCATGCGCTGACGATGCAGAGCGATGGGGTCGCGCTTGAGGTACTGCTCCAGCTCTTCCTTGGTGCGATACGTGCCGCTGACCGCGTCGGACATCGAATGGCCCATGAAGCGGTAGGTGCGGATTTCGAGCAGCGTCGGCGTGCCGTCTTGGCGCGCGCGATCGATGGCTTCTTCGGTGGCCTTGCGCACGGCGTGCACGTCCTGTCCGTCGACCACGTCACGCGGCATGTCGTACGAGGCGCCGCGCTTGTAGATGTCGTGAATGGCCGAGGCGCGCTCGAGGGCGGTACCCATGCCGTAGCGGTTGTTCTCGATGATGAACAGGCACGGCAGCTTCCAGAGCGAGGCCATGTTGAGGGCCTCGTGGAAGGCGCCGTTGTTCACGGCGGCCTCACCCATGAAGCACACGATGACCTGATCCCCACCGCGATACTTGATGGCGAATCCCACGCCGGCGGCGATCGGGATATGACCACCCACGATGCCGTGTCCACCGAGAAAGCCGAGCTGCTTGTCGAACATGTGCATCGACCCGCCCTTGCCCTTCGCGCAGCCATCCTGCCGCCCGAACAGTTCCGCCATGGCCGCGCGCGGCGTCATGCCGCGGGCCAGCGCCTGTCCGTGATCACGATAGGTCGTGATGATGTAATCGTCGGCACGCAGCAACGACATCACGCCGGTCGAAATGGCTTCCTGCCCGATATACAAATGGCAGAAGCCGCCGATCCGGCCGATGGCGTACATCTCGGCCACGCGCTCTTCGAAGCGACGCTGCAGCAGCATCGAGTAGAGAAGCTCGCGATTCGTGGCGGCCGACGTGCGGTCTGATGCTTTGGCGTTAGCCTTGGCATCGGCGCGCACGGGCTCGCCCTTCTTGCGGGGTTTAGCAGTCGACATGGGGAATTGGCGGGTGTGGATTACTGGGTCGAGCGGTGTTCGTGTGGTTAGACGCCGGCGGCTTGCACCTGCTCCCACGCGTGGTAGCTGGAGCGCACGAGCGGGCCGCTTTCCACGTGCTTGAAGCCGAGTTGCATGCCGACCAGATACAGCTCGCGGAATTCCTCGGGGGTGACATAGCGATCGAGTTCGATATGTCCGTCGGAGGGGCGGAGGTACTGGCCGAGCGTGAGAATGTCGACGTTGACGGAGCGGAGCTCCTTCATGACTTCGACGACTTCTTCGTTCGTTTCGCCAAGACCGAGAATGATGCCGGTCTTGGTGGGGATGTCGGGCGCGATCCGCTTTGCAATACGGAAAATCTCAAGCACGCGCTCGTAGCGTCCGCCGGGGCGCGCCTTCTTGAATAGGCGCGGCACCGTTTCCGTATTGTGGTTGTAGATGTCGGGGCGCGCCTCGAGGACCGTGCGGATGGAGTCTTCGTTGCCCTGAAAGTCGGGCACGAGCACTTCGATGGAGCAGCCTGGTAGGCGCTGGTGAATCTGCCGGATGGTTTCGGCAAAGATGTACGCCCCGAAATCTGGGAGATCGTCGCGGTCGACGGAGGTGATGACGGCGTGCCGCAAATTGAGCTCGGCGATCGCCTGCCCAACGCGCGACGGCTCCTCGATGTCGTACTTGGGCGGCCGACCATGCGACACGGCGCAATAGGCGCAGTTCCGCGTGCAGACATCGCCGAGGATCATGAAGGTGGCGGTGCCGTGCTCCCAGCATTCGCCGATATTGGGGCAGTGGGCCTCCTGGCAGACGGTATGCAGGTCGAGCTCCTGCATCATCTGTTTGAGGCGCACGTAGTTGGCGCCCCCCGGGGCCTTCACTTTGAGCCACGACGGTTTGCGCTCGGGGAGCGGCTCGCGTCGGTGGCGTCCCATAATCTGAACCAACTGCTCGGCCATGTTCTGCAGGGAAGGGCCCGGGGTGGTCCCGGGCGTGATTGGGGGAAGGTAGCCCAGTGCACGCTTTCGGGAAACAGTCCCGTAACCACCAAACCGGAAATAGCCGGAATCCCGCTATGCGGAAACTTTGTGTGGGCGCTTCCGTAGGGGGGAGGCACCCCATTTCCCCGTGAGGCAGACCATGCTCCGTACCCTGTTTACCGTCGGCCTGATTGCCATGCTTGGCCTGGTCGCCCTGAAGGTGGTGTTCGGGCTGCTGGGGCCGCTGGTCGGGCTGCTGTTTATGCTGGTGGGCTTCGCCATCCGGGTGCTGCTGATCGGCGCGGTGCTGTACTTCGTGGTTCGGGTGGTGAGCCCGAGCACGGCGGAACGGATTGAGCGTGCAGTGCGAGGGAAGGGCGCCAACTGACTCAGTGCTGACTCAGTGCTGAGTGCTCAGAATTCTGGCGTCAGACTTTTTATAGTGGTCAGCGCTGAGCAACGATAGTCCTCAGTCTCGAGGCGTGTGATGGCGGTGGGCCACGGGCGATGGGCTCATATCGCGCTCGACACGGTGGACTGCCGTTGCTGAAGTCTGACCACTATACCCAGTCTGATGCCTCCGACTGGCCGTCTGTTCTCTGCGCGTGCCGCTGCGCAGACCTCAGCCTTCCCCTTCGCCGCCGCCGCCGCCTTCGCCGCCGCCTTCGCCGCCGCCGCTCTCTCCGCCGCCGCTTTCACCGTCGTTGTCCCGACGTCCGCGTGATCGGCGCGCGCCGCCTTGGCGTCCGCGGCGTCCGCGCCGTCTCGCCCGCGCGGCGCCATCGAGATCCGATTCGTCGCCTTCGGCACGCGCTTCGCCGGTTTCGGCATCGCCCTCGGCAGGGCTCGCGGCAGGGCTCTCGGTGCCTTCCTGGGCCGCTTTCGGGGTTCGATTGCGCGAGCGGGACCGGGCCTTAGCCTCTGGCGCCGGCGACTCGTCGCCCTCGGCGCGTTCACCCGTCGGCTCGGCGTCGGTACTGCCCTCGGTGCTTCCCTCGGCGGTGTCGTCGGCGGTGCCGTCCCTTCTGGCACGTCCTCGGCGTGACCGACGGTTGCGGCGCCGCTTCTTTCGCGGCGCGGTGCCGTCGGTGCCGTCGGTGCTGTCGGTGCCGTCGGCCGCGTCGGCTTCGCCCTCGTCCGCGTCGTCGTTGGTGTCGTGGTCGGCTCGCGTTCCCGGCAGGGGTTCGGTGGCGTACGGGGAGCCCAGCGCGCGATCGAGCGCCTGGTCTGGTTCATCGCGCGGTGCGGACGGAGTCGCGTTGGGGTCGTCGAGCGCCATTTCCGCGTCGCTGTACGGCGATCGCGACTCCTCGCGCGCGCGCGGCGCCGGCTTGGGCGCGGCACTCTTTGCGGCCCGTTGTCCCCGCGGCAGTCGCTCGGGGCGGATCGGCTTGGCTTCCCCTTCTGGCTTCTCCGCCCGTGCGCGCTTCGGCCGTTCCGGTCGCTCCGGCCGTTCGGCGCGCGGCGGACGCGCGGCGGGGGCTGGCGTGTCTGCGGCGCGTTCGATGACGCGCTCCGTTGGCGCGTCGCCCTGCTCGTCGCTCGCGCGCTCGCCTTTGGCGCGCTCGCGCTCGCGACGGCGACCCTCGCGTCGGCCGTTGAACGACTCTTCGTCTTCGATGCGCGGACGGTCCCGTACCCGCTCGCGAAGCTTCTCGACGGAGAGCTCGGTTTCTTCGCGTCGCTTGCCGAGGGGCGCGCCCCCGCGTGCTGGACGGCGTTCCGCGTCGCCGGAGGCGTCGGCGGCCGATCCGGCCACGGCCCGTTGTCCACGGGCGCCCCACGCCCACTTGAGTGCGGCGAGGGCATCGCGTAGGGCCACCCGGCGCGTATCGCGCATCCGTACGCCGTAGGTCGGTTCCATCGGAACCGCCTCCACCCGACGGGCGAACGGGACCAGCTTGAGCAGCAGATCGGCGTTGGCCGTCCACGAGTCACCGACGCAGATCGGCTCGGTGCCCGCTTGGCGCACGAGATCGCGCAGCGCGGAAATCCGGATCAGGCGCATCGAGGCCGTGAGGTCATTCACGCCCTCCACCCGCACGAACGGACGCATCAGCCAATGCGCGGCCTTGAACAACCGACGCACGGGGGTGGGCGCGTCGGCCACGACCAGCCGCTCGCCGACGACGAGGTCGGCGCCGCCTTCGAAGCGACGGGCAAACTCAGGCACGATGCCCGGCGGATCGGTGAAATCACCTTGTACCAGCAGCATGGCGTCGCGGCGCGGATAGCGCGTCTGCGCGGCCACATGTCGAATTAGCGCGTCGAGGGCGCCGGCGTAGCCGACCTGCGTGGCCCCGCGGAGCACGGTGACGGGCATCGCGTTGGCGTACTGCTCCGCTACCTCCGCCGTTGCGTCGGAGCTCGCATCATCGTACACGACGACCTCGTACTCGCGAGGAAATTCAGCGAGGACGGTGCGGAGCCGCCAAAGCAGGACGCCGATGGTGGCGACCTCATTGTGTACGGGAATGGCGAGGTAGAGCACAGGAACCGGTAGCGGGACGCGCGAGCCAACCGAAAACCGTTGGCGTTCAGGGGTGCGTCCGATAATAACAGACAGAGGCCTCCGGCGGAGCGTTTCCGGAGCGTTTCCGGCGCGGGGAGATCGGGGCCCGTGAAATCAGGGCGGACGCCCCCCCGTTCGCGGCGGCGGCGCGAGGTGGCGGGCCAGCGAGCCGTCACTATCCTTCGGGGGCACCGCGGGTACTTTCTCTGATCTTCTTCCCGCCTATGTTCGAACCGCTTCGCGACGCCTTGCGCGGATTCTCCACGCGCCTCGATCCCCTTGAACGCCGCGCGATGACGCAGTCCATGCGCGACGCGCTGGTGCACGCCAAGCTGGGGCTGAACGACGTGCGGGCGTCCCTCGCGACGACGAGCGCGCGTCTGGCCTCGGAGCGTGCGGAGCTCGAGACGGTGCGCCGTCGGCAGGGCTTGGCGGCGCAGATCGACGATCAGGAAACGGTCGCGATCGCCGAGCGTTTTGCCGTGCAGCATCAGGAACGCGTCGCGATGCTCGAGAGCAAGCAGATGGTGCAGCAGCACGAACTCTCACTCGCCGAGCGCGAATATGAGGACATGTCAGCGGAGCTGCGATTGATTCTGTCTGGCGTGGCGCCCGGGGCGCGCACGACGGCATCCACGGCCACGGACGCCACGGGATCGGCGGACGTGCGGGCCGACCGTGAGGCGGATGCCGACCAGCGACTGGCGGCGCTCAAGCGCCGCATGGGCAAGTGATCTCTCGGCGCGCGCTCGCGGGTGTGTGTCTCGCTGCCTGCCTGCCGTACGGCACGCTGGCCGGACAGGACGCGCGCGCCACTGGGCAGAAGCAGCCGCCGGTGTCGAGCCGTGGCCGCTTGCCCGTTGCGGGATGCGCGGGGCAACCGATCAGCGGCATCGTCGTCATCGCGCAGCCTGCGTTTACGGATCGTTTGCCGGCGCGGCTCGAGTGGGTGCGTCGTGCGGTGCGACGGACGCACGTGAACACGCGCGACGACGTCGTGCGGCGGTTTCTGCTCATGAAAACCGGGGACGCCTGTAACCAGATTCGTCGCGCCGAGTCGGAGCGCATTTTGCGTGCGCAGCCGTTTCTCGTGGACGCGCGGATCCGCGTGTATGATGACGAGGCGGGCGGTGTGCGGCTCGAGGTCGAAACGCGCGACGATTTCAGCTTGATCTTCGAGCCGATGTTGCAATTGCAGTCGCCGCAGGTGCGCGGCATGCGCTTCGGCGAATCGAATCTTGGCGGGTCGGCGACGCTGGCGGCGATCAATTGGCGTGATGGCCGGGCGTACAACGATGTGCTGGGGGCCAAGCTCGAGAACTACGCGTTTGGGCGAGGGCGCAATGAGTTCCGTCTCTTCGCGCAGCGCAACCGGTTCGGGCAAGACATGGAGCTCGAAGTGGTTCGGCCGTATTACACCGACCTGCAGCGCTACGCCTGGATCGGCAGTCTTGGCGGCACGCGCGGGCCGATGGAGTTTCGACGCGGTGATTTGCCGCGGAACGCGCTCACGGTGCGCCGCGAATTTGCGAACATCGGCGCCGTCGCGCGCGTGGGACCGGTGGGACGGCTGCGTCTGATCGGTGCGTCGCTCACGCGCGAAGGGCAGCGCACGGATGCGCAAAGTCTCCTGCTCACGCGGGAGGG
>NSHR01000087.1 GCA_002737115.1 Gemmatimonadota bacterium | reverse complement strand
CACACGGCACTCTTGGGCGCGCGGGGCAGACGTGGAGGGATTCCAACCGCCCCGTTACTACAGCAAGCGCTTACGGCCAGGGGCGCTGGGTACCGATCGTGTTTACCCGGCGACGACGGCGGCGGCTTGCGCGGCCGCATGCACGCCGTGCCACTGCGCCTCCTCGAAGAGGCTCAGCCCACTCAGGTCGGCATGCGCCACGTACATCCGCGGGGCGGGTTGCCAGGCGTTGAGCGCCGCCACGCGACCGAGCACCCCGGGCGTGGGGCGCGCCATGGCGTGCCCCCAGCGCATGATGTCGACCCGCGCCACGCAGTCGGCGATGTCGCGATGCGCGCGCGACAGATCGACGAGGATGTCATCGCGCCACCCGCTCCATGCGCGCTGCTGCAGGTACTGCCGTGCCTCGCGCGCGGGGCGATCGACCACAGCGTAATACCAGGTCCACACGGTTCGATCGGGCGGTGTGCCCAAACCCTGATGGGCGGCGTTCACATAGCCCAGTGAACGGCTGCCGTAGATCACGTTGTCCCACGCCAGCTCGGCGCCCGCCGACGCCGGCGGCCGATCGATCACGAGATTGGCGACCACCCACGGTGCGTACTCGTGCGTGACGGGCAGCGTGACACCCTCGCATACCCGCGGCAGCACGAAGAGCGGCGCGCACCAGATCACCACGTCGGCGGTGATGCGTTCCGCCGGCGTGTCCACGATCCATCGCGTTCCGCGGCGCGCGATCTGCCACGCCGGAGCGCCGGTCACGATGCGAGCGCGCCCGTCGGCGTGCGGGCGCGCCGACAACCGCGCGGTGAGTTGCTGGGCGATGAAGTCGTTGCCTTCCGGCCAGGTGAGCGGGCCTTGCTCGTCGGCATCGCGACCGGCGAAGTAGTGCACGGCCGCCCACGCGCTGGCCTGACTCAGCGACGCACCGTAGTCATCGCGCGTGCCGTACTCCACCCACCAGCGCAGCGCGGGGGCATCGAAGCCTTCGCGCGTCATCCACTCCAGCGCGGTGTACCCGTCGAGCGCGCCTACGGCGGCGGCCTGCTTCGCGGCGGCGCCACCGGCGCGATGCGCGGCGAGTCGGCGGGCGTGGCCCTCCGCGCTGGGCACACTGAACATGCCGGTGTGGCGCCACTCGCCCATACGCTCCTCGAACCGGCGGAACTGTTCGCGATGCGCCCGTGACATGGCATCGGTGGGCTCGAGCCCCTCGTGCCAACGACCGTGTTGCCAGATACGCTCCTGCGGCGTGTGACAGAGCACGCGCTCATCCCACACGCCATCGGCGCCGAGCACGCCGAGTTCGCGGAAGAGCTGCCGCACGTGCACCGCGTCGACGGAGGGCACCGGCACGTAATGCGCGCCCCACGGTGCGCGCTGCCCGCGATAGTCGGCCGAGCGCGCGTTGCCGCCGGTGCGTGCATCCATTTCCAGCAGCGTCCAGTCGTGCATTCCCAACGCATCGAGCTTCCACGCCGCCGAGAGGCCGCCCATGCCGCCGCCAACGATAGCGACCTTCACGCGGCGATCGGCCCGGCGCGTCGCACTCGTGCGCAGTCGGTTCCGCGCGGTGCCGTCGCGCAGCAGGTGTCCGTCGGCACTGCCATCGGGTACGAAGCCCCCGCCGATGACGCGGCCCTTGGCTGTCAGGCCCACCAATGCCGGCGCGGCCGCGATGACGCCGAGCGCGCGGACGAAATCGCGTCGCGAGGTGGTCATCGGAACACGATCACCGGTTGATGGCGTCGAACTCGTGCTCGTAGTAGCGAACGAGCACCTGATCATTCAGCCGGTTGGCCAGCGCGGGCACCCGCTGCATGTCCGCGGGAAAGTCGAACAAGGCAGGGACGGTGGATGCCGTGAGATACCGAAGTCCGCTAGGCAGCGTGGCGGGCGGCGCATAGCTACTGAGCCCGGCAATCACGAAGCCCCACTCGCCAAAGCTTGGCACGTACACGTGATACGGCCACGTGCGGAGCCCGGCGCCTTCGAGCGTGGTCACGATGCTCCAGAACGACTGTCGCGCGAACATGGGCGATGTGCTCTGCACCACCAGAAAACCACCCGGCGCGATATGCTGCTTCACGAGCCGATAGAAGGCGCTGGTGTACAGCTTTCCCACGTGATAGTTCGAGGGGTCGGGGAAGTCGATCACCACGAAGTCGAACTGCACGGCGGAACTGTCCAGCCAACTGAAGGCGTCGGCGTTCACGACCTTCACGCGCGCGTCGGTGAGCGACTTGGCGTTTAGTCCGGTGAGCCGCGGATGCTGCTGAAACAGCGCCGTCATCCCTTCGTCGAGATCGACCAGCGTGATCTGCTGCACGTCAGGGTATTTGAGAATCTCCCGCACGGCGAGTCCGTCCCCACCGCCAAGCACCAGCACGCGCCCGCGCGCCGTGGCCGCGGAGAGTCCGGGGTGTACGAGCGCTTCGTGATAGCGGTACTCGTCGCGCGATGCGAACTGCAGGTGCCCGTTCAGATACAGCCGCAGGTCATCCTTCCAGCTGGTGAGCACGATGCGCTGGTAGCGGGTGTCCTTGGCCAGGATGATCGGATCGGCGTACATGCCTTCTTCGGCCAGCGTGGTGATACGCTGTCCTTTCCAGAGGCCCGCCCCGAGCACGAGGAGCGCGAGCACCCCACCAACGCGGAGCGCATTCTTGCGCGGCAATACATCGCGGAACAGCCACGTGCTCCAGAGCCCGACCATCACGTTGATCACGCCAAACAGCAGGGCCGAACGCACGAGGCCGAGTCGCGGCACCAGCAGCAGCGGGAAGAGCAGCGAGGCAAAGAGCGCCCCGATGTAGTCGAAGGTGAGCACGTTCGCGACCACATCCTTGAAGCTGAAGCGATCCTGCAGAATGCGCATCAACAGCGGAATCTCGAGCCCCACGAGCACACCGATCAGCAGCACGATGCCGTACAGCGTGGGACGGAACGCCTCGGTGTACGCGAAGGCGAGGAACAGGATCAGCGACGACAGGCCGCCAACCACGCCGACGAGCATCTCGACCAGCACGAATCGCGTGACGACCCCACGCACGACGAAGCGCGAGAGCCAGCTGCCGATGCCCATCGCGAACAGATAGGTGCCGATAATGGTCGAGAACTGGGTGACGCTATCGCCCAGCAGGTACGACGCGAGCGCGCCGGCGACGAGCTCATAGATGAGCCCACAGGCGGCGATGAGACAAACCGAGATGAACAGCGCGAGGGGCACTTAGTGAATAGCGGCAGCGACGATGATGCCGAGGGCGATCGCGACGGAGCCCATGAGAATGGCCGCCGCCGTGTTCTTCTTCACGCCGATCTCATCCCAGAGCTTGCCGGGCGTGAGCAGGTCGATGATGACGAACGCCAGGACGAACATCACGACGCCGATGAGCGCGAAGGCACCGGAATTGAGCACGTTCTGAAGGAACTGATCCATCACGAGAACCTCATTTGCCGCGGAGCGTGCGCCCCGGGATGTAGTACGAGGAGCGATACGCGCCAGGATTGTCGCGCACCGTCCGGGGATTGTTGCGCGACTCGTTCGCGCGCGTGAGACTCCAGCCGCGATACTGCGCCGTACCGAGCAGCGCGATCACCGCCACCGCCCAGATGGTGTAGAGACGGGCACCCATCAGAACGCTCCTCTACTCGTCGTCATCACTTTCTCCGCTCGCGGTCGGGGCGTGATCGCTTTCGGCCCAGCGCCGACTCTCAAAGCTGGCCGATGGCAAGACCGCCATTACTGCGGGCAGCAAGAGCGCCACGATGGCGAGCCCGTAGAACAGATAGTGCGGCGCGTCCCGGCGCACACGCAGCGTGTACGACGCCGCCGTTTTACCGGGCTCTCCCCCTTCGGTTTGTACGCGCAGGAAGTACCGACCCGCCGGCACCGACGCGATCCGCATCGACTCGCGCTTGGCGCCTTCGGTCCAGGAGCCGTCGCTGTCTGCCCCATGATAGTAGCTCAGCTGCCGGGTGATCTCGCGCGTTTCGCCGGTGCTCTCGTTGATCAGCGACAGCACGAAGAAGATCCAGTCGTTGTCGAGGTCGGACTCGAGGTCGATCGCCACACTGGACGTTCGTCCATCGAGTTCGAACGGCTCGGTCACCGCGGCCTGCGCTTCCTCGGCCCGCGTGACCGTAAAGGCGCGCTCGAACACGGTCCGATTGCCCGCCAGGGTCACGTTCAGCACGAGCATTGCCACCAGCGCGACCACCGCGATCCCGAATCGTCCGAAAACGCGCGTCGGCAGATCGGCGTGGGGATTGGGCTGATTTGCGAACACGCCACTGGGCTGCATCAGCGGCGTGGGCAACCCGAACGCTTTTTGAATGACCTCCGGCGGCGTATACGTGCCCAGCGACCAGGTCACCTCATTCCCCGACGCTTCCGCGCTCAGGATGTACGGCGGCGCCACGAAATCGCGACCGACGACGTGGTCGCCCATGCGCAGTTCCCACGGGAACTCGCCCAAGGCCGCCGTGGTGCATGCGGTGGCCGTTTGGAAGTGCTTGAACGTGGTGCCATTCAATTCGACGGACGGACGAACGCCACCCACTTCGCGCTCCGGACGCCGGCGCAGCTTTTCGATGACGTTCCAGTGTCCCTCGTACTCCGAGAGATACAGGAAGCCGCGATACGGATTGAAGCAGACGTACTCGGTCCACGAGAAATCCGTACCCTCCACACTGATGGTGACGACCTGAAAGCCAATCACCTCCCATGGCGCCCCCTTCCAGGTACCGCGCGTGCCGAGTGGAATGCGCGGCGTGGCGGTCACGCGCTCGCCGTACTGCAGCACCTTGAGATTATCGTCGGTGGCGTCGAGCTGGGCGCCGCAGGCACCACACACGACCGACACGGCCCAGCCTTGCGCGTGCAGCGCGATGGCCGCTCCGCACGACGGGCAGTTAAATCCGGCGGCCTTGGGCACACGCCCGGCTGGCGTCTCGAGCGGCGCTACCATCCGTCGAACTCGCGCAGATTCTGGAAGCGGAGGTCGTCGAAGTTCACGTACTCACCGAGAAACAGCACGGGCGGGGCTTCCGAGCCGTCGATCGTGGCGAGCCCGTGCTGCGCGTTGAGCAAGTCGATGAACAGACAGGCCGACTTCTCCCATGTAGTGAATGGGAGCTCGCCTTCGGTGCCGAGATATCGGGCCTCGGTGATGCTGGCCACCTCGTAGGGCGTGTCGTTCCAGACGTACGACTCACCGACGCGCACTTGCATCACCGCCGGGACGTCGAAATCGGCTGGCGCGGCGATCGTCATGGCGTATTCGAGCTGTGCGTCCGACAACCACGCGCTGGTGCCGTCGGCGAGCACGCAGTGCCACTCGTTCCACCGACCGCGCGCCCACCCATACGCGATGCGCCCAACCACGACAAACCGCTGATCGTGCCACTGTCCTTCGGTGCCGATCTGGATTGGCGAGCCGGTGGCGGGGAAATCGGCTTGCGTGCCCAGCTTGGCCAGGTCGAGGTCGCGGCGCACGAGCACCGAGCGACAGTACGCACACGTGGTCTGCACGGCCTGCGCCCACAGGAAGCGTACGGGAGCGCCGCAGTTCGGGCACGCCACGCCATGCGGCTGCGGAACGGTCACCGAACGGCCTCGAGGCCGGCGGGCAGGCTGGCGTACTCGCGCGCGAGCTCCCGCACGCGCACCGTGTGCGCGCCAAGCAACGCGGCGAGCCGTGCGTCCCATGCCCACGCGGCGCGCGGCGTGCAACAAAACAGATTGAGGCACGCCGACGCATGTTCGGGGAACGTGTGCACGGTGAGATGCGACTCGGCCAGCATGAGCAACCCCGTGATGCCGCCGGGTGCGGGAAACTGATGCCACACAGCGTCACTGACCGGATGCAACGACAGCTCGTGCACGAGGGCATCGAACAGCGCGCGCAGCGATGCCGGATCGGCGAGGCGCACGGGATCACACCCGTATGCCTCAACGATCCATTCACGGCCGGTGTGGTGTACCGACGGCATCACGCGATTCGCGAGAATGAGTGAGCGCTGTGCGAGATCTGCGTTAGCTCTGCGTTAGCTCTGCGGCGCGCCGCAGGATGAACAGAATTTGGCCGCGGCCGGGAGCTTGGCGCCGCAGTTGATGCAGAACTTGGTGTCACCAGTAAGCGCTTCGCCGGCCGCACCCACCGCGCCAGCCGCGGCACCGATCGCCGCGCTGGTGGGCGCGGCAGGTGCTGGATTACCCGTCGCGCCACGCATGGCGTCACTCACGATGCCGCCGAGTCCGACCCCGGCGCCGATGCCGGCGGCGAGTCCCGCCATCCCACCCTGATTGCCCGCCGCGATCGGAATCGACTGCGCCGCCTGGAACTGCGTGTACTGGCGCAGGTCGCCGATGATGTTCATCGAGATGCGCTCGTCGAGACGCTTCTGCAGTTCGTCGGGGAGCGACAGGTTCTCGACGGTGAACGAATCGAGCGTGAGCCCGAGTTCGGCGAACGACGGCTGCACCGCCGCGGCGATCTGCTTGGCCAGCTCCGCCTGATTCGCCGCCATATCGAGGAACGGCACCTGCGCGTTCGCGAAGGCGGCGGTGAAGCCGGTCATGATCGCGTTTCGCAGCGCCGGGTCGAGCTGGGCCACCGTATACACGGCGTCGGTGGCGCCGACCTTGGCCTGGAACACCGCCGGATCGGAGACACGGAAGGCGTACATGCCGAAGGCCCGCAAGCGCACGGCGCCGAATTCCTTGTCGCGGATCGTGATCGGCTGCTGCGTGCCCCACCGCTGTCCGGTCTGGACGCGCGTGGAGAAGAAATACACGTCGCTCTTGAACGGCGACTGGAAGGCTTTGTCCCAGTTCTGCAGATTCGTGAGCAACGGCAGATTGGCCGTGACGAGCGTGTGCAGCCCCGGCGTGAACATGTCGGCGGCGCGGCCTTCGTTCACGAAGATCGCCAGCTGCGATTCCCGAACGGTCAGCTGGCCGCCGCTCTGGATCTCCATGTCCTGCATGGGGAAGCGATACATGAGGACGCCGGGACCGGATTCGGTCCACTGAATGACGTCGATGAACTGCTTGCGGAGAAAATCGCCCAAAGCCATGGAAGCCGCTCCGATAACCGAGGAGGGTGAGTATCACGACGCCGACATGCGAACGCGCCCCGTTCGCGAGAAACCGGGACGCGTTGGCATTAGGAAGTAAACATCCGTACGGCAACCGCGCAGGAAAGTGTCAATCGCGCGCGCCAGCGCGTCTTAGCGGACCACGTGGAACGTTGACTGCCGCCCGAACGCCCACCGTACCTTGCCGCTGGCCTCGATGATTAGGTCTTCCTCCTGCGCCGAGCGAACCTGCTGGTTGTTCCACTCCGGCACCGGCGTGGTGGCCTGCAGCTCGATGGAGTACCACATGCCGGGAATGACCTTGTGGTCGCCACGCCCCGGCACGCCGTCCTGATAATCCCACAGGCCGATCAGGGCGCCAGCGCCATGGCCGTGCAGCCCGATGGGATGCGAATACTCGGTGCCGTCGATTTTTTCGTCGCGCATGCGCTTGAGCGTGGCCGCCAGCACCTCATTGCCGGTGCGGCCCGGCCGGAGTTCCTCGACCGTGATATCCTGCAGTCGGTTGGACGCGCGCATCGCGTTCTTGAGCCCCGCCGGCACGTCGGTCTCGCCCTCGCGGAGCACGTAGCCGTTGTGCTGCGTGTCGGTATTGAGCCCCAGCGCCGTGATGCCGAAGTCGCAGTGCAGCATGTCACCACGCAGAATGGTGGGATTGACGCCCACCAGCTCCGGGCTGCCGAACTGCCGCTGAATTTCGACGCTGGGCTGGAACCAGGTGGAGAGCCCGAGATCACTGATGCGCTGGCGCATCCACCAGACCACGTCGTCGGCCTTCGTCACGCCGGGCGTGATGACCTTGTTGGAGAACGCTTCCTGAATGATCTCCCACGCCACCCGATTGAGCTCGCGGAACATGGCTTCTTCTTCGGGCTGGCGCGCCGCGACCAGATCGACCGCCAGCGCTTCGGCGGGCACCACCTTGGCCGCCCACACCGGTCCGAGCGCCTGCAGCATGCCGTCCCGCTCCCCGCTGGCGAGGCCGTCGGCGAAGGCGAAGGTGCGCGAGGTGTTGACGGCGATCTTCTTCGGCTGCCGCTCCTCGATGACCTGCTTGAGGATGTTCCACTGCTCGTCCCCCCAGAGCTCGGCCTGCCGGTCGGTGGACCGGCTGCCGGCGGCGGGGGCAGACACGGCCTTCATGCTACGCACCGCCTTGAACAGGTTCCCCTGCGACGTGCCGCCGAGCGCAATGCGCTCGATCCCGGCCGCCCCGCGATCGAAGAACACATAGATCGTGCGCCGGCGCGCGGCGAACGTCGTGGGCGACGTAATGGCGGTGAAGACGGGGTCTTCGTTGTACTCGCGCATCGGCACCACCCACATGTCCACGCCCTCGCGCCGCATGAGCGCGGGGAGCGTGCGTTCCATGCGGAGCTCGAGCCACTGCTGCTGTTTGAACGCCTGCTCGCGCAACGTGCCGAAGGGGCGGAGCGTGTCGGCGGCCGTGGATCCGGAGGTGCGGGTGCCGGGGGTGGCCGGCGTGACCACCGGCTGCGCAGAGAGCGTGAAGATGGGGGTGGACACCGAGGCGGCGGCCAGCAAGAGCACGGGAAGAATTCGCACAGACAGTCCTGCGGTTGGGGTTACGCGTCGCGTGTCGACGCGTCGCGTGTCGACGCGTCTCGCGGTTCCATGGCGCGGCGGACCAGTTGCACGGTGCCGCCCAACACGAGCGCGAAGACGACGAGCACGATGGTGCGCTCGATAAACGTTTGACCAGCCATCGGCCACCAATCGGCCCAGATCGCCACGCGCGATCCGACGCGTTCGCGCGAGACCGCGATGAGCAGCGAGCTGGTGCCCATCTCGGCGAACACTTCGATGACCAGGAAGAGTGCCACGCGAGGCGGCCACCGCTTCACGGGGAAGTTGCCGAGGTGCCAGGTAAGCATGCCGCAGAGGAACAGGACGCCGCCGACGAGCCCACCGACGAAGAGCATCCAATTCGTGCTGGCCAGCAGCGCGGCGCGCCACAACCGAAGCACGACGCCGGTGATGCCCGCCGGCTCCACCGTGCGGATGGCAAACGCGCGCAGCGGATGCAGGCGCTCTTCACCCCACTGGATCACGTCTTTCGGAAAGAACCGGCGCATGCTGGCAAGCTATGTGTCGTTGGGGCGGGCGCCAGCCTTCCTCGCGTGCGGCTAGCGGCCCACGACGTGTCCCAGTAGGAACTGCAGGCTTTCGGCGGCATGCGCCTGCCAATAGCTCCAGCTGTGCGCGCCGGGCCACTCGGCATAGCGATGCGGCACCCCCAAACGGGTGAGCGTGGCGTGCAGGTCGCGATTCTGGTCGACGTACGTGTCGGCGACACCCACGTCGAACATCAGCTGCGGGAGGGGCGGGCCACCGGTCACACCAGCGGCGGCCCGCTGTTGGAGCCGCTGTTGAAGCCGCTGCGCCAGCTGTCCCGGATCACGCGCGTTCCAGCCGATCGTGTCCTTACCCATGACCCAGCGCAGGTCCGACCACAGATTCCCCGCGGCTGCCTGCAACTCGGCCGTCGTGCTGGCGTAGCGCGGGGGCGGCGCAAATGGCGTGGGGCCGAGGTAGCGCGGCGACACGACGCCCGAGTGACTGGCGGCGGCGGCAAACAGCTCGGGATACTGCAAGGCCACGGTGATCGCGCCGAAGCCCCCCATGCTGAGGCCGGCGATGCCGCGGCTCTCGCGGCGGGCGATCGTGCGATAGCGGGTGTCCATGTGCGAGACGATGTCGCGCGCGATGTAGTCATCGTAGCGCGTCCACGGGACGCAGTAGGTCGCCGCAGGTTCTCGGCGAGCGGTATCGGCCCGACAGGCGTTCGCGTCGCCCAGTTGATTCCAGGTGGCGTACCACCCGTCATCGCCGTCGGGCATGGCGATGATGGCCTCGGGAGCGCCGGCCCGAACCAGCGAGTCCATCGTCTGATTCAGCCGGCCAGCGTCCACCCAATTGCGCTCGCTGCCGGTGCGGCCGTGCAGATACACCAGCAGTGGGAATCGGGTGCGATTCGCGGTT
>NSHR01000086.1 GCA_002737115.1 Gemmatimonadota bacterium | reverse complement strand
GACCGGCACACCGCGCGCGCCGACGCGGACAGCTGGTTTTGAGCGGGCGGTTCGCTGAGCCACCGTCCGCCGCCGCCTACGCGTATCTCCGGGGCGACCGGCAGTCCCATGCGCACGCCCTGCGGCTTCGGCTCCGCCCTCAACTCCCGAGCCCCGCAGTCACTATCTTCGACTAGGCGGGACAGGTCGTCTCGCCGCTCTCCGTCATCCCCGCACGGGGGACGACGGCCCCCGAATTCCCGTCGGATGTCCGAATCTGTAATGACCGCCGTCACGGTGGTCCTGTACGAATCGCAGGATCCTATCAACATTGGCGCCGTCGTGCGCGCGATGAAGAACATGGGCGCGGTTGACTTGCGTCTGATCCGGCCGTGCCCCTACGACCTCAATCGGATTGAGCAGATTGCGCACGATACGCGCGACATCGTCGCACGCATTCGCCATTTCGATACGATTGACGACGCACTGGCCGATTGCCGCTATGTCGTGGCGTATTCAGGACGTCGCCGTGCCGCCAAATGGGCACGACACACGCCGCGCACCGCCGCGGTAGAGCTGCTCGCGCACGCCCAACATGGCCGTGTCGCGATCATGTTCGGCCGCGAGGATCATGGTTTGCCGAACGATGCACTCGATCGCGCACACGCGGTCGCCACCATCCCGACCACCGAGCACTTTTCGCTCAACGTCGCGCAAGCATGCCTGTTGGCGCTGTACGAGTGCCATCTCCTCGCCGGCGATGCCACCAAGAAGCTCGCCGGTCCGAAGCACGCCAAGGGCGCGCCCACGATGGAGGAGTTCGAGTTGACCTTCCGTGACGCCGAGAAGGCGCTCGAGGCGCTGGCGTACTTCAAGACCCGCAGCCCGGAGCTGATCATGCGCTCCATGCGTGCACTCATGTTCCGCGCCGAGCCCGACGCGCGTGAACTGTTGCTCGTGCGCACCGCCAGCATCGAAGTCCTGCGCACCGTCGAGCGCGAATCGCGGCTCGCCGTCGAACGCGCCCTCGCCAATCGCGACGTTGCTCGTGAAGCCGCCGAGCGGGACGAACCCCAGCTTGGCGAGGCACCCCTCGGCGATGCGCCGCACGAGGCCAGGGCCGGCGCGTGACGCGAGGGATTCCCTTCGCCGGCCCGCCGGATCACGACTGGCGTTCACGCGCCGCCGACGTGATTCCCGGTGGGAGTTCGACCGGGAGCCGACGCCCGGACGTGCTCTATGGGTCGCGCGCGCTTGACGCGGCGGTGCCTACGCACTTCGAGCGGGCCGACGGGTGCTATCTGTGGTCGCCCGACGGGCGGCGCTTCCTCGATTGCGGCATGGCCCTCGGGGCCGTCGGCATCGGGTACGCCGATCCGTCCATTACCCGCGCCGTGATCAACGCGGCATCCAACGGCAACATCTCCGCGCTCCCGCACGGGTTGGAGGTGGAGGTCGCCGAACGGCTCGTGCAGGTGATCCCCTCAGCGGAGCAGGTCCGCTTCCTCCGCACGGGCGCCGAGGCGAATGCGGCCGCGATTCGCATGGCCCGCGCGCTCACCGGGCGTGAGCAGGTCGTGGCCTGTGGCTACTTCGGCTGGCTCGACTGGTGCAGCGACGCCGCTGGCGTGCCGGCGTCGGTGCAACACGCCGTCACGTGGGTGCCGTTCAACGATAGCAGCGCGCTCGAGACCGCCGTCTCAGCACTCGCGGCGCCACCCGCCGCCATCATCATTGAGCCGCTCGTGCATGACCTCGCCAGCGCGTCCTGGCTCCACGTGGCGCGGCGTATCGCCGATCAAACCGGTGCGGTCCTTATCTTCGACGAAGTGAAGACGGCATTCCGCGTACGCACCGGCGGCGTGCAGGAGCTCACGGGCGTGACGCCCGATCTCACCACGCTCGGCAAGGCGATGGCGAACGGCTATCCGCTGTCGGCCGTAGTCGGACGCGCCGCCGTGATGGATGTCGCGCAGCGCACCTGGATTTCATCGACCGCCTCGACGGAAAGCACGGGGCTCGCCGCCGCGAAAGCCGTGCTCGACTGGCATGAGCGCACCGACGTGCCCGCGCGTATGGCGACGGCCGGCGGCATGTTGTTGCAGATCATCGGCACGGCGTTGTCCGAGTCGCCGTGGGTGGGTGTGCGCGCCGAAGGGCCGCCGATGATGTGGCGCCTCGTGTCCGATGCCCCCGACGCCTTGGACGCGCTCGTGGCGGCGGCGGCGCGCGATGGGCTGCTGCTCAAGCGCGGCGCCTACCAGTTCGGCGCGATCGCGCATAACGAGATGGCACTCGAGCAGGTGGCCCAACTGATGCCGCGTATCATGCACGCGCTGTTGCCTGGCGCACGACGTGTGGAGGAGTGACACGATGACGATGGTGATCGACGTACACGCCCATTTTCATACGCCGGCTACCAACCGCAGCGACTGGCAGCGCTACAATGCGTCCCGCCTCGACGCCGGCGATCACATCGGCGTGGTGTGTCACGTCGCCTCGGTGCTTGGATCGTGGGGCGCCACGTCGCCGACCTATTTCTCCTCCCCCGGCGATCAGACACGCGCCAACGACTGGATGCTCGATTTCGCCGACGAGCAGGCGCCGCGCGTGAAAGCTTGGGTGGCCGTCAATCCGAACTTCACGGCGCATGCGCTCGCGGAGATCGAGCGTGGCGTGGCGCGCGGTGCGATCGGGATAAAACTCGCCGCCGGCCGTCGCGCCGACGACGTGCTGCTCGATGACATCGCGGCTGCCGCGGCGCAGTATGACGTACCGGTGTTGCAGCATGTCTGGCAGCACCGGCGACGCGACTGGCCAAACCAAGACGCCTCCGACGGCGTCGAACTCGCGCGGCTCGCCGCACGGCATCCACGTACGACGTTTTTACTGGCGCACATCGGCGGCGGCGGCGATTGGGCCCACACCAACCCGGCGGTGCGCGACCTCGAGAACATCGTGATGGATCTCTCAGGTAGCGGCATCGATCGTGGCATGATCGACGAAGCCCTGCGGTGGGTCGGGGCGCGTCGCTTGCTGTGGGCGGCCGACCTCACGCTCTGTACGGGACTGACAAAGCTGCGCGCGTTGCCGCACACCGGAGCGTCTCCCGAGGATCTCGCCGACATGTGCTGGCGGAACGCCGTCCGCATCTTTCCTGTGGGCGCCTTCACCGACGCGTTGGCGCGTGTGGCCCCAACGCCTGGAGCGACGGCATGACGACGCAGGCGATAACGGATCCGCGTCCAATCGATGTCACCAGCTGGATCGGCGGCTATCCGTTCCGCGACGTCCCGCATCCGGACCCGGAGATCTTGGTCCGCGTGCTCGACCGCGAAGGCTTTGCCGGAGCCTGGGTCGGGCATCTGCCTGGCGCCTTCTATCGGGATCCGGTCCCGTCCAATCGCGCGCTGTACGCCGCCCTCGCGCCGTTTGCCGGTGTGCTGCTTCCCGCGCCGATCGTGCGTCCCGATTGGCCGGGATGGACGGAGATGCTGCGTGACGCGGTCAATGCCGGGGCGCCCGCGGTGCGAGCGTATCCGGCCCAGTGGGGGCTCGGGCCGAGCCATCCGGCGATGGCTGAGCTCGCATTTGCATGCGGGGAGGCCGGGGTCGCACTGCACGTCACGATCCGTTTCGAGGACCTCCGGCAACGGCATCCCATGGATTCCGCCGGCGATGTACCCGCCGCGACCGTGCGCGCGTTGGCGCGGCTGGCCGGCTCGAGGTGCCAGCTCGTGGTCGCCGGTGCCGGTCGCGAGCTGATCGAAGAAACACACTGGGGGCTGACCCCGCCTGAGCAGCAGCGGGTCTACTACGATTTCGGATGGGTGTGGGGGCCGCCAGAGGACCATTTCGCGCACTTGGTCGCGACCATTGGCGCCGAACGGTTGGCCTGGAGTAGCTGGTGGCCGTTGCGCCTGACCCAGCAGTCGCGGGCCCTCGTTGACCTCTTACCGCGACAGGCGCCGTCCCCGCGTGCGGAGCCGAACTTTGCGGACGGCCGCACCATTTTCGCGGCCGCGCACCGCGCCGCCGAGTCCGGACTTGCTCCCGAAAACCAAGCAGGAGCGGCGTCACGAGCCAATCGTTGATCAGGGGAGAGGAAAGTTCCGCCAATCCGTTGCGTTATGGCCTGCGAACACTTGCGTACAAATACGGGGACGGGCATACTTCCCGCTTGCAAAAATCGGGTTGACATAGACTTACACGCGTAGCCACGACGACGGATCGGTACCGGAAAATCGGGACAGAATCACAGTCGTGGTCGCGCGTGACGCGTGTCTTCCGCAACCAACGCCTTCCCGGCCCCAAAGTCGATGACGGTTAAGAAGAAGTGGACGGTGATTCCTGCGTTCCTCGCGCTAGCGGCAGCGGCCTCATTGCTGTCCGCCTACAGCGGCGCATCGTCGTCGCAGGGTCTGCGTGTCGAACAACCCGTCAAGTTCGTTCACGCGCCGCACGTGGCGAAAGCTGGCATGAACTGCCTGTACTGTCACAGCGCGGCAAACAAGTCACCCGATCCCGGCAACGCCGCGGTCTCGACGTGCATGGGCTGTCACCTCATCGTGAAGCCACAGGCGCCCGAGATCAAGAAGGTCGCGGCCTTCTATGCGAAGGGGCAGGCGATTCCCTGGAATCGCGTGCACAAGGTGCCGGACTATGTGCAGTTCCCGCACATGCGTCACGTCAACGCCGGTGTCACCTGCCAAACCTGCCATGGCCAGATCCAGAAGCAGGGTGCTCAGGGACCCGACACCAACTACGTGCCCGTACAGCAGGTGAACTCGCTCAACATGGGCTGGTGCATCAACTGTCACGTGCAGGGCTACAAGCCCGCTGAAGGGGCTCGCCTGGCCGGAATGCCGGTGACGCCCGAGCTGGAAGCAGCGCCGCCGAAGAAAGCGCGCTACGATTGCGCGACTTGCCACTACTGATCGTCATCTGACCCTCGACCACGGGGCCACGGCGCGTAGTGTGCGCGCCGCATGCCCTGTGCAGCCGCCCGGAGCGGAGTGACTGCATGAGCACTGAAGCGGGAACCGGCGTTAAGCGCCGAGACTTCCTCAAGATCCTGGGCGCCACGGGTGCGACGACCGCGGTAGTGGGCTGCTCCTCCGAAAAGGTGGGGAAGCTCATTCCGTACGTTGCGTCACCTGACAATACCGTGCCGGGCGTGTCGCAGTATTACGCGACCACCTGCCGCGAGTGCGCCACGGCCTGCGGCGTGATGGCCGAAGTCCGCGACGGCCGTCCTATCAAGCTGGATGGCAACCCCGACCACCCCATGAGTCGCGGCGCGATCTGCTCCGCTGGCCTCTCGGCGGTGCAGGGGTTGTACAATCCCGATCGCTATCGCACGCCCATGGTGCGCGAGGGCAACGCCCTCAAGCCCACCACGTGGGACAAGGCGTACGAGCTGCTCGCCCAAAAAATCGGCGAGGTGAAAAGCCGTACGCAGGCGTCCAACGTCGTGTTCGTGAATCAGCACGAGTCGGGCACCTTCCCAGGCTTCCTCGACCAGTGGCTCTCGGCGCAGGGCATGCCGACGCATCTGAGCGTTGATTCCGCCGCCCCGATGGCTACCATTGCGGCCAACCAGAAAGCGTACGGTGCCTCGTGGCCGGCGCTCGATTTCAACGCCGCGAAGCTCGTTATCAGCTTCGGGGCCGACTTCCTCGACGGCTGGGGGCACAGTGTGCCGCAGCAGCTCGACTGGGCCGACGCCCGCGCCAAGCTGGAAGGCGCGCCGCGTCTCGTCTACGTCGGCGCTCGCCGCTCCCTCACCGGCCTCAACGCCGATCAGTGGATCGCTGCCAAGCCGGGCAGCGAGATGGAGATCTGTGCCGCCCTCACGGGATCGGGTACGATGGCCGCCGCCGCTGATGCCTCGGGTGTGCCGGTCGCGACCCTCGAAGCGCTCGCCAAGGCGGTCGCGAACGCCGGCAACGGGGTCATGGCCATCTGCGGTCTCACCACCGCGAATGCCGTCGATTGCGGCGTCATGGCGGCCGAGATCAACAAGAAGGCCGGCGCCGTCGGCGTCACCATCAAGCCGGCGGCTGGTCATGCCGGCTACAACGGCCTCGCGTCGTACGCCGATCTGGCGGGCGTCGTCGCCAAGATGGGCGCCGGTAGCGTACCGCTCGCCTTCGTGCGGGGGGCCAACCCGGCCCACACCATGCCCAAGTCGGCCGGCTTCGCCACCGCCTTCGCCAAGGTGCCGTTCAAGGTGTCGTTCTCGTCGGTCCCCGACGAAACCGCACAGCTGTGCGATCTCATTCTCCCCGACAATCACTGGCTCGAAAGCTGGGGCGATGCGGTCACCATGCAGGGCCAGATCGGCCTGCAGCAGCCCACGCTCGAACCCGTGTTCGACACGAAGGCCACCGCCGACGTGCTCATCGCGCTTGCCAAGAAGGATCAGGCACTCGCTGCCAAGTACACGGCGGCCGATTACCGCGGCTGGTTCATCAGCAAGTTCCCGGGCGGCGGAGCGGCCTTCACGACCGCGCTCACCAAGGCCACCATTAGCGGTGCACCCCTGGTAGCCACCGCCGCGCGCACGATGACCGCCACCCCCACCCCGGCCGATGCCGGTGCGGGTGACTACTTCGTGCATGTTTATCCGTCGCCCACGCTCGGTGATGGTCGCGGCGCCAACAAGCCGTGGTTGCAGGAACTCCCCGATCCCGTCACCAAGATCGCGTGGCAGTCGTGGGTGGAAGTCCACCCCACCACGTTTAAGAAGCTCGGCCTCGTCGAAGGACAGCACCTCACCGTCGAAACGTCTGCCGGCAAGATCACCGCGCCGGCGTACCGCTACATGGGCGTGCGGCCCGATACCGTCGCCATCTCGCTCGGCCTCGGTCACACGGCCTACGGTCGCTTCGCGCAGAACGTCGGTATCAACGCCTACGACCTCCTCGCCAGTGGGTGGGACGCCTCGGGCGCCCTCACCCTCTCCGGCACCAAGGGCAAGGTCACCGTCTCGGCGGACACGTCGCAGCTGGTCACCACCGAAGGCTCCGCCCGTCAGCACGGCCGTGGCATCGGTCAGGCCATGACACTGGCGGCGCTGCTTGGACAGGAAGCCGAGGAAGGCGAGCACGAAGAGCACGCGATCCCCGGCCTGCCGTCACAGGATTTCAAGGCTGGCCTCAAGGCGCCCATCGCGGCCGACGCCCAAGGTGAGCTGGCCAACCCGAACGCCAAGGACCTCGGGATGTACGCCCCCGACCACGTGCAGAAGATGGAGAAGCGCCGTTGGGCGATGACCATCGATCTCGCACGGTGCACCGGTTGCTCGGCGTGCGTCACCGCCTGCTACAGTGAGAACAACATCCCGACCGTCGGCGCGCCCTATCAGGGTCGTGCGCTGAGTCCGTCCACGTGGGATGAGCGTCCAGGTGCGAACATCATCAAGGGCCGTGAAATGGCCTGGATTCGCCTCGAGCGCTACTACGAAGGCAACGAGAACACGGAGAACGAGTTCTCGCCTGACTTCGACACGCGTTTCGTGCCGATGATGTGTCAGCATTGCGGCAACGCGCCGTGCGAGCCGGTGTGCCCCGTGTACGCCACGTATCACTCGCCCGACGGCCTCAACGTGCAGGTCTACAATCGCTGCGTCGGTACCCGCTATTGCAGCAACAACTGCCCGTATAAGGTCCGCTATTTCAACTGGTTCGGATACGGTGAGCCCGATCGCAAGCAGTACGCGTGGCCGGAGCCGATGCACTGGGGTCTCAACCCCGATGTCACTGTGCGTGGCAAGGGCGTCATGGAGAAGTGCACCTTCTGCGTGCAGCGTATCCGTGAAGCCGAGCACCGCGCCAAGGCGGAAGGCCGTGAGGTCAAGCCCGATGAGTTCACGACCGCGTGCTCACAGGCATGCCCGTCTCGCGCCATCATCTTCGGTGACGCGGCCGACGAAAACTGGACCGTAGCGAAGCTCGCCTATGACCGCCGTGCCTACCACGTGTTCGAAGAACTGAACACGTTCACCGCCGTGGTCTATCTCAAGAAGGTCAACTATCCGGCGCCGGCATCCCCGGCGCAGGCCTGAGGGCATCGCACATGGCATCCGTAGGATATCCGGTGCGTGAGGGCATTCGTGGGCCGAACATTCCGTCGGCCGACGTCCAGCTTCCCGCCGTCAAGGATTACGAGCAGGTCGATCGCGATATTATCGCGACGCTCGGCTTCACGAAGAAATGGTTTATGGGCCTCAGCGTCGCCGTCCTGGCGATGCTGATCGGCGCCTCCGCGTGGATCTACCAGATCTACTGGGGCCTCGGTCAGGCGGGATACGAGCCGCCGGTGATGTGGGGCAACTTCATCATCACGTTCGTGTTCTGGGTCGGTATCGGTCACGCCGGTACGCTCATTTCGGCCATCCTCTTCCTCTTCCGCGCCGGCTTCCGAACCTCGATCTACCGCGCCGCTGAAGCGATGACGGTGTTCGCGGTCATGACCGCCGGTCTGTTCCCGATCATTCATATCGGGCGCCCGTGGAAGTTCTTCTGGTTGCTGCCGTATCCGAACTGGCGTCTGCTGTTCCCGAACTTCAAGTCGCCGCTCGTGTGGGACGTCTTCGCCATCTCGACGTACCTCACCATCTCGACCACGTTCCTCTACATCGGCCTGATCCCCGACATCGCGGTGCTCCGCGACAAGGAAACCAACCCGACGCGCAAGCGGATCCTCGCGATCCTCTCGCTCGGCTGGCGGAACAGCGACCGTGAATGGCGCCACTTCGCGAAGGCGTATCTGTTCCTCGCCGCCTTCAGCACCCCGCTCGTGCTCTCCGTGCACTCAGTCGTTTCCTTCGACTTTGCCATGGCGCTCACCCCGGGTTGGCACGCCTCGATCTTCCCGCCGTACTTTGTGGCTGGTGCCATCTTCTCCGGCTTCGCTATGGTGTGGACCATCGCGATCCCGATGCGGAAGTGGTTCAAGCTTGAGCACTACATCACGCTCAACCACCTCGACGCCACGGCCAAGGTCGTGCTCTTCACGTCGATGGTCGTCGGGTGTGCGTACATGATTGAGTTCTTCATCGCCTGGTACAGCGGCGTCCGCGCGGAGCAGGAATTCTTCTGGAATCGCGTGTTCGGTCAGTGGTGGTGGGCGGCCTGGATCATGTTGCTCTGCAACATGTCCCTCCCCATGTCGCTCTGGTCGCAGAAGCTCCGCCGCAATCCCACGTGGTTGTTCGTGCTGTCGCTCTTCATCAACCTCGGCATGTGGTTTGAGCGCTTTGTTATCGTGGTGCCGTCGCTCTCCCATGAATTCGAGCCGTGGCAGTGGGGCAGCTACGCGCCCAGCTGGGTCGACATGGCGTTCCTCGTCGGCTCGTTCGGTTGGTTCTTCATGTGGTTCCTGCTGTTCGTGAAGCAGCTGCCCGTGATGGCGATCGCCGAGCTCAAGGAAATCGTCGCGCCGCGCGTCAAGCACGGCCAGGGTGGAGGGCACCACTGATGCAAGGTGTCGTCGGAGCATTCCATGAGATCGACACGACGGTTGCGGCCATCGAAGATCTCAAGAAGAAAAAACTCGGCGAGGTCACGGTCTATTCGCCGACCATCCGCCACGAACTCGAGCACGCGATCGACGCCCCGCAAAGCGTCGTTCGCCGGTTCACCCTCATCGGCGGCCTCCTCGGCGTCAGCTTCGGCTACTGGGTGGCCATCTGGTCGTCCACCTACTGGCCTCTCGTGGTCGGTGGCAAGGCGATCGCCTCGTGGATCCCGTACACCATCATCGGATTCGAAGTGATGGTGCTCGTCGGCGCGCTCTCCACCGTTGCCGGCATGTTCATCAATTCGCGCATCCCGCGCCTCAGCACCACGTCGGGGTATGACGCCCGCTTCTCGGGTGGATACTTCGGCATCTTCATCGCGTGCGACGCCAATAAGGCGGGCCAAGCGGAAGAACTGCTGCGCCATCACGGTGCAGTGGAGGTGCGGCGTGAAGCCTGAGCCTACGTCCTTCATGACTTCTGTCGTCGCGCGCTCGGCGCGCCTCGCGGCGGCCATCGTGCTCCCCTTTGCGTTCGGGGCGTGCACATGGTTCACCGACTTCAAGAATCAGCCCCGGATCGAGCCGTGGGAGCCGCTGTCGCAAAACGATGCCGACTCGCTGATCCCGCCGCGTGGCAACCCGCAGTTCAGCGTGCCGATTCAGGGCACGGCGGTCGCCGGATACCAGATCTCGTACGCGCCGCTGCCGGGCGTGATCGACTCGTTCTCGGCCATCCCAAACCCGCATCCGGTCACGGAAGCGTCGTTGGAGAATGGACGGAAGAATTATCAGATCAACTGCTCCGTCTGTCACGGCTTAGCCGGCAACGCGAACGGTGGCTTGAAAAAGGTGAACCCGAACTACGGCTTTGCGCCAAGCCTGCTCACGGAGTCGGCGCTCGGTCGGACCGACGGCTACATCTATGGCATGCTGCGAAACGGCCGTGGCCTCATGGGCAGTTACAACCGCATCGAAGAGCCGGATCGTTGGGACGTGATCAACTACGTGCGGGCGCTCCAGGGCAAGACGGCGATGAAGGCGGACACGACCTTGGTCGGCTACCCTGGCCAGAATGGTACGACGGTGCCGGGGCCGTCACTGACGGCACCGAACGTGCCGTCGCGTTACCTGCATCCCACGCAGCAGCCGACGCCCGGTTCCTCGGGCATCAATTCGGCCACCTTCAAGGGCAACAACGACAACGACACCATGCGCAAACTGCATGGCGCTCCGCACTCGGAAAAAGCGCCCGCTGGTGAGACGTCCAAGGCCGGTTCGCCGGCCGCGAGCCAGGAGAAGCACTAGTGAGCCAGCATTAC
>NSHR01000085.1 GCA_002737115.1 Gemmatimonadota bacterium | reverse complement strand
CCCGTGCGCCGTATCGATGATGAGCACATCGACGCCCGCCTGAATCAGCGCGCGGGCGCGATCGAGATAGTCACCACCAGCACCGAGCGCGGCGGCCACGCGCAGGCGACCATGAATATCCTTGTTGGCGTCGGGATACTGACGCCGTTTGTGAATGTCCTTCACGGTGATCAGGCCCTTGAGCGCCCCATGCTCGTCGACCACCGGCAGCTTCTCGATACGGTGCTTGCCCAAAATACGTTCCGCTTCGTCGAGCGTCGTACCGACGGGGGCAATCACCAGATCTTCCGAGGTCATGACTTCGCGGAGCGGCCGATCGAGATCGCGCTCGAACTGCAGGTCGCGATTGGTCAGGATGCCGACGAGCAGGCCATTGGCATCGACAATGGGCACACCAGAAATCTTGAAGCGCGCCATCAGCGCCACGGCTTCGCGGAGCGACGCGGTCGGCGCGAGCGTGATCGGATTGAGGATCATGCCGCTTTCGCTGCGTTTCACGCGATCCACTTCGGCGGCCTGCCGGTCGATCGACATATTCTTGTGCAGCACGCCAATGGCCCCGAACCGTGCCATCGCGATCGCCATCTCACTCTCGGTCACCGTATCCATCGCGGCCGAGGCGAGAGGCACGTTGAGCGTGATCCCGCGCGTAAACCGCGACGCGATGCTCACTTCTCGCGGGTGCGTGGTGGAATGACGCGGCGCGAGGAGCACATCGTCGAACGTCAGGGCGAGATCGTCGCGCACGCGCGGATGCGACCGCGCGCCGTTGCTGGCGCTGCTGGTCTGGGAACGCGAAAACCCGCTCGCCGACGTGGAGTCGGCGGCGGGCGATTGCTGTTGCGTCGGGTGTTCTGTCTTCAAGGGTGCCATCTTGAAAAGTAGACGGCCTCCGCGGCGCTGTCCAGCGGTCAGCGCCCGGCCATTTTCCGCACACGACGTCGGAGCTGCACCGGCAGCAAGACGCCGGCGGCGCTGACGAGCCGCGCGAGGTTCATGGCGTCGCGTTCATGCAGCGTGCACCAGGCGGTGACCCTAGGCCGTCGCGCTGGGCGGTATCGGCGGCACAGCCGGGGGTGCCGGTTGCGTGCCGGGCGCCGCGGCGTGTGATGTGGGCGGTGATGCGGGCGGTGCGGCGGGCGGCGGAGCTCCCACCTGATCAGCGGCCGTCTTGGCCGCGTTCACCACGTCGCCGGCCACGGTCATGGTGGTAAGCGCAACGCCGTTGAGCACCCCCATCGCCTTGTTCAGAAAGCCCATGGTCTCGGAGACAGTGCTCACCGCGACGCCGCCGGCGCGCAGCTTGTCCTCCACCCCTTCGGCGAATCGCGTGAATACGTTGGCCACGGGCGCCGACTTCTCGGCGTACTTGGACTCCAGAAACTCGACGTAGTCGAGAATCTGGTACAACCGCTCGTCGGAGAGCGTATCGAGCTTGCGATTGATGCGATCGCGGACGTACGGGTTCATCGAACCTCCGGCGTCTCGGGGACGCACATTCGGGCGGGACAGGATGGCTGCCCTGCCCTACGGCTCAGCCGCGCCAGCGTTTCCGTTCGCCGCGCGCGTCAATATGGCAATATGGCGTGGGGAAACGCCGGCTGCTGTACACGCCGAGCCCTCCAGCGAGTTCAGGGTGCAACCGTTCCACCCATTCGACCGCCTGTTCGACGCGATAGGCATCGAAGATCGTGAGCTTGCCGTCACCGTCGGCGTCGATGGCCACGTCAGCGGCATCGCCATACAGATGGCGAGAATCGCGTGCCGAACCTTCCACCCCGGCGTTGTACATCGGGGTGCGGAAGCCACTGTGCACTTCGACATCGAAATCCATGCGCGCTTCGCCACGACGGCGGGCCAATTCGCGCAAGACCAATTCGATCTTGTCGAGCACACGCGGATCGACGGCGACGTAGCGCGGCCAGACCGTCTGGCGATCGTGCGTGACGAAGTCGCGCACTTTGATGTGTCGCGTGAGTGGCAGATCGAGATCCGCCTCGCGCACTTCGGCGAAACCGGCCGGACGTTCGGCCTGCTCGTCGCGCTCCCATTCGGCCGGATAGCGACCGATCTGATAGCCGTTGAGCGTACTCCCGAGCTTGTGCTCGAAGGGCACCAACACGGCGAGACGCGGCTCGGTGATCCGCTGCACGATGCCGGCCCGCGTGAGGGCGAGTTCGTAGAAGCCCGGCGTCAGTGGGGCGAGCAGCGTGTCGCCACGCAGCGGACGCGCGACGTCGGCCGAACCGTTGCTGCGGACTTCGATCCACTGATAGGTGAAGCCATTCGCGTTGCCACGCACGCGCACGGGAAACGCCACGCGATCACCAGCGCGCACAAACTGCATGTGCACGTCGCCACTGATGCCGCGCGACTCCGGTGCCGCTTCGACGACCGGCACCGCCAGCGTCGCGCTGGCGGCCGAGGACCCGGCCAGCAGTTGCTCCGGCGGCTGATAGAGGATCACGGCGGTGATCGCGGCCGTCCCACTCAGCACCAGCGCCACACGGCGACGGATCATATCGCCCCCCAGCGCGCCCGCGAATCGCGCACGTCGATGTGCACGAATGGGCCCTGCGCCGAGGCGGCGCGCGACCCGGCCATGAGTCCGACGCACGCGGGCGCCCCGGCTACCGTGATGGCGAGCCGGGTCCATCGTAACGTTGGACGGCGCGGCGGGGAGAGTGACGTGCCCCGGGCGGCCTGCGGTATTTCGAGAACAGTCTGGGTCACAGAGTCGGGTTTGGCGCGCAGTCAAAGGGCGATTGGCGACCGTGAGGAAATATAGCCGACCCGGTGATCATGAGTAGATGTAGACCGGCGTGCCGACCGCGACTCGGTCATACAACTGAGCCATGTCTTCGTTCCGCAATCGGACACACCCATGACTGACGGCGTGGCCGATCGAGGGGGGGGTGTTGGTCCCGTGCAGGGCGTAGCCATCGCTGGCGGTCAGCGGACGGGAGGTGCCGGCGCTGCTGCGGCCCACGACGTCGTTGCCCTGGACGGTGATCTGCGATCCATCACGGAGCTTGAAGGGCACGCCACGAACGCGTTGGACCATGCCCATCCCACGCGTGGTCGCCTGTTCTTGGTCGTGCCAGTCGGGTGGAATTCGGGCGGGGGCTGAATCCCGGCGCCGCACCGTCGGGCGGGACGAAGGCGCATGCGAGCGGAGTTGGGGGAAGAACAGCGGGCGGACGGTGGTGTGGCGGTCGGAGCGTCCAGTAGATTTCCCCCCTGAGACATGCGTCAACGATCCCGAACGGGATCGCGGACGGCCCCAACCACGGCGGCACCGCCGGCCTGCTCCCAGCTCACCCCTTCGCCTGATGACTGCGCGACCTGCACGTGCGGTAGCACTCATCATCCTCGATGGCTGGGGCTATCGCGAAGACCGTGACGCGAATGCCATCCTGCTGGCGAATACGCCCAACTGGCATCGCATCTGGGCGCACGAGTCACGCACGCTGCTGACCGCGTCGGGACACGCCGTTGGACTGCCCGACGGACAGATGGGCAACAGTGAGGTTGGACATCTGAATTTGGGCGCCGGACGGATTGTACAGCAGGATCTCGTGCGGATCGGCAGCGCCATCGAGGACGGCAGTTTTTTTCAGAACCACGCCTTGGTGCGGGCCTGCGAGAGCGTCAACGCATCGGGCGGCACGCTCCATTTGCTCGGACTGCTGGGCGACGGTGGCGTTCACGCGCACGACGCACACGTAATGGCGATGGTGGCGTTGGCGCAGCAGCGCGGGGTAAAGCGGGTGGTACTCCACGCTATGCTCGACGGCCGCGATACCCCGCCGCAATCGGCGATGGGCTTTCTGCGCGCCGCCCTCGCCGCGATCGGTGACCGTGCACAGCTCGCGTCGGTGTGCGGACGGTACTACGGCATGGACCGCGACCATCGCTGGGAGCGCACCGGCCTGTGGTACGGCGCTGCGGTCCGCGGTGAGGCGCCCGTCGAAGTTGATGCGCTCGCGGCGCTGCAGCGTGCGTACGACGCGGGCACCACCGACGAATTCGTGCGCCCGTACGTCATGTCGGGGCCCGACGGCACAGCGCTCGCGCCGATGCGCGATGGCGACGCGTTGATCTGCGTCAACTATCGCAGCGATCGGATGCGCCAGACGTTGCGCGCCCTCGCGATGCCCGAGTTTTCCGGTTTCGACACCGGTGCGCGCCCGTCGCTGTCGATCACGACGATGACGAGCTATGACGACGCGTTTCCGTTCCCGATAGCCTTTGCGCCGCAGTCGATGCGCCACCTCGTCGGCGAGGTCATCGCCGACGCCGGTCTGACGCAGCTGCGCATCGCCGAGACGGAGAAGTATCCGCACGTCACGTTCTTCTTCAATGGCGGACGCGAGGCCCCGTTCCCGGGCGAAGCACGGCAGATGATGCCCAGTCCGAAAGTCGCGACGTACGACCTGCAGCCGGAGATGAGTGCGGCCGGCGTCTGCGACATGGTATGCCACGCGCTCGCCGACCGCACGCACGACTTCATGCTGTGCAACTTCGCGAACACCGACATGGTTGGTCACACTGGCTCCATTCCAGCGGCCATTCGCGCGGTGGAAGCGGTTGACGCGTGCTTGGGCCGGATCCTCGATGCGGCCGAGCGCGGCGGCGCCCGGTTGATCATCACCGCCGACCACGGCAACGCCGATGTCATGGTCGATCCGGTGACGCATGAGCCGCACACCGCGCACACGACCAATCCGGTGCCGTTGGTTGTGCTCGACCCGGACGAAACGGCGCCGCTGCGTCGCGGCGGCGCACTCTGCGACGTGGGCCCAACGGTCCTCGCGCTGCTTGGTCTCACGTTACCTCTCGCCATGACGGGTCGCGATCTGCGCGATCTGAGCGATCGCTCGCCTTCAGCCACCGTGTAATGCCCGCTTTGACTTCCGTTCTGCGCTCTCCGCTGCCGTGCACGTTTTTGTCGTCGGTGTCCATCGCCCGAGCACGGCGGTCCGTCGCCCGGTTCGGCGTCGTCGCCATACGCCTGGTCGCCGCGAGCCTCGTGATGCCGGCCGTTCTGGCCGCACAGGTGGGGCATCTTCCGGCCAACAGCCCATTTGAAGACGTGAAGTTCGGGCAGAACCTCTCGATCATGGGTGGGTGGATGGCAATGACGCGCGATCCGGCCGATGTGGCGCCCTTGTCGTCGCTCGCGGCGGCGCTGCGGTACGATATCGGCATCGGCGGGCCGGCGTCGCTGTACGCGCGGTACGTGGTCGCCCCCTCCGAACGGAAGCTGCTGCAGCCGACTAACCCGCTCGCCAAGCGCGTGATCGGCACGCCGGGCGTGACGACGCACCAACTCGACGCGGGTCTCGATCTGGCGCTCACGGGCAAGAAAACATGGCATCGGCTCATTCCGTCGCTGAACGGCGGGGTTGGCGTCGTAACCGATTTCGCGGCGGCCGACACGGGTGCCTACCGGTTCGGCACGAAGTTCTCGTTCTCGTACGGCCTCAGCCTGCGCTACCTGCCGAGGAAGGGTCCGATGATCCGCGTGGATCTCACGAATTTTATGTGGCAGTACGAGTATCCCGACCGCTACTTCGTGAAGGCGTCGGATACCACGTCGGTGCTAACCGACACGCGTAACCGCTCCTCGTGGCGCGGCTCGCGCACGGTCACGGTTGGCGTCACGCTGCCGCTGTTCCGCTAACCGCGTATGCCACGCTCGTCACTGACCCGCCGCGTGACGTTCGCCGCGGCGCATCGCTACCGTCGCCCCGATTGGAACGATCAAGAAAATGCGGAGGTGTTCGGCGCGTGCGCGCATCCGAACTTTCACGGTCACACCTACGTGTGCGACGTGACCGTGGCCGGCCCCGTCGATGAAGAAACCGGCTTCGTGGTCGACCTCGGGTTTCTCGACCGCGTCCTCCAGCGTGAAGTGCGCGACCGCTTCGATCATCGCAATATCAATCTGGACGTGCCCGAGTTCGCCGACGGCCGTCTGATTCCTACCGGCGAGAATCTCTCGCGCTTCATCTCCGAGTGTGTGCAGGGCGCCCTTGCCCACACCACCGCCGTGGTGATCCGCGTGCATCTCGCGGAAGATGCGACACTCAGCAGCACCTACGAGGGAGACGCATGACCGGGCCGGCAAGACGTATCGTGGTGCTGTGGTCGCTCACGCTCGGTGCCGCGTTGACGGCGGGATGTGCCCGCAGTGCTGGTGTGACGATCGATACGCCGCCGCCGGTGGTCCCCGCCCCGATCACGATGCCCGCCGCCGTGGTGCCGACGCCGACCACGCAGGGCATCCTGCAGGGCATCGTCGATTCCGTGCTGGCGGCGCCGATGTGGCGGAATGCGCGCTGGGGGCTGTTGATCGTGGACGCCGAGCGTGGCGACACGATACTGAGCAACGACGCCGACAAGCTGTTCATGCCGGCATCGAACGAGAAGCTGTTGACCGGTGCGATCGCGCTGCAGACGCTGGGCCTGGACTATCGGTGGCGCACCCCCGTGCTGCTGCACGGTCGTCAACGCGGGAAGACGTGGCACGGGGATCTGCTGGTGTCGGGGAGCGGTGATCCGAGTGTAAGCGATGCCTTGAGTGGCGGGTCGGCGATGAACGCGTTCGCGCCGGTGCATGAGGCGCTGGGCGCCCGCGGCATCACGCGCATCACGGGGCGTGTCCGCGCCATCGGTGATGCCTTCGCGGGGTCGACCACCGGATTCGGCTGGGCCTACGACGATTTCGATGCCGCGTACAGCGCGGCCGTGGACGAGTTGCTGTTCAACGAAGGGGTGCTCGTGCTGACGGCCCGCGCGGCCACGCGGGTGGGCCGTGCAGTCATGGTAACGAGCGCGCCCACGCGGTCGTATCCACGGCTGCTGGTGCAGGCGACGACGCGTGATTCCGTGCCACCGGCAGTAGGCGTCGTGCGTCCGCCCCGTCTCGAGGCGGTGTACGACAGCATCGGTGATCGGATCGTGGTGACCGGCACGTTGGCGCTGGGCGACAGTGCCTCGATCACCCTGTCGTATCGCCATCCGAGCGATGCCTACACTGCGGCGCTCACGCAGTCGCTCGAAGACGGGGGCATTCGCGTAGCGGCCCGCATGGTACAGACGTCTGACACGCTCCGTCGTGCCGCCGATACGGTGGTCGTGCTGCAGTCGGCGCCGTTTTCGGACGTGCTGCGTCGCATGCAGAAGCCGTCGCAGAACCAAATCGCCGAACTGTTGTTCCGCACCTCGGGCCTGCTCGCCAGTGGTAACGGGTCGGCCGACAGCGCGCGCGCCGTGGGCGTGCGGACGTTGGCCGGATGGGGCGTCTCGACCAGCGACGCCGCATACCGCGACGGCAGCGGCCTGTCGCGCCACGACTACGTGACGCCGCGGGCCATCGTGAAGGTGCTTGACGCGATGCGCCGGTCGCCGTCGTTCGCGACCTATCGGGATGCGCTGCCCATTGCCGGTGTGGATGGCACCATCGGGAACCGCATGAAGGGGACGCCGGCGGCGGGTAACGCCCGCGCCAAGACCGGCACGGTGGACAAGGCGCGCGCGCTGTCGGGATACGTTACCACCGCCGATGGCCAGCTGATCCTATTCTCGATGTTGAGCAATAATTTTACGGTGCCGACGCGGGAAGTGGAGCGCGTGCAGGATCTGCTGGTGACGACGCTGGCTGGCCGTGCATTGGGCGGCATCGCGCCGCGCGCACCGCGTTGACGAAGCCGTTGCCACCGGCGGGCCACGTGCCACTCTCGTTCGACGAAGCGCTTGACGCCATTCTGCTACAGGCCGACGGTCGCACCACCGAGATGGAATCGGTGGCGCTTGCGCAGGCGCTCGGCCGTGCGCTCGGTGCGCCGGTACACAGCCGCGTCGCGCTCCCCCCGTGGGACAATGCCGGCATGGATGGCTACGCGGTGCAGCGCGACGACGTGATGGGTGCCACGCGCAGCGTTCCGCGCGTGCTGCCGGTGCTGGGCATGAGCGCCGCCGGTGCCGATGCGACCGCGCTCCCGTGGGTGCAACCGGGCACGGCGCTGCGGATCATGACCGGTGCCCCGATGCCGCCGGGCGCCAACGCGGTGATTCGTATTGAAGACACCGACGAAGGGATCGACCGGGTCACCGTCTTCGACGACCGCGACGCCAACGGTCGCGCGAACGTGCGACCGCGCGGTGAAGATATTGCGGCGGGGAGCGAGCTGTTCGCGCGGGGCACGACGATCGGCGCCTCCCACCTGGGTGTACTGGCCAGCATCGGTGCACACACGGTGTCGGTGCATCGCGCGCCGCGCGTGACGATCGTGTCCAGCGGCGACGAACTGGTGATGCTCGATCAGTTCGACGAGGTGGAGGCGGGACAGCGCATCGTGTCATCCACGAGTTATGCGCTCCCAGCGTTGCTCCGGTCGGCCGGCGCCGACGTGCGCACGTTGCCACTGGTGCCAGACACCCTCAGCGCCCTCACCAACGCGCTCTCAGGCGCCCTCGACGACGGCTGTGATGTGCTGATCACGACGGGCGGCGTGTCCGTGGGTGCGCACGACTACACCCGCGACGCGCTGAAGGCGCTGGGCGGGCGGCAAACGTTTTGGCGGGCACGGATCCGCCCGGGCGGTCCGATCGGCACCGGCACCGTACGCGAGGTGCCCTGGATCGGGCTGCCCGGCAATCCCGTGTCCACGATGGTGACCGGGTCGCTGTTCGCGTGGCCGCTGATTCGGCTGTTGGGCGGACACGCCGGACATCGCCCGCTGCGCGTGCCCGTGCGCTTTGTCGATAGCGCCGACACACCGGCACCGCTCACGCACTTCCTGCGCGTGATCATCTCGGCGGGGGCCGACGGCATGCCGGAAGCACGACTGGCCGGCGCGCAGGGATCAAACCTGCTCCGCACGATGGCCCTCGCCAACGCGTTGCTCCTGATTCCGCCCGAGGTGTCTCGCGCCGAACCGGGGATGCTCCTCACCGCGATCCTTTTGCCCGACGTTCCACTCATGACGACATGACGCGACCGATCCTGACCGACCTGCATGGCGAGGCGCTCGACGAAGCACTTGGACGCTGCTTTTCACTCGCCACGGAAACGGTCGACGTCGGAGGACGCGCGGTCACGCTCGTAAAGCCGGAGAACGCCGATCACCTGATCAGTGAAGCCGACTATGTGCTGGATGAACGCCTGCCGTACTGGGCTGATCTGTGGCCGTCGGCGCGCGTCCTGTCGGCGACGATGGCGCGCGAGGCTGGCGCCGGGCGTCGACTCCTAGAAATGGGCTGCGGCCTCGGACTCGCGACGGTGGGGGCGATGTTGGGCGGCTTCGACGTTACGGCGACGGATTACTACGAGGACGCGCTGCACGTAACCCGTGGGAACGCGGCGCGGAACCTGGGGCACGAGCCCATCGTGCGGATGGTTAACTGGCGCGAATGGCCCACGGATCTGGGCGTCTTTGATGTGGTGATGGCCGCCGACGTGCTGTACGAAAAGGAGTACGCGATTCTCGTGGGCGAATGCATGGCCCGCTCGCTGGCGCCCGACGGCGTGGCGATGGTGGCCGATCCAGGCCGTCTCGCGCTGCCCATGTTCCGTGACAATCTCATGCACGTCGGCCTCGAGATCTTCGACACCGTTACGACGAAATTCGAGGAAGGGCCGGTCAAGCAGGAAATTCAGGTGATGCGCCTGCGCCACCGGTCCATCGAGGGCCAGCGCTAAGCTCCAATCGCTACGCGCTGGCCACGATGGGCAACAACCGCGACGCCACCACTTCGGAAATATCGAGCACCGGCACAGTGCTGCCGGCGCCAGTGACCCCATCGGTGATCATCGTCATGCAGAACGGACAGGCCACCGCGATCTGATCGGCGCCCGTGGCCAGCAGCTCTTCACTGCGCTCCACGTTCACGCGCTTGCCGACGTTCTCTTCCATCCACATGCGACCACCACCGGCGCCACAGCACATGCCGCGGCTCTTGGTGCGCGGCGGCTCCACGAGTTCCATGATCGGCAGCGCCCGCTTGAGCGCGTTGCGCGGCGCGTCGTAGATGTCGTTATAGCGACCGAGATAGCAGGAGTCGTGATACGCCACCTTGAGACGCTCGCCATGCTCGGTGTCGAGCGGGACGCGCCCCGCCTCGAGCAGCCGCTCGATGTAGTCGGTGTGGTGAATGACTTCGTAGTTCCCCCCGATGTCGGGGAACTCACTGCCCATCTGATGGAAACAGTGCGGGCAGAACGTGACGATGGTTTTCACGTGGTAGCCATCGAGCGTTTCGATCACGCCCTTGGCGAGCATCTGATACAAATACTCGTTGCCCATGCGACGCGCGGGATCGCCATGGCAGGTTTCTTCCTGACCGAGAATCGCGAACCGCACGTTGGCCGCCTGCAGAATACGCGCGAACGCCACCGTGATCTTCTTGGCGCGATCGTCGAACGATCCCATGCAGCCAACCCAGAACAGGATGTCGGCCTTCTCCCCCTTCTCCACCAGCTCGGCCATCGTGGGGATGTCCATCCCCTCGGCCCACTGCGCGCGATCCGACGCGCTGAACGCCCACGGACTGCCGTTGCGTTCGAGGCTCGTGAGCGCCGGTGCCAGCTCCTCGGGAAAGCGCGACTCCATCAGCACCAGGTCGCGACGCAACTCGTTGATGATATCGAGCTGGTCGATGCTGACCGGACACTCCGTCACGCAGGCGCGGCAGCTGGTGCACGCCCACAGTTCTTCTTCCGTGATCCAGTCGTCGAGCAGATTCTTGGCGAGCACCGCCGTCTGCTCGTCGGTGGCCGTGCCGCCGCTGGCCGCGATAGCGTCAAGCGTGGTGGCCTTTTCAGTGAGGCGGGCGCGCGTTTTCACCACGATCATACGCGGCGACAGCAGCTTACCGGTGCTGTTGGCCGGACAGACTGACGTGCACCGTCCGCACTCCGTGCACGAGTAGCCGTCGAGCAGATTCTTCCAGCTCAGGTGCTCGACATCGGACGCGCCGAACTGCTCGGCGTTCTCCGCTTCGAGGTCCATCGGGCGCATAGCCCCAATGCGCCCCGGACCACTCGTATTCGAGAAC
>NSHR01000084.1 GCA_002737115.1 Gemmatimonadota bacterium | reverse complement strand
TCTCGGCTTTCTGTCGCGCGAAGCGTCGCGCGTGGGGCCGGACAATGCGCGCAGTGAGCAATCGCTGTTTGATGGCATCGACACCACGTGGACGGCATTGCGCGGCACGCTCCCGAGCACCGCGCAGCCGGTGCTCGACTCAGCGTTGCGCGCGATCACGTCGGTGCGCACGGCATATCGCTCGGATGATCCGTCGCCAATCGTGACCCCGTTGGCGCAGGCCCTTCGGCAGTTGCGCGACGTGCGCAATGCGAGCGGCAGTGGCCCAGGCATTCTGATTACGGGTCGTCCTGGTGCACCCTTCAGCTTGTCGCGCCGTGCACGTGATGAAGCGCCGCCGGCGCTGTGGGATGCGCTGGCGACGACGATCGATCGTGCCGAGCGTGCGTTGGTGTTGGCGGCTGGTGTGGCCGTGGAAGCTACGGCCCCGCGTGCTACGTTCCCGGTGCGCGAGGCGGTGAAGATTGCTGTGAACGATTCGCTACCGGTCACGATCACCGTGTTTAATCGCGGACGTGCCGCGGTGCAGTTGCTAAATGCGTCGGTGGCGGGATTGGGCTTGCGTCCGGGTGAAGCCGGCGACGTGGCGATCAGTCCCGATAGCGCGGCGGTGCTGAACCGATGGGCGGTGGCGTTTCAGCCGAATTCACCGTGGTGGCGCGCCTTCGGTCGCAAACAACAGGATTGGTTTCAAGCGCCGATCGACGCCCGCACCGAGTCGCAGCAGCAGGAGCAGCGCGCCACGATGGTACAGGCGCGACTCATGATCGCCGGTGAGAGCGTGACGGTGAATGAGCCGGTGGTGTATCGCTTCGCCGATCCGATCAAGGGCGATCAGCAGGTGCCGGTGTCGGCGGTGCCGGGCATCACGGTGAATCTCGGTAACACCATGGAATACATCCGGGCGGGCGTTCCCGTCGAACGGTTTGTGCCGGTGCGGATCCAGTCGTCGTATCCGCACGATGCGGAGGTTACGGTGAAGCTCGAGCTCCCCGAGGGGCTCAAGGCTGACTCCGTAGAACGCGAACGCGTGTTGGGTCCCGATGGCGCCACGATTCTCACGTTTCGTGTGCGTGGCATGGTGAAGGAAGGGCGACTCGAACTCGTTGCCTTGGCGCTGCACGAAGGCGCTCTGAGCACCAGCAGCGTGTTCAATATTCAGTACGATCATATCACGCCCATGCGCTTGTACGGCGCGAGCGGCATGTATCTGTCGTCCGTGAACGTGAAGCTCCCGCCGCGTGCTCGCGTGGGCTACGTGAAAGGCGTCGGTGACACCGGCCTCGAAGCGCTCGAGCAGCTCGACATCACCGT
Organism: Gemmatimonadota bacterium; assembly: GCA_002737115.1. Taxonomy (GTDB): domain Bacteria; phylum Gemmatimonadota; class Gemmatimonadetes; order Gemmatimonadales; family Gemmatimonadaceae; genus Gemmatimonas. The sequence continues at coordinate 9,922 of NSHR01000084.1, read as the reverse complement.
GGAGAAGATCGAACCGTCGATGCTGACCAGCACAGATCTATCGCGCTTCACGAGTATCGTGGTCGGTCCGCGTGCGTACGAGGCGAGCGACGTGTTGGTGCGCAATAATGCACGTTTGCTCGACTACGCGAAGAAGGGCGGCACGCTGGTCGTGCAGTACGGCGCGCAGGACATGAACCGATTCCCGGGCGTCGTGCCATACCCGATGCAGTGGAATCGCCCGGCGGCGCGCGTCACGATGGAGCAGGCACCGGTGACCGTGTTGCAGCCCACGCATCCGCTGCTGGTGGGTCCCAATCGTATCGGTGCCGCCGACTGGGCCGATTGGGCGCAGGAGCGCGCCACGTACATGCCGAGCACGTTCGACAAGCGCTACACGCCACTGCTGGCGATGAATGATCCGAATGAACCGGTGCAACAGGGCGGCTTGCTCGTGGCCCCGCTGGGCAAGGGGCGCTACGTGTACGTCACGCTGGCACTGTTCCGGCAGTTGCCGAACGGCGTGCCAGGGGCGGCGCGGGTACTGGCGAATCTGGTCAATGGAAAGTCAGTCGTGGTTCCCAAGATGTAGCTCAACTGCCAACGGCTTAGGGTGCAGGGAGGAGGGTTTCAGGAGGGAGGGGGCAGGAACACAGCGCCGCTGTCCTGTTTCCTCCTCCCCGACACCCTCCTTCCTGCTTCCTAAGCAGTTGGCAGTTTCGCCGTTGGCAGTTTCCGATCCCCGAGACTCAGCACCGATCCCACAAAAACCACCACCACCGCCCCAATCACGTTGTGCCACAGGAAGCTCACACTCGGCACACCGAAAGACACGGCGGCCACGGCGCCCATGCCGCTGAGTAGCCCCACGAACGCGCCAAGCGCGCGCGTGCGCGGAATCATGGCGAGGATGAACACGCCGAGAATCGAGCCGTAGAAGAACGAGCCGAAGCGGTTTACGACCTCGATCAGCGAGCCGAGGTTGGCGGCGTACACGGCCACCACGCAGGCGAACACACCCCACACCGCGGTGGAGGCCTTCGACACGAACAGGAAGTGCGCGTCGGTGCCTTCGCGTTTGAACCAGCGCTGGTAAAAGTCGACCACCGTCGCGGTGGAGAGCGAGTTTAGTTCGGCGGCGATACTCGACATGGCGGCGGCCAGCACGGCGGCCAGGAACACACCGGCGAAGCCGAGCGGCAGGTGATCGAGGACGAAGCGCGGGATGATGTAGTTCACGTCACGCGAGGCTTCGCCCGTGACGCGGCCAGCGGCGGCCAGCGCGTCCTTGCGCACCACGTTCACCGACGAGTCCGCGCTTCGGAAGGCGAGCAGCGCGCTGGTGGTCGCGGCCTTGGTGCCATTGTCGATATCAGCCGAGGCTTCGCGCGCGGCAGCGGTGCGCTGCGTGATCGCGGTGGAGTAACGCGCCTCGAGGGCGGCAAACGTGGCTGGCTCTTGTTGCTGTACCTGCGCGCTGTGCTGCGGATTGAACAGCATTGGGGCCGGCGTGAACGTGTAGAACAGGAACACGAGCACGCCAATCAGCAGGATCAGCGCCTGCAGCGGGATTTTCCAGTAGGCGCTCATCAGCAGCGAACTGCGCGCTTCGCCAACCGACTTCGCGGCGAGATAGCGCTGCACCTGGCTCTGGTCGGCGCCGAAGTACGACAGCATGAGAAACGTGCCGCCCAAAATTCCCGACCAGAAGGTGTATGTCTCCGACAGGTTGAACGAAAAGTCGAACACGCGCAGCCGTCCCGTGGCGCCGGCGATCTCGAGGGCGTTGTCGAGCGGAACGGGCATGCGCATGATGAGCACGACCACGATCGCGAGCAGGGCGCCCACGATCACGACCATCTGCTTCACGTCGGCCCAGGTGACCGCCTGCACGCCGCCCAGCACGGTGTAGACAACCGTGGGAATGCCGATCAGCGCCACGCACCAGGTGATGTCCCAGCCGAAGATGGCCGAGAGGACGACGCTGGGGGCGGCGATGATCGTGCCGCACGACATGCCGCGCGAGAGCAGGAACAGAAAGCTCGTGAGCGAGCGCGTTTTCGCGTCGAAGCGTTTCTCGAGGAACTCGTACGCCGTGTAGACCTTGGCTCCGTGCAGGAACGGCACGATCGTGACGCCGAGAATCACCATGGCGATCGGCAGTCCGAAGTAGAACTGCACGAAGCGCAGGCCGTCGGTGGCACCCTGACCGGTGGTGCCGATCAGGGTGACGGCCGAGAGTTGGGTGGCCATGACCGAGAGGCCAACCGCCCACCAGGGCAGGCTCCGGTTGGCCAGGAAGTAGCCTTCGATGTTGGTTGTGCCGCGCGTTCGACGAAGCCCGTCGAAGACCACGACCACGAGGTACACCGCTACGATGGCCCAATTGATCCAATGCATATGGGTCTAGAGGGGCAGCAGGGTGTACCGCGACTGCAGCAGCCAGAGCAGCGCCAGCGTGACGGCCTGAATCAGCAGGACCCGCCAGAGTGTGGTGCGAAACGGGGTAGACATAAATCCCAAGCTACTGAGCGGACAGAGATCGCGCTGCCCGGTGGTGCCGTGGGTGAGTCAGGAAATCGGCTTGCCCGCGTTGGGGCCGGCCACCTGTTTCACCAGTTCGTACAGGAAGTCGAGTCCGTCGTAGAAGCTCTTCACGCGTAACTTCTCGTCGCGCCCATGCGCGTTGGTTTCGCCGGGTGACGAGAAGATGCCGCTGACGCCGTAGGTGGGGATGCCCACAGCGCGTAGCCGGTACCCATCGGTGGCGCCGGTGCTCATCGTGGGAATCACGGGCACGCCGCCGAACATCTTGTTCGTGAGTTGCGTGGTCGCCTGCAGCAACGTGGTGTTGATCGCCCCCGGCGCGCCGTCTTTGCGATCCTCACGTGACCCCGTGACTTTCACGGTCGCATCGCCGATCACCGTCTCGAGCGCAGTCTTCACCTGCGACCCCGTGCTCGTGGGCGCGATACGGCAATTCACATTCGCGCTGGCCGTTTGCGGCAGGGCGTTGTTGGCGTGACCGGCCGACAGTCGCGTGGCGACGCAGGTGGTGCGCAGCATCGAGGCGTAGCGCGGATCGGTGGAAATGATGCGGGCGGCGGCGGTGTCGGTGGGGTTAGCCACAAGCGCCTTCATCGCCGTGGCCAGCGACGGCATCTCCACCTTCGCGGTCTGCTCGAAGAACGGACGCGTGACGTCGTTGAGTTCTACCGGGAACGTGTACTTCTCGATGCGGGCCAACGCGTTCGCGAGCGAGTAGATCGCATTGTCCTTGCGCGGCACGCTGGAATGACCGCCCGTGTTGAGCACGGTCAACGTGAAATCGTTGTACACCTTCTCGGCCGCCTGAATCGAGTGAAACAGCGGCTTGTCGTTTTGGAGCGTGCCGCCGCCCCCTTCGTTGATCGCATACTCGGCGTCGATGAGATCGCGATGATTGGCGATCAGCCAACTCACGCCGTTGTCGCCGCCCCCTTCTTCGTCGGCGGTAAGCGCGAGGATGAGATCGCGTTCGGGCACCCAGCCCTCTTTCTTGTACCGCAGCACGTTCGCGGTGAGAATGGCCGCCATCGACTTGTCGTCGGCCACGCCGCGGCCCAGGAAGTAGCCGTCCTGTTCGGTCATGGCGAACGGGTCGCGCGGCCAGTCGCTGCGGAGGGCCGCCACGACATCGAGGTGGGCCAGCAGCAGGATCGGCTTGCCGCGGCCTTTCCCGCGGTAGCGCACGATCAGATTCTGCTTGGCGGGGGCGCTGGCGGGGCCCACTAGGTGGATATCCCCAGCCGGGAAGCCGGCCGCCTTGAAGCGGGCCGCGACGGCCTGTGCGGCTTTCGTGACCGACCCGACGGAGTCGACCGTGTTGATCTCGACCATCTCCTTATAGACCGCGCGGGCCTCCTGCTGCGCCGGCGTGAGCGTGGTCGGGGCGCCCGGCGCCTTTTGGAGGATCTGGGCGGAGAGGGCGAGCGGGAGCGTCATGGCGACGGCGCCCGTGAGGGCCCGGGCCAGCGTGGGACGACGGAGCAGGGACATGGTCGGCAAGGCTCCAACGGCGAAAACGTGAGGGACGGAGCGCACCGCACTGGCACGGCCCGGTGGTGGGAAAGCTACAGCGAAATCGCGTCGGCGGCGTTCAGCCAACGGCCCTCAACAGGACCGCGGTCGGTCGCGTAAATTGCAACGACCGTTCGTCAGTATCGGACGACCCCGTGGTACGCCCGTGGTACGCCCGTGGTCTGTCCGCGTCTCCTCCCGCCCTGCTCAGGACCTGCTCATGATCTGCTCATGACACGCTCCCGCCGCGATTTCCTCAAGGCAAGCGCCGCTATGGCCGCCGGTGGTCTGGTCGCTACGCGATCGGCCGCCGCGCTGTCCCCCTCCGGCTCGCTGATCGCCGCCCCCGGCCTCATTTCGTCCGACTTGCCGTCGGCCGACGATCCGGCCATCAAGGCTCTCATGTCGGCGGCGCTCGATGTCGCCAAGACCGGCGGTGCCTCGTACGCCGACGTGCGCGTGGCGGCCCGCCGCCAACAGAACGTGAACACGCGTGATCGCATCGTGCAGGGCGTCAGCGACACCGATACCTTCGGACTCGGCGTGCGTACGCTGGTTGACGGTGCGTGGGGCTTCGCCGCCACCAGCCGTCTCGACAAGGACTCGGTGGCCAACGCCACCCGCGCCGCGCTCGAACAGGCCCGCGCCAATCGCGCCAGTCAGTTGCGTCCGGTGCAGCTTGCGCCGACGCCCGGCAATCAGGTGGGCGAGTGGAAGAGTCCCATCGAAACGGACCCGTTCAACGTCGCCATCACCGACAAGGTCGCGCTGTTGCTGGCCGCCAACGAATCGGCGCTCAAGGTGAAGGGCGTTCGCAACGTCACCTCCAGCATGTTCTTTCTGCGCGAAGAGAAGTCGCTCATGACCAGCGACGGCTCTTTCCTCGTGCAGACGATCTATCGCACGTCGCCGAGTATGTCGATCACGGCGGTGTCGGCCGATTTCTCCGACTTCCAGACGGTGCAGAGCAGCGAGATCGCGCCGATGGGCCTGGGCTACGAATGGGTGATCAACTCGAAGATGGCCGAACGCGCGCCCAAGTGGGCGGAGCTGGCGGTGCAGAAGTTGAGCGCCAAGCCAGTGGAGCCGGGTCGCTATGACCTGTTGCTGCATCCGTCGAATTTGTGGCTCACCGTGCATGAAGTGATCGCGCATCCCACCGAGCTCGATCGCGCGCTCGGCTTCGAGGCCAACTACGCCGGCACCAGCTTCATCGCGCCGCCGGCGCAGGTACTCGGCAAGCTGCGCATCGGCTCGGATCTGTTAAACGTGGTCGGCGACCGCGAGCAGAAGGGATCGCTCGGTGCTATCGGCTGGGACGACGAAGCGGTAAAGCCGGTGAAGTTCGACATCATCAAGAACGGCGTGTTCGTGGACTATCAGACCACGCGCGAGCAGGCCACGATGATGACCGATTACTACACGAGCGTCGGCAAGCCGGTGCGCTCGTACGGCTGCTCGTACGCGCAGAGCTGGGCTGATGTGCAGTTTCAGCGTATGCCGAATGTGAGCATGGTGCCGGGCAACACCGACAACACGTTCGAGAGCATGATCGGCTCGATGGACAAGGGTATCGCCATTGTGGGCGACGGCTCGTTCTCGATCGATCAGCAGCGCTACAACGGACAGTTCGCCGGCCAGATCTTCTACGAAGTGAAGGGCGGCAAGATCGTGGGGCAGCTCAAGGACGTGGCGTATCAGTTTCGCACGCCGGATTTCTGGAAGTCGCTAAAAGCGATCGGCGGCCAGAAGAGCTACGAACTGGGCGGCGCCTTCGGTGATGCCAAGGGACAGCCGGGCCAGTCGAACTCTGTGAGTCACGGCTGTGTGCCGTCGCTCTTCCAGCAAACCAACATCATCAACACCGGGAGGAGAGCGTGAGCGACTTCGGCCCCCGTTCTCTGTACGCACCGGCAGGAATTCTCACGCGTGCCGAGGCGCAGGAAATCGCCCAGCGCGCGTTGCGCAATTCGCCGGCGGAAGAGACACGCGTTTCGATCAACAGTGCGGCGCGTGCGGACACGCGCTTCGCGTTGAATCAGGTCACCACGTCGGGTGAGAATCAGGATACGCAGGTCACGATTACGGCGTATTCCGGCAATCGTGCCGCCAGTGTGAATACCAACCGTCTCGACGAAGCGTCACTCGCCGCGGCGGCGAAGCAGGCGTACGAGATTGCGAAGCTGGTGCCGCCCAATCCGGAGCGCATGCCGGAGCTTGGCGCGCAGACGTATCCGGCGTCGCGCGAGCGCAGCATTACGCTGCCCTCTCCCACCGAGCGGGCGGCGGCGTCGAAGATCGTGACCGAACTGGCGCGTGCGAACGAACTGATCGCGACCGGCTTCATCGAGTGTCGCGCCGGCGCGACGGCGCTCGCTAATTCGAAGGGATTGTTCGCGTACGACTCGAGTTCGTCGGTGACAATGACGACGACGGTGCGCTCGCCCGATGGCACCGGTTCCGGCTGGGCGTGTACGGATGGCAACACGTTCTCCGATCTCGATCCGGCGCGCGTCGCCGCCACGGCCGTGCAGAAGGCGAAGGACTCGCGGAGCCCGGTGGCCATTGAGCCGGGTCGCTACACCACGATCCTCGAGCCCACGGCCGTGGGCAATCTGGTGCAGCTGATTGCCGGTGCGATGCAGGCGCGCTCCGCCGATGAGGGCCGCTCATTCTTCTCGAAGCAGGGCGGTGGCAATAAGATCGGGCTCAAGGTGGTCGACGAACGCGTGACGCTACTCACCGACCCGGCCGATTCACCCAGCACGAGTGGCGGCTACGACGGCGACGGTATGCCGCTCGAAAAGATCACGTGGATCGAGAACGGCGTGGTGAAGAACCTGAATTACGATCGGTTCTGGGCGCAGAAGCAGGGCGTGCAGCCTACCCGTGCCGGCGGTGGTGGTGGCGGCGGTGGCGGCGGCGGTGCGCGATCGCTGCGCATGCTGGGCGGCACCACCAGTGTGGCCGACATGATCAAGAGCACGGAACGCGGCATTCTGGTTACGCGCTTCTGGTACATCCGCGGCGTCGATCCGCGCTCGATTCTCTACACGGGACTCACGCGCGACGGTACGTTCCTGATCGAGAACGGCAAGGTCACGCGCCCGATCAAGAATTTCCGCTTCAACGAATCGCCGATCTTCTTCCTGAACAATCTGGAAGCGATGGGTCCGACGATTCGCATCAACGCGTCGGAGAACCTCGGTGCCGGCGGTGCCGTGTATATGCCGCCGATCAAAGTGCGGGACTTTACGTTCAGTTCGTTGTCGGATGCGGTGTAGGGCGGGGGATCGCTAACTGCCAAAAGCTTAGGAAGCAGGGAGGAGGGGGTCAGGAAGGAGGATGCAGGGGACCACGCGCGGTTCGCCTGCCTCCTCCCCCCTGACCCCCTCCTTCCTGCCCCCTAAGCCGTTGGCAGTTCCACCGCAGTCACACCGCGTTTACGAACGCGCACCCGGCTTCCGCCGCCATCACGTTCGCAAATATCCCCGACGGCTGCATGATCAGGCCGGGCACCAGGAACGTCTTCGCTTTTGTGCGCGCGTCGGCCGGCGACAGCTTGTCTTGCTTCGCCACGATCGACACCATCTGGCGAAAGGCGAGATTGCAGCCGAGGGCGATGGCTCCCTTGGCGATCTGCTTGTCGAGCAGGTAGTTGGACGACGCCACCTTCGGGTCGGTGGAGGGCGTGGACAGCATGGGATTCACCATCGTCCACTTCTTCCCCTTGTCGTCTTTGATTTTGAGCGACTTGCCGAGCCCGTACGTGGCCCAGAATTCGGAGGTCATGGCCAGCGGGATCGCGGCGTGCCGGATCACGATGACGGTGCTCAGGTCGCCCGGCGCGAGTTTCAGCACGTCGGTGTATTGCTGACCCCAGATCCCGGCGCGGAAGATGCCCACGCCATCGGCGATCTCCGGCACGTCAAACATGGCCTTGTGTTTGCCCGTGACCCGCTGGGCCCACGAAATGTCCCACGTCTCTTGCTGCGCCTGTTCCCAGGCCTCCAGCTCCTCGGCTACGAGAGCGGGCCCCAGCGCGGACGGTTCCGCGGCGTGCAGCACAGAGGATGCGGACGCCAGCGCGGCTGCACTGAGGCCGGCCGTTGTCAGGAACGTGCGACGGTTGCTGGTCATGGCGGAGTAAGTAAGGAAACGAGGTGGCAGAGCACGGTCCACCTCATGATGGCGTCTGTACGGGCGAAAGTCACGTCACAGGCCGGCTCGTGCATCGGCCTATATTTCTGTCATGGTGCCCGCCCTACTGCCCGTCTTGCTTCTGCAGTCGCTCAATCCCCCCGCGGATTTCGCCGGTCGCTTCGTCGGATCAGGCGTACCGAAGGGCCAGGTGATGATCATTGCCCTTGCTGGCCTCTACATCCTACCGTCGATGCTGGCCTGGAAGCGTGGCAGTTCACGGAAATGGAAGATTACCGCGATCAACCTGTTGGCGGGGTGGACGGTGATCGGCTGGATCGTGTCGATGGTGCTGACCTACGCCTACGAACCGCCGCCGCCGGGTGAAGTGGACGAAGCGCACGTGCCCGGTGGCGAACGTCCCCGCTAGCGGTCGTACGTGAGCGCGAGCTCGCTCACGCGCGCGGTGACCGTTGATGGCAGCTGATCCCACGTAAAGCGAAAGCTCCAGTTGCCGGCCTGACGACCGGGGAGATTCATCCGCGTGTTGCTGCCCAGTCCCAACACATCCTGCAGCGGCACGAGCGCGGTGTTCGCCACCGACGCGAAGGCCGCGCGCATCATTGCCCAGTGGATGTCCTGTCCGTCAGTATCGAGATACGTGCGCGCGAACGCTTTCTCCTGCTCCACATCTTCCAGAGCCCGCGTGGAATCACTAGTGCCGGCGGAATGCCACCAGCCGACCGTGGTGTCGTTGTCGTGCGTGCCGGTGTACACCACGAGTTCCTGCCCATGGCGATGCGGAATGAATACGGACGCGCGATCGTTGAAAGCGAATTGCAGAATCGCCATGCCGGGGTATCCGAATTGTGCGCGTAATGCTTCCACTGCCGGCGTAATCAGGCCGAGGTTTTCGGCCACGATCGGCATCGGCCCCAACGCCGTTGTGAGCGCCGTGAAGAGCGCCGCGCCTGGCCCGGGTACCCACCGACCGTTCACGGCGGTGGTGTCCGCGGCGGGGACTTCCCAAAAGGCTTCGAAGCCGCGGAAGTGGTCGAGGCGCACGACATCGAACATGGCCAGTGACGCGCGCATGCGCTCGATCCACCAGCGATAGCCGTCGCGCGCCATGGCGTCCCACTCGTAGAGCGGATTGCCCCAGAGCTGACCCGTGTCGCTGAAATAGTCGGGCGGCACGCCCGCCTGCACGAGGAGCGTCCCGTCGTCGTTCAACGTGAACAGCGAGCGATTCGCCCACACGTCGACCGAGTCATGCGCGACGTAGATCGGCACGTCGCCCATGAGCTGAATGTCGTGCGCGGTGCAGGCGGTGCGCAGTGACTGGAACTGTTCGAAAAACACATACTGCTCTTTGTAGCAACGCTCGATGCTCGGCCGCAGCGTCTCGCGCCAGGCACGCAACGCCTCAGGGTCGCGCTGTGCGGCACCGCGCTCCCACATGGTCCATGGCGCACCGGCGTGCGCGTCCTTGAGGGCCATGAACAGCGCATAGTCTGGCAGCCACGACGCCTGCTCGCGCACAAAGCGATGCACCGCCTCGTCGATCGGCATCGTGGCGAGCCACGCATCCAGGCGCGCGCGTTTGGCCGGGATCACGGCGCTAAAGTCGCACACGTGCGCTGTCTCGGTCGCCGACTCGGGCGCGATGTCGTGTCCAAGGTGCGCGCGCGCGTGATCGGGCACGTGGATGAGCAGCGGATTCCCGGCGAAGGCCGAGAAACAC
>NSHR01000083.1 GCA_002737115.1 Gemmatimonadota bacterium | reverse complement strand
TGTGGTTCATCTATACGCCGAGCCCCTCACGCATCGCGTATCAGTTGGAGCACGTGAAGGCGATCGTGGGCTCGGGCATCTCCGTGTACACGGCCTTCATGGCGTTCGGGTTTGTGCGCCTCATGCCGCACAACGCGCTCAATCCGAAGATGTGGTCGATCCCGCTGGTGGTCGGCTTGGTCATCATCATCTACCACCAGATGCGCATTCGACTCGCACAGCGCCGGCCGGCGCGGATGAACACTCAGGGTGTCTGACGCCACGCGGTCCCCGTTATACCGCCCGCCGGCACCGGTGCCTCGCGCGCCGGTCACCTCGCTCCTACGGCTCCTCTGGCGCCGTCAGAAGGACTTGCTGAGCCTGCTGCCCGATCTCGCCTATCGCGAGATGGTGACGCCACTGGGCTCGTCTCGCCGCGGGATCCTGCTGGTCAACGATCCGGCGTGGGTGAACACGATCCTCACCGATCACGATCTCTTTCCGAAGAACGACCTGTTCGTGGAAGCGCTCGAAGATCTGGTGGGCAACTCGATGTTCGTCACCAGCGGCGAGACCTGGCGGCGGCAGCGGAAAATGGTTGACCCGGCCTTCTCGCATATGCGGATCAACCGTGCGTTCGACTTCATGGCGGCGGCGGTGCGGGACTTCGAAGTGCGGCTGCAGTCGCTCTCGGCATCGGGGGAAAAGTTCTCGCTCGACGCCGCGATGAGTCATCTCACGGCTGATGTCATCACGCGCACCATCTTCTCGGTACCGCTGGAGGGCGACACGTCGCAGCAGGTCTTCGAAGACTTCATGCGTTTTGAACGGCAGGTGGGCAGCATCGACATCAAACGGCTGCTGCTGGACAAGCCGTGGTCGCCGACCACGCAGCCGCAGCCGGTGCGCGATGCCTGCGCGCGGATCCGTCGGCACTTAGGCACGATGCTCGACACGCGCATCGCCACCGAGGGACTTGATGACATTGCCGGAGCGGTGCTCGACGCGCGCGACACGGACACGGGGCAGCCCTTCACACGCGAAGAACTGATCGACCAGCTTGGTGTGTTCTTTCTGGCCGGACACGAAACCACCGCCAGTTCACTCACCTGGGCGTTTTACATCCTGTCCGAGCGCCCCGACGTCGTCGCGCGCATGCGCGAAGAGGTCGAGCGCGTGGTCGGTGACGGGCCCGTGCGGCTGGAGCATACCAAGCGGTTGCCGTACGTGCGCAATTTCTTTCGCGAAGTGCTGCGCCTGTATCCGCCGATCACGTTTCTCCCGCGCGTCGCGGCCAAGGATACCGAGATCGCCGGTCGTCGCGTGAAGCGCGGCACCATGCTGATGATCGCCCCGTGGAGCATGCACCGGCATCAGAAGATGTGGGTGAACCCCGATCGCTTTGACCCCGATCGGTTCCTGCCTGAGCGCGAGCACGAAATGACGCCTGGTGCGTACATCCCCTTCGGCTCGGGCCCGCGCATCTGCGTGGGGGCGGCGTTCGCTACCATCGAGACGGCGCTGATTCTGGCCACGCTGGTGCGTGGATTCGATTTCACCACGCTCGACGCGGACAGCGTGCGGCCATTTGCGCGGCTTACGACCAGGCCGGCGGTGGAGATCGAGATGCGGGTGCGTGCCGTCTCGGAACTGCCAACGGCTTAGGGGGCAGGGCGGAGAAAAAAGGGAGGAGGAAGCAGCAACCGCTCGCGCGGTACACCTGCCTCCTCCTCCCTTTTCATCTCCTTCCTGCCCCCTAAGCGGTTGGCAGTTTCGAGCTCGCCCCCTAAGCCGTTGGCAGTTTCAGCCCTACTTCGCCACCGCCACCAACTCCGCCTGATGCTGAATCACATTGTCCACCAGCCCATACACCTTGGCGTCTTCGGCGCTCATGAAACGGTCACGGTCCGTATCGCGCTCAACCTGCTCGACCGGCTTCCCGGAGTGCTTGGCCATTAGCTCGTTCATCTTCGAGCGGAGATACAGAATTTCGCGCGCTTGAATTTCGATATCTGACGCCGACCCCCCGCCGCCATTTTGCGACGGCTGGTGGATCATGATGCGCGCGTGCGGCAGCGCGCTGCGATGGCCGGCGGCGCCGGCGCAGAGGAGGAACGCGCCCATGCTGGCGGCCATGCCCATGCACGTGGTGTGCACCGGCGCCTTGATGAACTGCATGGTGTCATACATCGCCAGACCGGCAGACACGCTGCCGCCCGGCGAATTGATGTAGAGGTGGATCGGCTTCTCGGGGTTATCGGCCTCGAGGAACAGCATCTGCGCGATGATGATGTTCGCGACGTCGTCGTTGATCGGCGACCCCAGGAACACAATGCGGTCCATCAATAGGCGCGAGAAGATGTCATACGTACGCTCGCCACGGCTTGAGCGCTCGATGATATACGGCATGTAGATCGATGCCATGCTACGACTCTCCTGAAACGGTTGGTCGGGCGGTGTCTCGAACGGGGATCGTACGGTTACGCCGTCGTGACGGGGTTCTTCTCGAGCAGCCAGCCGAAGACGAGGCCTTCGGTGAGTTCACGCTCGATCTCCTGCAAGCGACCCGACTTCTGCAGTTGCGCGTACACCTGGCCAGGATCCACGTTCCGGGCCTTCGCGAGCTCCTCAATGCGCGCATCCACCGCCGACGCACTCGCGGTGAGCGACTCCCGCTCCGCGATGGTGTCGATGATGAGATCGCGACGCACCTGACGCTCGGCCATCGGCACGAACTCCTGCGTGAAGCGCCCCTTCTCCGCATCGGGCACGCCGTACATCTGCATGTAGCCGTCCACCAGCTGCATCACCCACGCCTTCGGCACGTCGAACGGATTGGCTTCGACGATCTGGTCGATGATCTGTCCACGTACGTCCGCCTCGGCTTCGCGCTTCGAATGCTCGCCCATGTCGGCGCGCACGGCGTCGCGCAGGATCTGCACGGTATCGAAATCGCCGATCTCTCGTGCGAACGCGTCGTCGAGCGCCGGAAGCGATTTGCGCTTCACGTCGGTGAGTAGCACGCGCACGAGCTTCGTCGCGCCACGCTGCGATTCATCGGGGAAGTCTTCGGGCCAACGCACCTGACGCTCGGTGGTGCCGCCAAGGGCGGTCTCCATGATGAGCTCTTCGATGCCGGCGATGGCTTGTCCACCGCCGAGGACGAGGCGGTATTCCTTCCCCTCGGGCAGGGAGCCATCGGCGTCGGCCGTGGCGAGCATCACTGTGACCATGTCACCGGGAGCCGGCTTGTCTTCGACCGGGGCCCAATCGGCCTTCTGTTCGCGGAGCTTCTCGAGCTGGTCATCGATCAGGTTGTCCGTCACGACCGAGTCGCGACGCACGACCGTCAAGCCGTCCAGCTTCTCGAGCGTGAGTTCGGGGCGCACTTCGCAGTGCAGCTCGAACTCGAGCGGCTGGCCGGGTTCGGCCTTGAGATCATGCACGAGGGGCTGCGCGGCGAGCTTCAGCCCGGCGCGGTCGACGGCCTCGCGGAACGCGTCGTTCATCGCGAGCTCAATCGCTTCCTGGCGCACCTCAGCGGCGTAGCGCTTGCGCACCATCGCGGCGGGGGCCTTGCCGGGGCGGAAGCCCGGGATGCGAGCCTGCGTCGCGTACTTGCGCGCCGCTTTTTCTTCGTAGGACGCGACGGTGTCAGCCGGCACCGAGATCTGCATACGGCGCGAGACTCCCGCGCTCTCGGTCGGAGTAATGGTGATGGTCATGCGGCGCAATCTAAGTGAGGCGGTGAGTCGGGGTGAACTGCGAAAACAGGGCCGCCGACGGGAAAACTCCGAACGGCCGCCCTGTGATCGGGGGAGACGGCGGGGACGGACCCCTGCTGGCGCCGGTAGTGATCAGCGCAGCGAAAGCTCCGGGGCGGCCGCTGCGGCCCGTGCCGGCGCCCCGCCGATGAGCTCCGCGACGATCTTGCCGCTGGAGATCACACCGGGCAGTCCGGCCCCCGGATGGGTGCCAGCCCCACAAAAGTACAGGTTCGGGATGTCCTTGCTCACGTTGTGCGGGCGCAAGTAGGCCGACTGGGTGAGCACGGGCTCCGGACCGAAGGCGCTGCCGAGATAGCTGTTCAGGGTCGTCTCGAAGTACCGCGGGTCGATGCGGCGCTCGGTGACGATGTGCTTACTGAGCTCGGGCATATAGCGCTCTTCGAGATAGCCGATGATCCGGTCGCGATAGCGCTGGCCCACGGCTTCCCAGTCCACGTCGCCGCCCAGATGGGGCACCGGCGACAGCACGTACCAGCAGTCGTGTCCCGGCGGCGCCAACGACGGATCGGTGGCGGTGGGGCGGTGCAGGTAGAGCGAAAAATCGTCGGACAGGATCTTCTTCTCGAAGATGTCTTCCAGCAGCGCCTTGTAGCGCGGGCCCATGATGATCTCATGGTGCGCGATGTCCTCGTACTGCTTGTCGGTGCCGAAATAGATCACGAAGAGCGACATGGAGAAGCGCATACGCTCCACCTTGGCGTTGCTCATGGAGGGGTGCGCCTCGGGCGGCAGCAGCGTGCGATAAGCCTGCGCCACGTCGCCGTTGCACACCACGGCGTCGGCCTTGAGCGTCTCCCCGTCGACCAGTTTCACGCCGGTGGTCCGGCGGCGGGCCGTGTCGACCGTGATTTCCTTCACCTCGCTCTCAAAGCGAATCGTGCCGCCGAGATCTTCGAACGCCTGAACCAACGCCCGGACCAGCGCGCCGGTACCTCCCATCGCGAACAGCACGCCCCACTGCTGCTCCAGCTTATGGATCAGCGCATACATCGACGACGTTTTGTACGGATTGCCACCCACCAGCAGCGGATGGAAGGAGAACACCTGTCGGAGGCGCTCGTCCTTGAGATACTTATCGGCGAGGTCGGCCACCGAGATGTCTGATCGCGTACGGATCAGATCGGGGAGCATCTTGATCATCGAGCCAGCCGTGAGGAACGGCTTGTCGATGAGCGGCATGCCCACGTTGAAGATCTCCCACGCCTTGTCGCGGAACTTCAAGTAGCCGGCGACGTCGTCGGGGTTGAACTCACCCACCTGACGCACGATGGCGTCGCGGTCGCCGTTGTAGTGGAACACCGAGCCGTCTTCGAACCGGATGTTATAAAACGGGTCGAGCAAAACGAGCTTGATGTAATCTTCGGTTTTCTTGCCGGTCAGCGCGAACAGCTCGTCGATGAGCCACGGCGCGGTGATGATCGTGGGGCCACCATCGAACGAGAACCCATCTTGTTCGAACACGTAGCCGCGGCCGCCAGCCTTGTCGAGCTTCTCGACGATCGTGACGTCGTGCCCCTGTGCCTGCAGGCGAATGGCCGCGGCCAGTCCGCCAAAGCCGCTGCCGATGACAACAATGCGCATGAACCGAGGTGCTGAAGAAAGCGGGGAGCGCCGCTCCGCCGCGATGATCAGCGACGCAGGAGCACAGCAATATGCCAGAGATGAATCACGAGTGCCGCCAGCATCGCCAACGCGAATCCTTCCGGAGACGGCTCTGGCCGACGATGAAAGATCATCGCCGCGACCAGTGATCCGCCGGCCCCGAGAAACGACACGATGCGGGCCGTGTTCGGCGCGCCCAACTGCGACGACGGCTGCCGTCGCTGCCACACATACAGCACCACGGCCTCGATCACGATGAGGACGAGAATACCGATCGGCAGCACGTCGGAATCGAAAATCGGGATGAGTCGATCCATCGTGTTGTTCATGAGGTTAACGCATGAGCCATGGTGACGGTGCCCACACGCCAGCCAGTCTGAGGCGGCATTAGCGGCCCGAGACCGCGACGGGCGCCATGGGCGACGTACCGGAGGTGCCGAGCGGCTGCGGGGCGTTCCGCCGCGCGGCCCACAGCGGAATGGCCATGGCGATCGTGCCCAGCACGCCGGCCAGCACCATATCCTGCCGGAAGCAGATGGCGAGCGGGAGCAGGCCGTTGAGGGCGTACAGCGCCATCGGCAGGCGATGTGATGACACCTTGGCTGACCACATGCTCGGCGGCACGATGGCGAGCATCACGCGCGCCACGATGACGCCGGTGAGCAGCCAGCCGAGCCAGTTCGTGATCGGCATGCCGAAAAAGATCGGCTTGCCGATGAACTGCTCGAAGGCGCTGCGATCGGCGAGCGTGCCCATCTGCCAGAACCAATGATTGGTCTTCACCATCGCCGGGTCCATGGAAACGTCCCACGCCGTGAGCACGAGACCACCCATGAGCGCCCAATACCACTTGGAGGTATTGTCGTCTTTGGCCGGCAGGAAGCGACCGCAAATCCCCAGCGACGCCACCAGCATGTAGAACCATGATGTCGGGATGTTGAACGGCACTCGTCCGAACATCTTGTAGCCCAGCTGACTGGTGTACTCGTAGGCGCCGAACGGATAGTCCGTGACCGTGCCGGCGTACTCGGAAATGAAGGCCAGGCAGAACGACACCAAGAACACCAGCAGGGCGCGCTGGGTGCCGATGCAATGGGCCAAGAATGCCAAGCCGGCGACGGCACCCAGCGTGACCGTGGTGGCCCCGCCGTAGGCGAAACCCACGGCCATCACCTTCTGGTTCTGCGCGGTCTGCAGCCACTCGGGATACGGCGGCGCCAAGAACGTCGCGAATGCGAAGGCCGAGAACGCACTAAAAAACGCATGGCCCAGGAGCGCCAGTCCGGCAATCCTGAACAATGTGGACGGCGCGGCGTCCTTCAGCGCATCCCGAAGGTCGGTCGAAGCGGTCATACGAGAAGCCCCCTCAGGCCAGTCTTATCAGGGAATCGGTATTGGAAGGCACCGCATTGGGTTCCCACACGATCCGCGGACCGTGTCCCAAGGCGGAGAGGTCCGGCGCCGGCGCACGATATCGCCAGGCATTCCAAAGGATGCCGACGCGCGCTAAACGACCAATCCGCGCGCGGGTGGAAATGGTGTCGTACTGTTGCGCTTCAATGGCCGTCAGGATGCCCGCATACCCGTTGGCGCAGGCAGCGGCGCAGCGCTGAGCGTCTCCGTCGAGCAAGGCGATGCCTGGCAGCGCCGCCGCATACAAGGCGCGAGCCCGGCTCACTTCATACGCCATGAGGGGCGCCCAGCCGGAGTCGCGCGCCAGTTCGGGGCCTCGCGTCAGCACGTCCTGCGGCGTCAGGCCGAACCGGGCCATATCCTCGGCCGGGAGATAACAACGGCCCCGCTGGGCGTCCTCGCCGACATCCCGCAGGATGTTGGTGAGCTGCATGGCCGTGCCGAGCGTCCGGGCGTACTGGATGGCCTGGGTGCGCATGGTCGGGCCGGCGGGGACGCCGAATACGTATGTGCACATCTCGCCGACGGAGCTGGCGACGCCTTCGCAGTACTGCTCGAGCTCGGACCACGTGCCGTACGTGTGCGCCTCGAGGTCACGTCGCACGCCATCGAGCAGCTCGAAGAGCGGGGCGGGCGACACCTCGTACGCACCGGCAACCCATGCCACCTCACGGAAGATCGGCCCGCTTGGGCGCCCATCGAGAGCGGCCTGCAGCTCATTCCGGTACGCGTCCAGCTGGAGGGCCAGCTCGGACACGTTGTCGTGGTCGGCCTGATCGACCAAGTCGTCGGCAATGCGGCAGAACGCGTAGAGCGCGTAGGCCGCACGACGCTTCGCCGCGGGGAGCAGTTTGCTCGCGAGCGAGAAGGTCCGCGCATGGACCATCGTGATCCGGGCGCATTCGGACGCGTCGCTCAGCGACGCGTTCACGATCATGCTACCGTGAGCAGCATTGGCTGCGTTGAAGGACTCATGCCGGGACGGAAACTCATCAAAACGGTGGTCAGGCGGGATGACTTTGGCCGCGGATCGGACAACGGAGCATGACGTCCTCGGCGTATGAACGCGGAAAGCGAGGACAGGTTCCTACCCGCGCCGGCACATGGCGAAGGGTGTCGTATGGATGGAAGAATACAAGATAAGGTGTCGCTGGTTCACGGCACTGTCAATCATTATTTACAGCAGAAGTGTCAAGAAATCTTGACGGTTTACGTGGAACGGAAAAACGGGCGCCGAGGGATTCCCCGGCGCCCGTTTTCTCCTAGCATCCCGTAGGGAGCCGGCTTACTTGCCGACCATGTTCGGGTTGTTGTCCCGCTCGGCGCGCGGCAACGGGTAGCAGGTCTGCGACCCCGTATTGGCGTAGCCGGGCTTGAAGTACGGCTGGCCCGTGGCCGTGACGGTCGTTACTGACGCCGGCGACCGACGGAAGTCGGCGAGCCGCTTGCCTTCGAGGTAGAACTCGAGGGCCCGCTGGTTGAACAGCTCGGTCTTCACGCTGGCCGCATCCGTGGCGCCCGCGTAGGCCGCCTGGTTGTTGGCCGTACGACGCGCGTTGATCAGCGTGAGCTGCGTGGTGGCGCTGCCCGAGGCTTCGGCGGCGATGTAATTCGCTTCAAGCTTCGAGGCGAGGCGAATCGGCGACGCGTAGCCGGCGAACTTCGCCTGCTGGAAGAAGCCACCCGGGACCTGATCCTGCGGGTTGGCGGTACCGCTCCCCGGCGCCCGGAACGGGACGCGCGGATCGGTCTGGCGATACCACGGCGCGACGCTGATGGCGCCGCGGTCGAAGCTGAACTGGTACAGACGGTTCGACAGACGCGTGCGGCTGTTCGCATCGTCCGTGTAGCGCATGTTGTACTCGAAGCCCGCCGGCACCAGCTCCGCATCGGCCGCCGCGCCCGCGTTGTCACCCTTCTGCAGCTTCGCGCGGGCACGGCCCACGAGTGCGGCGTTGGAGAGGGCGATGCCGTCGGCGGTGCCGTTGGCCTTGCCCACATCGTAGCCCTTGGTCAGCCAGGCCGAGGCCGAATCGAGGAGCTGCGCCGTGGTGAGCTCCGGGCCCGACGACAGCGAGCCGGTACAGAAATCGCCGGCCATCATCAGGATGGCGTAGCCGCGGAACGTCGCGGCGCGCGCCAGGCTGATGTTGGTGGTCGGGTTCGGGAGCGTCAGGTCAAGCACGGACTTGGCGGAGGCCACCGCGAGAGAAATCGGCGCCCATACGTCGCCGTTCAGCGAGCCATTGAGGTCGGAGATAGTGCGAAATCCGAACTCGTTACGCGTCGGGAAGGTGTCTGACACGTTGACTTCGTTGGTGAAGTACCCGCTGTACATCGAGAGCCAGCCCAGCGCGGTGGCAAAGTTCTGCTGCGCGGATAACGCGAGCGTGTTGCCGGCCGACGTCGGATCAACCGTCGCGGCGTCGATGACGTTCGGGTTGGTAACCTGCAGGAATTCATCGGAACAGGCGGCCGCGCTGAGGACGAGCGTGGTGCCGACCAGAGTGCGCGTAACCGCGCGTTGGATCTTCTTCATGATTATCTCGCGGTTAGAAGGTGAAGTTGAAACGGAGCACGGACTTCCGCGCATTCGGCAGCGTCAGGAAGTCTTCGCGCGAGAAGGCGCCGGCCTGGGCGATCACTTCGGGATCTGGTCCCGAGTAGTCCGACCACAGCTTGACGTTCTGCATGGCGAAGGTGATCGACGCACCGTCGACGACACCACCGAGGCGCTTGGCGAGGGAGCTCGGCACCGTGTACGTGGCCGAGATTTCACGCAGGCGCACGAAATCCCCCTTCTCGATGAAGGCGTCACGGACGTCGTTGACCGTGGCCGCGTTGCCCTTGTTGGTCACGAACGCCGGCTGGCCGGAGGTCGGGTTGCCATAGCGGCGCAGACGCTCGGTGGCTGACAGCACGGTGGGATCAAGACGCAGGTTGGAGCGCACGAGCTGCGTTTCGCGGAAGAACGCCGTGTTGTTGAAGAGCGTGAAGCCGCGCTTGGAGTCGAGCAGCGCGTTCAGACGGAGATTCTGGAACAGCGTCACCGTGTTCGTGAAGTTCCACTCGAACGTCGGGAACAGGTTGCCCATCGGGGCCAGCGTGTCGCTCACCGTCACCACGTTGGTGGTGGTGTTGATCGACTCGATGCGCTTGGACACCATCACGCCGATCTGCTGACCCACGAGCGTGCGCCCGCCACCGATGTTGAACGGGAGCACAGTGCCGAGGCTGGTGAGCTCATTGTGCAGCGTGTTTCCGCCGGCACGGATATCCCAGCGCACATTACGCGTGTTGATGGCGCTGATGTTCATCGCGAGCTCCACACCGCGGTTCACGATCGAGCCGATGTTGGCCAATGGGCTGGACGAGAAGCCGAGGGACGGTGGGATCGGACGCGCGATGATCAGGTCGTTCGTGGTCTTGTTGAAGTACGTGAGCTCGGCCGACACGCGGTTGTTGAAGAATCCGGCGTCGAGACCGGCTTCGAACTCGGTGCCGCGCTCGGGCTTGAGATCGGCGTTACCCGGGTTGCCCAGGATGGCGCCGGCCGCGGTGCTGCCCGTGATGTTGAACGGCGACGCCACGAGCGTGGTGAGGGCGTCACCCGGGTTGGGCGAGCGACCCGTGGTGCCGTAGGCGGCGCGGAGGCGGAGCGTGTTCACAAGCCCGGAGAGCGGGTTGAAGAAGTCTTCTTCGGAGATGGCCCAGCTGCCGCCGATCTTCGGGAGCACGAACGCCGGCGAGTTGTTGCCGAACGACGAGTTCTTGTCAACACGCACACCAACCTGCAGGAAGCGCTTGTTCTGGTTGCCGATCTGCAGCTGGCTGAGGTAGCCGAACTGACGCTGCTCGGTGAAGCCGCCGCTGCCAGTGGTGGTGGCCGCCGACCCGACGGAGTTATTCGAGTTGGTGACGAAGCCGATGCCCGTGGCGCCCAGAACGGTGTTGCGCGACGAGATGACCTGCAGGCCGAAGGAGAGGTTGGACTCCCAGTTGGCGCCCCAGCCCTTCTTCATGTTGCCGAGGTAATCGAACGTGTACCGCTCAGCACTGCGTGACGTGGACCCGTTGCTGCCGCCGTCGGTCAGGCCGCCGTACCACAGGCTGTCGTTCTTCGGGTAGAAGTTGCGCTGGTCGTCGGCGGCGAAGTCCATACCGCCGGTGAAGCGGTTGGTGAACCACGTCGTCGGCGTGTAGTTGGCCGTGACGGCGGTCGTGACACGCTTGGTGAGCAAGCGGTGCTGGATCGCGTTGATCGCGTTGTAGTGACGGTTGCTGTAGAAGCCGTCCTGCGTAAGCGGGCCGTTGGGCGAGTCATTCCTCGTGGTCGGGCTGCCCAGCAGGCCGCCACCCAGCCAGCCGTAGATATTGTTGTCGTTGTCCGGCAGATCGACGAGGCTCTGCGTGAGGCCAAGGCCAGCGTCGATATTGAGCTTGGAGTTAGCGACGTAGTTCACGTTGGTGCGAATGTTTTCGCGGTTGTACTTGTTGTTCGGCAGCATGCCGGCCGATTTGGTGTTGCCGTACGACAGG
>NSHR01000008.1 GCA_002737115.1 Gemmatimonadota bacterium | reverse complement strand
GGCCGGTGTCGCGATGCCGACCTACATCGACTGGATGCGCAGCGCGTGGTACGTGACCTTCATGCAGTGCCCCGCCATCAGCGTGCCCGCCGGCTTCAGCGCCAGCGGCCTGCCCGTGGGCGCACAGATCGTGGGCAAGCCGCGCGGTGACTGGGCGCTGCTGCAGTTGGCGCATGCCTTCGAGCAGGCCACGGGACATGGCAAGCGGCGCCCGGTGTTGTGATCTGACTCCTTGAAGACTCCTTGAAGACCCCTTGAAGGCACGCGCGGATGGTGGCGACGCGGAACCCCGCGGCCAGCTCGCGGCTTCTGTTAGTGAAGGTTCGTCGTCTATCCCTGGCCACCGAGTCCATGCCCGTGCTTCCCGTGTTACCCCGTGGCCTTTCGTCGTCGCGTCGCGCACACGTTCGTGTGCTGACCCGATCCATCGCAGGCTCCCGCCGCCTCATGGCGCGCGTGACCACGGCAACCGGACTGGCCGCGTGCCTTACCCTGGCCGCCACGGGCACCGCGCAATCGGCCGCCGCGCAGTCGGGCACCGCACAATCGGGCACCGCACAATCGGCCGCCCGCGAGTTTCCGACGCCCAACCGGCCCATTTCGCGCATCGTGGCACCGCGGTGGATCGATGAGGTTGACCGCGACGCCTTCGGCGAGGCGGAGAAGGTGATGGACATTCTGAACATCCGCGCCGGACAGCGCGTGGCCGACATCGGTGCCGGTGACGGCTACTACGTGCGGCACCTCAGTGAGCGGGTGGGTGCGCGCGGCCTGGTGTACGGGCAGGACATCGAGCCGCGCTACCTCGCGATGCTTCGCGAGCGCGTGGCCGACGCCAAGTGGAGCAACGTGGAGGTGATCGCGGGAACCCCCGGCGATCCGGCGTTGCCCGCGGCCAGTATCGACGTGGCGCTGATGATTCACATGTATCACGAGATCAGCGACCCGTACGCCCTGCTGTATCGGCTCGCGACGGCGTTCCGCGCCGGAGGGCGGTTGGCGATTCTCGATCAGGATGCTCCGACCGACCGGCATGGCACCCCGCCGCGGCTGCTCATCTGCGAACTCGGCGCCGTCGGCTACAGCCGTGTGCGCCGCGATGACATGCCCGATGGCGCCTACGTGATCACCTTCCGCGCCCCCGACGCCGGCACCCGACCGCGCGACGCCGCCGATGTCCGCGCACGGGTCGCTGCCGCGAACTGCCGGCCGTAACAAACCGCCGGCGGGGCGTGAGTTCAGCGCGTCGTGACCGCCAACTGCCCGCAACCGGCCGCAATGTCGATCCCGCGCCGCTGGCGCACCGTACTCGGCAGCGCAAACTCCTCCGCCAGCACCTGCTGAAAGCGGGTCGCCGCCTCGGTGCGCGTGGGCGCGCCGTCGTAGCCCGTGGTCGGATTGAGCGGAATGAGGTTCACGTGCGCCGGCAACCCGCGCAGCAGCACACCCACGGCGCGCGCCTGGTCCACGCCGTCGTTCCGCCCCTCGATCAATGTCCACTCGTAAAAAATGCGGCGACCGGTCGTCGCACTGTACGTACGGCACGCGTCCATCAGTTCGTCGAGCGGCCACTTGCGCGCGGAGGGCACCAGCGCCGCCCGCTCGGCCTGCGTGGCCGCGTGAAGCGAGACCGCCAGATGCACCGGACGCTGTTCCGCGGCCATGCGAAGAATACCCGGCACGACACCCACGGTGCTCAGCGTGATACGGTCGGCGGCGAGTGCCGGACCATGCGGATCAAGGAGAATGTCGATCGCCTGCATGACCGCGTCGTAGTTGTGCAACGGCTCGCCCATACCCATCAGCACCAGGTTCCGCAGGCGAGTGCCGAGCCCGTGGCGCGTCTGGCGCATCATGGCGCCGGCGGGCGCCTCGCGCCGCAGCACGCGCGCCACATGCACGGCCTGCGCCACGATCTCCCCCGGTGTGAGATGACGCGTGTACCCCATCTGTCCCGTCGCACAAAAGACGCACCCCATGGCGCAGCCAACCTGTGAACTCACGCAAGCGGTGACGCGCCCCGTGAAGCGCATGAGCACGGTCTCGATGGTGGCGGCGTCCGGGAGCGACAGCAGATACTTTCGCGTAAAGCCATCGCTCGACGCCGTCTCGAGCGTCGTGGGCAGTACGCCCAGTGTCGTTTCCGCGCGCAGACGCGCGGCCAACGCGGGCAACAGCTCGGGCATGTCGTCAAGCGACGACACGAGGTCGATGTACAAATACCGCCACAGCCGGTTGGCATGCACGGGCTTGAGGCCCCAGTGCACCAGCTGCTGCTGAAGCTCAGCGCGCGTGAGGCTGTAGAGATCGCGTGGCGAGGAGGTGTCGGGCAAGTCCATCAACAAGTCGGCCTACGAGCGCACCAACTTCTTGTACTTGATCCGCGTCGGCATATCCGCATCCGGGCCCTTGCGACGCTTCAAGTCCTCGATGTACGCGCCGTAGTTCCCCTCAAACCACACCGTCTCCGAATCGCCTTCGAACGCCAGAATGTGCGTCGCCACGCGATCCAGGAACCAGCGATCGTGGGAGATGATCACCGCGCAGCCGGAGAAATCCAGCACCGCATCTTCCAGCGCGCGCAGCGTATCGACGTCGAGATCGTTGGTGGGTTCGTCGAGCAGCAGCAAGTTGCCACCCTGCAGCACCGTCTTCGCCAAGTGCAACCGGTTGCGCTCACCACCGCTGAGGTTCGCCACCAGCTTCTGCTGATCGGCGCCCTTGAAGTTGAAGCTCGCGGCATAGGCGCGGGAATTCATCTCCCGCTTGCCCACCGTAATCGACTCGCGTCCACCGGAGATCTCTTCCCAGAGCGTGCGCTTTCCTTCGAGCGTACGCGACTGATCCTGATACGAGATTTCGACCGTCTCGCCAATCTTAAGCGCGCCGCCGTCGGGCGTTTCGAGCCCGTTGATCATGCGGAACAGCGTGGTCTTACCGGCACCGTTGGGGCCGATGATGCCCACGATGCCCGCCCGCGGCAGATCGAACGACAGGTTATCGAACAGCAGCTTATCGCCGTATGACTTCTTGAGCCCCTTGGAAATCACCACGTCGTTACCGAGGCGCGGCGCCGGCGGAATCACGATTTCGTTCTGCATCGCGCGATCCTGCTGCGCTTCGCTGGCCAAGTCCTCATACGCGGTCAAACGGGCCTTGTTCTTGGCCTGACGCGCGCGCGGTGACATGCGTACCCATTCGAGCTCGCGTTGCAACGTTTTCTGACGCGTGCTCGCGTGCTTCTCTTCGAGCGCCATGCGGGCCTGCTTCTGCTCCAACCAACCGGAGTAGTTGCCCTCGTATGGCACGCCTTTGCCGCGATCCAGCTCGAGGATCCACTTTGCCACGTTGTCGAGGAAGTAGCGATCGTGGGTAATGGCGACCACGGTACCGGTGTACCGCTCGAGGTGATGTTCCAGCCACGCCACGCTTTCGGCGTCGAGGTGGTTGGTGGGTTCGTCGAGCAACAGCATGTCCGGCTCTTCCAGCAAGATCTTGCACAACGCCACGCGACGCTTTTCACCACCCGACAGCTTGGTAACGTCGGCATCGCCCGGCGGTAGGCGCAGCGCGTCCATGGCCACGTCGATCTTGTTGTCGAGGTTCCACAGGTCGTGCTGATCGATGTACTCCTGCAGCTTCCCCTGACGGGCGATCAACGCGTCGAAGTCCGCATCGGGCTCGGCGAACTTGAGCGAGATGTCGTTGAACTCGTTCAGCGCATCGCGCTGTTGCTTCACCGCCAGTTCCACGTTGCCGCGCACGTCGAGCGTGGTATCGAGCTCGGGCTCCTGCGCCAAATACCCGATGCGCGTGCCCTTGTGGGCCCACGCCTCACCCTGAAACTCGGTGTCGACGCCCGCCATGATGCGCAGCAGCGACGACTTACCGGCGCCGTTCGGACCGAGCACACCGATTTTTGCGCCGGGGTAGAACGACAACCAGATATCATCGAGGATGATGCGCGAAGGCGGAACCACCTTGCGCAGCGCCTTCATGACGTAAATGAACTGCGGAGCCATATGTTGTGCCGAAACTGAAAAGCGGGAGAGAACGAGCGACGTGAAACGCCGGACCCGGACGGATGCCGAAAACTAGTTAGATGGCCTCGGGTTCCAGAGTGCGCTCCACCGCCTTCCCGTCCACGCGGCTCACGTAGTAGCACTTGGCCGCCGGTCGCGTGTGCACCACGCGCTTCACCGCCGTCTCCTCGAAGTAGATGCCGGCGTCGTTGTCACAGGCATAGCCCGGCTTCATCTCGCCGGAGCCGATCAGCTTCTGGTACAGCGGCCGACGTCCCGGCTCCGCGTCATAGTGGGGCGAATGACTGCCCGGAATGAAGCCCAGGCACTGCACCGTGGAGAGCGCTTTGGGACGCGAATCCGTCGTGCCCTCCTCGAACCAACAGAGTGAGCCGGCGCTCGCCCCGCCCAGCACGATCCCCCGATCCCACGCCTGCCGCAGGAGCACATCGATTCCCTGGGCCTTCCAGATGGCCTGCTGATTGAGCGTATTGCCGCCCGACGCCACGATCCCGTCCATGGAGAGCAGCACCTCATCCCAGCCCAACGACTGCGCGGTGCTGGCGATGAACATGTTCTGCACGTGCGGCTCGACGTTGAGCGGCGCGCAGGCCTTATACCAGTTCAGCGCCGACGCGTCGCGATCGGCCGACGCGGTGGGCAGGTACAACAAGCGCGGACGCGGCTTGCCGGTGAGCTGCGCCATGTAGCGGATGAACGCCGTGCCGAAACCACCGCCCGCGATCAGGATCTTGCGCGTGGCGCGCTCGGTGCGCATCGGCGCCACCGGCATGCCATCCACGTAGGTCGACATATCCTGATCCGAGGGCTCGCCGCCGCTCATCGAGGTCGCCAACGCACCCGCCGTACCTAACGCTGTCGTCACCAGAAACTCCCGTCGAATCATGTTGTGCTCCGTTATGGATGTGAGCCGCTGCAGTGGTTGCTACTTCTTGATCAGCACGTCGGTCATCTTGCGCACCGGGCTCACGTACGCGCTCACCACGCTCTCGTTCCCATCGGCGCCGATCGCCGCCACGCCGAACACGTAGTCGTCGATCGACACATTCGGCAGGAGCATCTTCGTCACGTTGCCCACCACCTGCGACTTCTGCCAGTCGTTGGTCCACGCCTCGCGCCAGTATACGCGATACGCCACCGCGCCCGCCGACGGCTGCCACTGCAGGCTGGCTTCATAGCCCGACGTGCCGCGGCCGATCGTGGCCGAGCCGCCATTCGTCGTCACGCGCGGAGCCGGCGGCGCCAGCGCCACCGAGGCCGCCGATGCCGCGTTCACGCGGGCGTTCTGCGCGAGATAACGGAAGTCCATCCCTTCGAGCTTGTCGTCGGGCGAATGCTGCCGCTCGTAGTTCTCGTTCGCTTCACGAAACACGATCGACGGAAAGTCGTTGGCCGTGAACGACGAGTGATCGCTGCCACGACCGAAGCGATCTTCGCGCGCCATCAAGCGAATCGTGTGCGACGGCACATAGGTGCCCGCCACGCGCTGCACGTAGCGCGCCAGCGACCGGTTGGGTGAGTCTTCCGGACCGAGCGAGTAGATCTTCACGCTCTCGCCGTCGATGATGCCGTTGCCACCCAGGCTGCTGCCCACGATGTCGTTGTTGAAATTCGCTTCCACCACGCCCTTCGCGTTACGCAGCGCCGTGGCATGCGCCATCGAGCCGATCAGCCCCTGCTCTTCACCCGCCCACGTCACGAACACCAGCGTCGCATCAAACTCGATCCCACTCTCGGCGAACACCCGCGCCAGCTCCATCGTGAGCGACGTGCCGCTGCCATCGTCATTCGCACCGGGCGCATCAGCGTTGTCGTTGATCGTGGGACGCACCAACGGCGCATTCGGTGCCGCACCGGCCGCGGTCGCCGTGGTATCGGCGCCCGCCGGACGACGCGAGTTCACGGTGTCGTAGTGACCGGTGATGTACACCCGACGCGCACTCTTGCCCGGCAGCACCGCCACCACGTTCACCAACTCCACCTCGCGCGAAATGCGCCCTTGCTGGGCCAGCATGTGCCGGTCGTACGACACCTGCAGCTTGGGGCTCATGCGCGTGAACTCGCCGTAAATCCAGCGCCGCGCCGCGCCGATACCGCGCGTGGTCGACACGGTGTCGGACAGCGTGGAACGCGTGCCGAAGCCGGCCAGTGTGGTCGCGGTAGCCTGCAGCCGCGGCTGCGACACCGACGCCACCAGTTTCTCGATGCGCGGGTCGGCATCGGGGCGAATCATGCCCTGCGCCCCCAGTGCAGCCGGGACCGGAAACGCGGCCGTGGTGGCGACGGACAGCAGAACGGGCAATACAAGCCGGCGGGTCAGGCGCATGGGATCCGGAGCGACGGGAAGGGACGAGGAACGCGGGAATGTGTGTCGACAACGCAGGACTGCTACAGTATGCTGTCCGCACGCCGTTCGGGCACGTCTCCGCCACCTCAAACTGCTCCGCCATGCCTCGCTGCGCCCCGTTGGTGGCCGTCCGTCACGCCGCGGACCACCCGCTGCGACGGACTGTGCTGGCGATGGCCCTGCTGGCGATGGCCCTGCTCCTCGGCGTCACATCGGCGTCCCCCCTGCGAGCCCAGTCGACGGCCACCGCCTCGCCGTTACCGGCGCCGCGCACGTCGGTGACGGAATCACCCGCCGTCCGCGCTTGTGTCGGTGCGGCAGGGACAGGCGCCGGCGACGTGGCTGGATCGACGCTGATCGCCGACGCCCGCACCGGCGCCCTCGTGGCCGGCCACGCGGAACGCGTGGACCGTCCACTGATCCCGGCCTCGACCTTCAAGATCATCAGCGCTCTGGTCGCGCTCGAAACGGGCGTGATCGCCGATGCGCAGACGGTCATTCCCTGGGACAGCGTGGTCCGCGACCGCCCGGAGATCAACCGCGATCTCGATCTCCAGACCGCGTTCCGCCTGTCGGCCGTGCCGCATTTTCAGTCGCTGGTGCGGCGCATCGGGTCGGTGCGGATGCAGCAGGCGCTCGATACGATCGGGTACGGCAACCGGAACATCGGTGGCGGCATCGATCAGTTCTGGCTCACCGGCGCGCTGCGTATCTCGCCCCGCGGGCAGGTGGCGGTACTTACGCGTCTGCTGCACGACGACCTCCCCGTCTCGCGCCGCAGCATGGCGATCGTCCGGGCGATGATGGTGAACGAAGTCACCGCCACCTACACCATCCGGGCCAAGACGGGACTGACCACGCCTCCCGGGTCGGAGACGGTGGGATGGTGGGTGGGGTGGGTGGAACGCGGCCCAGCCGTGCACGTGTTCGCGACCGCCCTCGAAGCGGCCGCGCCGACGGCGGGTTTCAACGCGCAGCGGCTCGCGGTCACTCGCTGCGCACTGCAGGCGCTCTCGATACTATCCGACGGGCCACCGTAACGGCCGATGAAGAAGGCCTCCCACCTTCGCGGGGGAGGGAACACCCCCGTCCATTCTGCCGTATCTTCCCCACATGATGGCTCTCACGCAAATCGCCGACGTCACCGCGCAGCTCTCCGGCAACCCCGCCGCCGCGCTCCCCCTGCTCTTCGCAGCCGGAGTCCTGACGTCGCTGACCCCCTGTGTGTACCCGATGATCCCGATCACGGCCGCGATCGTGGGCGGCCAGTCATCATCGGAACAGTCGGGCGCCACAATAGCGTCAAAGTGGCGCCCACTCGGCCTTTCGCTCACCTACGTGTTCGGACTGGCCACCGTCTACGCCGGGCTCGGTCTCCTCGCCGGTCTCACCGGCACCATGTTCGGCACGGTCTCGGCCAACCCCTGGGCCTACTTCGCCATGGCGAACCTGCTCATGCTGGCCGCCCTGTCCATGTTCGACGTCATCCCCGTCCGCGTCCCCGCCGCCATCCTGCAGCGCGCCGCCAACGCCGGAACCGGTGGACGCGTCGCCGGTGCGTTCATCATGGGCGCCGCCTCCGGCCTCGTGGCCGCCCCCTGCTCCGCCCCGGTCATGGCCGCCGTCCTCACCTGGGTCTCCACCACCGGCTCCGCCCTGCTCGGCTTTCTCTACCTGTTCACCTTCTCGCTGGGCATGTGCACGCTGCTGGTCGTCGTCGGCCTCTCGGCGGGCTCGCTATCGCGATTGCCGCGCGCCGGTGCATGGATGCTCACGATCAAAAAGGTCTTCGCCTTCGTCATGCTCGGCATGGCGGAGTACTACTTGGTGAAGATGGGGCAGGTCTTTTTTTAACAGCGACGTAGGGGCTTCGGGGTACGGGGTCGGGAGGACAAACGCCCCGCGTCGCCTCGTACACCCTACCCCTTACTCCATACTCCACACTTGGCCGTTATGAGATCCTTCCGCGCCCTCCGCCTCGCCCTCACCGCCCTCGCCCTCACCGCCACCCCCGCGATGGCCCAGGAGCTGGGCATCGCGGTCGGTGAAATGGCCCCGGCCGGCCCCCTCCAAACGCTCGACGGCAAAACCGTCGATCTCTCCGCCTACCTCGGCAAGACCCCGGTCGTACTCGAGTTCTGGGCGACCTGGTGCGGCAACTGCAAGCAGCTCGAGCCCGCCATGCGCGCCGCCATGACCAAGCATGGAGCGCAGGTGAAGTTCGTGACCGTCGCCGTGTCGGTGAACCAGTCCATCGATCGCGTAAAGGGCTGGCAGAAAGCCAACAAGCTCGGCGGCGAGTTGTTGTACGACAAACAGGGGACCGTGAGCGGCGCCTACGACGTGCCGGCCACCAGCTACGTCGTGGTCGTGAACAAGGCGGGGAAAATCGTCTACACCGGTGTCGGCGGCACGCAGAATCTCGACGCGGCAATCAAGAAGGTCCTATGAAGACGCCATCCCGTCTACGCGCCGCGGTGCTGGCGTCGTGCGTCCTGGCCCCGGCCATCATCGCGGGGTGCGCGACACCGTCCACCGATCAGGTCGCCGCCAATTCGGCCACCCCATCGCTCGCCAGCTACTTCGATACCACCGGACGCACCGACACGTATGCGGGCGGCGTGCGGATGATTCCGATCACGACGCCCAAGGGCACGTTTAACGTGTGGACGAAGCGCGTCGGCAATAACCCCACGATCAAATTGTTGCTGTTGCACGGCGGGCCCGGCGTCACGCACGAGTACTTCGAAGCCGCCGACGCGTATCTCCCCGCCGCCGGCGTCGAGTACTACTACTACGACCAACTCGGCTCGTACAACAGCGACCAGCCCAAGGACTCATCGCTCTGGAATACCGAGCGCTTCGTGGAAGAAGTCGAGCAGGTGCGGATCGCCCTCGGACTCGACAGCACCAACTTCTATGTGCTGGGCCACTCGTGGGGCGGCATTCTCGCCACTGAGTACGCACTCAAGTACGGCCAGAATCTCAAGGGCCTCATCATCTCGAACATGATGGCGAGCATTCCGGCGTACAATCGCTATGCCGACAGCGTGCTCATGCCCGCCATGAATCAGCAGGTGCTGGCCGAAGTGAAGGCCATCGAAGCGAAAAAAGATTATACCAATCCGCGCTACATGGAGCTGCTCATTCCCAATCACTACGAGCAGCACATTTTGCGCAAACCCGCTGCGCAGTGGCCGGAGCCGGTAAACCGCGCCTTCAAGCACATGAACCCCGACATCTACATCCCGATGCAGGGGCCGAGTGAGCTCGGGGCCAGCGGTAAACTCGTGAACTGGGATCGCACCGCCGATCTCAAGAACATCACGGTGCCGACGCTCGTCATCGCGGGCACCTACGACACCATGGATCCGAAACACATGGAGTGGATGTCGACGCAGTTCCCCAAGGGCCGCTACCTGCTCTGCCCCAACGCCGGGCACATGGCGATGTACGACGACGGCCCCACGTACTTTGGCGGTCTGATCACGTTCATGAACGACGTCGCCGGCGGCACGTTCACGAAGTAGTCGAGCCCCGGGCGTTGGGCGACCGCTAAACCCTACGCCCGGTGCGTCGCCACCACCTCAGTGATGGCCGATGCCATGTCCGCCACGAGGTGGTCGATCTGCGCCGCGTGCGTCCGGAAGCTCAGCACGCACACCCGACCCACATAGCGACCGCCGGCCACCGCGCCGCTGATCATCACGCGCCCGCGCTGCGACGTGGCCGCCATCAGGTCGCGGGTGGCCGCGTCTTCCTGCGCCAACGTGGCACCGGGCCAGGTGAGGTGAAACGGAAACAACGACAGCTCCGGCGGCGCGTCCATCACCACATGCGGCAACTGCGCAACCCGCGCTGCCGCATCGAGGGCCAGCGCGCGCTTCTCGTCGATCGCCGCCCGAAACGCATCGGCGCCGTACAGCTTGATCGTGAGCCACATGCGCAGCCCCGGAAAGCCGCGCGACAGATCAGGTCCATGCTGACTCGGATCGTAGAACTCCGCGGCGCTCGGCATGTCCGGCAGATAGTCGGCCGTGGCCCCGTGCGCCGCCCGCAGCGCGGCGCCATCGCGCACCAGCAACGCGCCGGTGCCGTAGGGCATGAACATGCCCTTGTGCGGATCGAGCGTGAGCGAGTCCGCGCGCTCGATACCCCGCAGCACATCGCGGGTATCGCTGCACAGCTGAAAGAACGCGCCATAGGCCCCGTCCACGTGATGCCAGAGCTGTTCGTCGGCGCACAGATCGGCGATGGCGTCGAGCGGATCGACGGCGCCAGTGTTCGTGGTGCCGGCGTTCGATACCACCATGAACGGCAGCAACCCGTCGCGACGATCCTGCGCGATCGCGGCGCGTAGTGCATCGACCCGCAGATGGAACCGGAAATCCGTGGGAATGGAGCGCACGCGATCGGGCATGATGCCCGCCAGCTTTGCTGACTTGTTCACGCAATGGTGCACCTGGTCCGACGTGTACAGCACACCGCGTCGGATATCGACGCCCAGATACTGCTCACGCGCGCACAGCACGGCATTGAACGTGGCCATCGAACCGCCGGTGGTGAACACGCCCCGCGTGCCGACCGGAAATCCCATCCATTCGCGCAGCCAGTCCAGCGCGTTCGCTTCCAGTTGCACCAGCGCCGGTGCGGCCTGCCAGATACCCGTGTACCGGTTCGTCGTAGCGGCGATGAAATCCGCCAGCGCCGCCGGAAACAGACCGCCACCCGGGATGTACGCGAGATAGCCCGGAGACGGCGTGTTGAACGATTGTGGGATGTAGGTCGTGAACAGATCGTCCAGCAGCGCCGGCAGCGGGGTGCCCGATGCCGGCGACGACTCGCGCATGCGCTCGCACAGCGCTTCCGCGCCATGCACGCCATACAGCGGCTGGTTCGGCAGCGAGGTGATGTGCTCCACGCAGCGCGCGACGACCTGATCGGCCATGTCGCGCATTGCATGCGCAGTGAATTCGAGATCGAGATGAATGGCGGACTCCGTTGCCTCTCCCTGCGATGCTGACCTACAGCAGCGACACGTAGTGCGGCTGGAACATGGCGTCCGTCACAGCGGCCGCGATGTCGGCTGGCCGCTCAACGCGGGCCAGCCCGCGGTCGAAGGCCAAGGTCGCCACTTCGATCGCGATGGCGCGTGACACTTCGCGAATGCGCGACAGGCTGGGATAAATGCGTCCCATCGCCAGATCGTCCTCGGTTACCAGCGAGGCCAGGGTGCGCGCGGCAGTGGCGAACATCGCTTCCGTCACGCGTGACGACGCACTCACGATGACGCCGAGTCCGACGCCCGGGAAGATGTAGGCGTTATTGCCCTGCCCCGGTACGTGGGTCTTACCCTGGTACGTCACGGGGGCGAACGGACTGCCGCTGGCAAAAATGGCGCGTCCGTCGGTGCCCGCATACGCTTGCAGCGCCGTGCACTCGGCCTTCGACGTGGGATTGGACAGCGCCAGCACGATCGGCCGCGCATGCTCCCGCGCCATCGCCTTGAGCACGTCCTTGGTGAACGTGTTGGGGGTTCCCGACACGCCGATGATCGCGTGCGGCTTGAGCAACTCCACCGCCTCCAGCAGCGTGCTCACCGGCGCATGCGCATGGGCATACGGCTTCTTGTGCTCCGCCAAGTCGGTGCGCGAGTGCTCCACCAATCCCTTCGAGTCTACAAACCAGCAGTGCTGGCGGGCCTCGTCTAACGACAGCCCTTCCGAGCAGAGCGCTTCGACCACCAAGTCGCCAATGCCGATACCGGCCTCGCCGGCGCCGAGAAAGAGCAGGCGCATATCACGCAGCGGCGTACCGCTGATGCGGGCGGCCGAGTAGAGCCCCGCCAGCGCGACCGATGCTGTGCCCTGGATGTCGTCGTTGAACGTGCAGATCCGATCGCGCCACCGCTCGAGCAGCGAGAACGCGTTGTGATTGCCGAAGTCTTCAAACTGCAGACAGGCCCGCGGGAAGCGCGCCTGCACCGCCTCGACGAATTCATCCAGCAATTCGTCGTACTCGGCGCCGCGCAACCGCGGCTGGCGCAGCCCCAGGTAGGAATGACTTTCGCGCAGCGCCGTGTTGTTCGTGCCCACGTCGATCGTGATCGGCAGGCACTCATTGGGCGACACGCCGGCGCATGCCGTGTAGAGCGTGAGCTTCCCGATCGGAATGCCCATGCCGTTCGCGCCCAGATCACCCAGGCCGAGAATGCGTTCACCGTCGGTCACGACGATCATGCGCACGTCCTCTTGCGGCCAGTTGGCCAGCACCTCCGCCACGTGTCCCTTATCGGCGGCGCTGATGTACATGCCGCGGCTGCGACGAAAAATCCGGCCGAACTCTTCGCACGCCTGCCCAACCGTGGGCGTGTACAACACCGGCATCAACTCTTCGAGGTGATCCATCACCAGCCGATAGAACAGCGTCACATTGCGATCGTGCAGCGCGACCAGATACGCATACTGCTCGAGGGGCGACGGCTTCGAGCGCACACCGGGCAGAATGCGCGCGAGCTGCTCGTCCTGTGACATCACGCGCGGCGGCAACAGACCGCGCAATCCGAAGGCATCACGCTCGGCATCCGAAAAGGCGGTGCCTTTGTTCAGAACCGGGTCGTGCAGAAGATCGGAACCACGTTTCGGTTGGAGCGGGATCGTCACGGCATCTCCAGAGAGCGAATCTATGTGCGGCATGGGCTCCCCACGCGCAGCGGGGCGTGGACGGGCCATCACGGTTAGCATCGTGCGCGCCAAGGGATCGACGCGGAAGTCCGCAATATACACACGGTTCCGCGCCACTGCATCGACAGGGGCCGCGCGAGGGGCCGCGCGAGGGCCTGTGCTAGTGCGTGTGCAGGAGCTGCGCGGCTTCAGCCACGAGTCCGTCCACCAGCTTGGCGAGGTGTGTCTCATCGGTGCGCGCGTTCATCACCGTAATGCGCAGCACCCGACGACCGTCCAGCGTGGTCGCCGTGATCCAGCCGCGGCCCGAGCGGTTGTATCGCTCGCGCAGCGCCGTGGTCAACGTGTCCAGATCGGCCGCCGCGACGCCCGGCGGCGTCCACGCGAAGCAGAGGATATTTGACATCGGCTCGTGCAGCGGCGTGAAGTCGCTGCGGGCGCTGAGCAAGCCGTGCAGCGTCTGCGCCATGCGGCAAAGGCGATCGTAGAGTCGCGCCAGATTATCGGAGCCGTACCGCTCGATCGCCACCCACAACTTGAGCACGTCGGCGCGACGGGAACACTGAAACGAACGTGGTCCCATATCCCACATCTGTGCGGCGGAGCCGGAGCCGAACAAGTACGGCGCCTCCTGCGCGAAGGCGCGCGTGAGATCGTCCTGATGGCGCACCAGCACCATCCCCGCCGACAATGGCAACAGCAGCGTCTTGTGCGGATCCCACGCCATCGATCGCGCCCGTACCAGCCCTCGTACGCGATGTCGATGCGTGGGCGACAGCATCGCCGCACCACCGTGCGCCGCATCGACATGCAGCCACAACGGCCCGTGATCGTCGGCGAACGCATCGCAGAGATCGGCCACCGCCTCCAGGTCATCGAAGCTGCCGGTGGCCGTACAGCCGGCGGTCGCCACCACGGCCATCACGCGCGTGCCGGTGGCGCGCAGAGCCGTCAATCGCTCGCGCAGCGCGTCGGTATCCAGACACAAGGCGCGCGACGGGATCGTGATCACGCGCGAAAGCCCAAGCCCCATTTCGCCGGCGGCGCGCGACACGGCGTAGTGCGCATGCTCGCCGCAGACCACCACCGGCGGGTTGGCCCCAAGGCCGTTCGTCCAGACATCGGGCACCGCACGACTGCGTGCGGCCAACAGCGCCGCGAACGTCGCTTCGGTGCCACCCGACGTTATCGTGCCGCCGGCCTGCTCATCCCACCCCACCAGGTCGGTCATCCACCGGATCACCTGATGCTCCAGCGGCGTGAACGACGGCGACATCTCGCGCACGGCCTGCGATTGATTGAGGGCACTGATCAACGCCTCGGTCCACACCGCCGCCGGCAGCGGGGCCGACACCTGATGCCCGATGTACATCGGATGCGCTAAACGGTTCACATCCTCCAGCAACAGGGACGACAAACGATGCGCCACATCCGAGAGAGAGCGCGCGCCACGTGGCATCGGGCCCGCGAGGCGATCGGCAATCACGTGCGCGCTGTGCCAGGTCGACACCGGCCCTTCGCCCCGACGCGTGTCGGCGAAGTAGCCGGCCGCCAGTTCCAGAATCGGCCGCGCCGCGTCGAGCGTCATGTCGGCCTCGAGCATCGCCAGCAACTCGGCGTCGCTGTCGCGGGGCGCCCCCATCAGGTGCCGGGAACGAGTTCGGTGCGCTGGGTACGCGCGTCCCAACGCCAGTACTGCGCCTTCATGCAGTGCGTGCCGCCGATCCAGCGGTCGATTCCGTTGGCCTGAACCGCATCGGCGCGCGCGCGAACCACATCCTGTCCGAACGACGTGAGTTGCACGGTGCGCTCCCAGAACGCCCGGCCATCGGTCGCGCGCAACGGCGCAATCACCCGCGAGCCGTTGGTATGCACCACGATCGGATGGGCACAATCACTCAGTCGCTCGGCATACCACGCGAAGCTCACGTCGCCAAGCCACACCCATGACTCCATGACCTGATGCGCCGCGAACAACTTGCCCAGCGTGATCGCCCCCGGCGACAGCGCTTCACACAATTGACGCTCGCTGCGCGATAAACCGGCGTCGACATCCGGATATTCCTCGAGCTGTCGACGCAACGCGGCCACCAGATGCGGCAACCGTACGAGGTCATCCGAGGTGTACGTGCGCGCCGTGACCTCGCGATCGAGCCGGTTGGTCACCGCAAGCAACTCGTCCGGCGTGCTCGACGTAAACGCACGCCACGTTACACGGCCGTGCACCAGATCCTCCGGCGTGATCTCACGACGCGCCGCATACAACGGGGCGAATTTCTCCGGCAGCAACAGTCCGAGATAGCAATCGGCCGGCACGATCGTGAGCCGTGGGCGTTCGCTCGGGGCCCGCCGTTCGAAGCGTGCCAGAATCTGGATCAATTGCAGCTGATCGTACAGATCGGGCTCAAACCACAGCACCACTTCATCGCCGGCACCCACATCGTCCAGTCGCGCGTCGCGTTGCTCGAAGTCGGTGATCGCCGCCAGCAGATTCGACCAGCCACGGCCTGCCAGAAATTCGGCGCGGACGCGGTGAAAAACGCGCAGGTCGTTGTCCGGCGGTACGGGACCGTCGTGTAGCACGTCGCGCCAGGAGACAATGTCCCCGGGAAGGCCGGATCGCGCGAGCGCGCTGGCGGCCGAGTCGCCGTTCGTAAGGTGCAGGGTGAGCATCGCCCAAGTATGTTGTCCGTAGCCGAGCAGATGCGCCAGTTGCCACGGGCGTTTGTATTGCGGTCTGCCCTTCGTGTTCTTCATTCCGCTGCCACGATGCCTGAGCCCCGCGCTGTCGCTCCCCATGTCGCGTCCCCCGTGCTCGTCGAGCCCTCGCCGATTGCCGGCACGATGGAGGACTTCGAACTCGAGCCCCTGCGTGACACGAGCACGGCGCTTTGGGCCGTCGTCTTCGCCGGCGGCATCGGCACCCGCTTCTGGCCGCTCAGTACGCCCAGGCGCCCCAAGCAGCTCCTTGCCCTCGTGAACGAGCGCCCGCTGATCGCCGACACCATCGCACGCCTCTCGCCGCTGGTGCCGGCCGAACGCGTGCTGGTGGTGACCAGCGCCGACATCGCCGAGGCGCTGCACGACGCGATTCCCGAAGTGCCGCGCGCCAACATGCTCATCGAGCCGCGTCCGCTTGGGACGGCGGCCGCGCTCGCCTGGGGCGCGCAGGAAGTCGCCAAGCGCGCCGGTCCCGACACCGTCTTCTGCGCGCTGCACGCCGACCTCGCCGTCGGGTTTCCCGACGTCTTGCGTGAAGCGCTCCGTCGCGCCGCCACGATCGCGTCGTCCGAGCCCGTGCTGGTGGCCCTCGGTGCCACCCCAACGCGCTGCGAGACAGGCTTCGGCTACCTGCAGCCCGGGGTGCCGTTCGATCCGTTTGTCTCGCGAGCGGAAGGCGGCGCCTGTCGCGTGGAGCACTTCGTGGAGAAACCCACGGCGGCGCTCGCCGATACGCTCATCGACCAGGGCGCCCTCTGGAACACCGGCATCTTCGTGTGGCGCGCCCGCGTCGTGCTCGACGAGCTCCATGCGCACACCGGTGAGCTGCAGCACGGCCTCCCCAAACTGGCTGCCGGCGACCTGAGCGCCTTCGCCGAACTGGTCACGTCGGTGTCGATCGACCGCGGGTTGCTCGAGCGGAGTCGCAACGTGGTCGTCCTCCCCACGGCGTGTGCATGGGACGACGTCGGGACCTGGGCCTCGTTACGACGCGTGCGGGATCTCGACGACACCGGCAACGGCGTGATGGGCCAGGTGCACTGCGTCGATGCCTCCGGCAACGTGATTCACGCCGACGGCGGCTGTGTGGTCGCCTACGGGATTTCCGGCATGCTGGTCGTCTCGCTCGACGGACTGACGTTCGTGACCACACTCGAGCGCGCCAGCGATCTCTCGCCGCTGCTCAACGCGCTGCCCGGCAGCCTGCGCTCCACTCCCGGGCGCCCCACCACCAGCTAACGCGCGCGCGAATCGCGAGGGGCTGTCATGCCCGCAGCGCACCGCCTGCGCCGAACGATCGGGTCGGACTTGTGTCGATACACGTGCCGTCCTTCGCGCACCCACTACCACCCGTATGGGTGCGTTCGCTAGATCACATGGTACGCCTGTTCGAACCGGTTATCAGGCAGATCGACCCGCTCGTCACTCTTGCCCCCACCATGTCTCCCTCCCGCGCAGTTGCTTCCTCGATGATGCTCGACGATCCGACCGCTGATCAGCAGGGGCCGCTCTACTGTTGCGACGCCCTCGCGCGCACCGCCTCGGAGACCTGTCGTCAGCATGAGCGACTCGCCCGCCTCAACGCGCTCTCGGTCGCGAAGTCCGAGCTCGGAGCAGCCCAGGCCATGGTGGATAACATCGATCTCGCGCTCGCCGAATGCGTGCGCGACTTCGAGAAGACCTGCGCCAAGGCCACGATCAGCGACGACGCGGGCGTCCGGCAGGCGGCTAACGCGATGTGGCTGGCGGCTCGTGAGTACCTCCGCCGCCACAGCATTGCCGAGAAGGCCTCGCGTCAGCTCACCCAGCACGATGTCGAGAAGCTCGGCGACCTGCAGCTCGAGTACGAACTCGAAGCCTCCGCGCTACTGGGCCTCAAGCACGCGATGTCGACGTACCAGAAGTTGCGCCCGGAGACGCGCTGACCGTACGCTGGCCGGTCAGCGCGATCTCGAACAACAACTTGGACGGCTGCGGGTCACGGGTGAGATAAACCTGGAGCCGCTCGATGATCGCCGGCGCATTCACGCGCATCGCCAGCAGCTCGCGTTCGCGCGCCGGCGTGAGCATGGGGTAGAAGCTCAGTGTGCAATGCGGCGTGAACCGGAACCGTGCCTGCTTGAACGGCAGGCCGCTCCGTGCGAGCCGCTCGTGCAATGCCCGGAGCGGCCCGTTATGGTCCAGCGGTAACGACACAATGTCCGTCTGCATGAATCGGTGCGGCAGCCCCAGCGCGAGTTCCATCGGGGCCGTGCTGGCCGCGATCGGCTCGAGTGCCTCCCGAATGCGCGCCACCGGGGTATCGGTGGGCATGGCGCCCACGCCTGACGAGCCGACCAGCGTCACGTGTGGAGGCGTGAGCCGGGCCAGCTTCGGATCGAAACGCTGTTGAATTTCTCGCACCAGGGCACCTGCTTCGCCAGGAAGCTCTGCCAGTACGAAAATGCCGAAGGTCGCCGCCATGTCAGAAATCTAGTCGGTATACCCGTCACCCTCACGGTGGCGCGCTGTGCACGATATGTTCGCCCTATGGGAGCCGCCATGATGGTCATTCGGGAGTACGTCAACGAGATGGAAGCACTCGTCGCGCGGAGCGTGCTGGAAGCGCATCACATTCCGGCCGTGGTACTGCGCGACGATGCCGGCGGCATGCTGCCCTCCATGCACCTCCTCTATCCCGTTCGCCTCGCCGTGCGGGTGGGCGATGCCACGCACGCGCTGCGCATCCTCGATGCCCCCTTCGAAGGCGACGCGTTCATCGACGAGCTGCTCGGCCCCGACGACGCGGCCGGCCATGCGTGAACACGCCTCCATGAACACTCGCTTTGCGGGGCAGGTGGTGCTGATCACCGGCGCCTCGAGCGGGATCGGGGCCGAGTTGGCACGACAGTTCGCCGCCGACGGCGCGCGGGTGGCGCTCGCCGCGCGCGATGGCACGCGACTGGAATCCGTGGCCAGCGAGTGCCGGGCGTTGGGCGCCGAGGCGCTGGTCGTGGTCGGCGATGTCGCTGTTGAGGCATCGTGCGCCGACATCGTGGACCGCACCGTGGCCCACTATGGTCAGCTCGACGTGCTGGTGAACAACGCCGGCATGGGTTCGAGCGGGCGGTTCGAGGACGTCACCGATCTCACGATCTTCGACACGCTGATGCGGGTGAACTATCTCGGCAGCGTGTGGTGCACCGCGCATGCGTTGCCGCATCTCAAGCGGTCGAAGGGCCGCCTCGTCGCCATTTCGAGTCTCACCGGGCTCACCGGCGTGCCCAAGCGCACCGCCTACGCCGCCACCAAGCACGCCATGGCGGGATTTTTCGATTCGCTCCGCATCGAGCTCGATGGCACCGGCGTGACCGTCACCATGATCTATCCCGGGTTCGTGTTCTCGGAGATCAATCAGCGGGCGCTCTCCCCCGATGGCACGCCGTTCGGCGACCGTGGCTACACGCGCCGGAAGGGT
This sequence comes from Gemmatimonadota bacterium, assembly GCA_002737115.1. Taxonomy (GTDB): domain Bacteria; phylum Gemmatimonadota; class Gemmatimonadetes; order Gemmatimonadales; family Gemmatimonadaceae; genus Gemmatimonas. Next base: position 47,293 of record NSHR01000008.1, on the reverse strand, counting down.
GAAACCATGGAGACCGATCAGTGCGGTCGCCTCATTCTCGCCGCCGTCGCCAACCGCAATCGGGATCTCGTCATGACCTGGCGTGGCAAGATCGGTCGCATGCTGAAACTGATGTCGCCCGCGCTGGTGGACCGGATTGCCAAGGGCGTGATCGAGTCGCGGCAGTAGCGCTGGCCCAGCGCGACCGCCCAAGCCGCGCCGGGCCCCTCGATAGATTCCGGCATGGCCGACGCTCCACTTCTCAGGCTCGACCCGAGCAACCCCGATCCCGTGGTCGTCGAGCACGCCGCCGCCCTGCTGCGCCGCGGCGGCCTCGTCGCGTTTCCCACGGAAACCGTGTACGGTTTGGGGGCCAATGCGCTCGACCCCGACGCCGTAGCCGCCATCTATGCGGCGAAGGGGCGTCCCGCCTGGAATCCCGTGATCGCGCACGTGCCCGACGTGGCCGCCGCCCGCGCGCTCACCCGGCACTGGCCGACCGCCGCCGACCGACTCGCCACCGCCTTCTGGCCGGGCCCGCTCACCCTCGTGCTCCCCAAGGCCGCGCACGTGCCCGACGCGGCCACCGCTGGGCTCGATGCCGTCGCCGTTCGCATACCCGCCCATCCGGTGGCCTTGGCCCTGCTCCGGGCCGCCGGCGTGCCCATCGCGGCGCCCAGTGCCAACCGCTTCACGCAGGTCAGTCCCACCACCGCCCAACATGTGCAGGCATCACTCGGCGACCGCGTCGGGCTCATCCTCGACGGCGGGCCCAGTTCGGTCGGCATTGAAAGCACCGTCGTGGATCTCGGCGGCCCCGATGCGGTGATCCTGCGGCCGGGCATGATTACCGCCGCTGATCTTGAACTCGCGCTGCGTGGATCCGGCGTGGTCGTGCGAACGGCCACCGCCACCGTGTCTCACGACGCCCCCCACGCGAGCGCGGTGGCCCAGCGATCACCCGGCATGACCGATCGACATTACGCCCCTCGCGCCGACGTCTGGCTCTTCGACGCCACGCAGCAGCCGGAGATCGATGCCGCACTGGCCGAACGGGGCGACCACGCGGGCACGGTCACGGCCCTCCTCCGAACCACCACGCTTTCCGTACCGGACGGAACCATCGTGCGCATGCCCGATGATCCAGCGTCCTACGCGCGCGCGCTGTACGCCGCACTGCATGCCGCCGACGCCGGCGGCGCGGCGCTCATCGTGATCGAACGCCCTCCGGCCGACGACCAGTGGGCCGGCCTCCGCGATCGCCTCACCCGGGCGGCGCGGTAGTCGCTCCTCGCCAAGCGCCCCCGCTGCTATCTTGCCCAGATGCTACCCATCGATCTTTCCGGCAAGCGCGCCCTCGTGGCTGGCGTCGCCGACGACGGCGGCTTCGGGTTCGCCGTCGCAAAGGCCTTCGCTGAGGCCGGTGCCTCGGTCTGTGTCGCCACGTGGCCGCCGGCGCTCAACATCTTCCTCAACCTGCTCGAACGCGGGAAGATGGATGAATCCCGTCGCCTGAGCGATGGCTCGTTGCTCACCTTTGAGCGCATCTATCCCCTCGACGCCGTCTACGACGCCCTCGACGATGCGCCCGCCGACGTGCGCGAATCGAAGCGCTACAAGGACGTTGGCGACTTCTCGATCGGCGGCCTCGCCCAACGCATCGCCACCGATTTCGGCGACCAGTCGCTCGACATCGTCTTCCACTCACTGGCCAACGGCCCCGAAGTGAAGAAGCCGTTGCTCGAAGTCAGTCGCGCCGGCTATCTCGCGGCGTCGAGCGCGAGCGCGTACTCACTCGTGTCCATGGTGCAGCGCCTCGCGCCGCTCATGCGTCCGGGCGGCTCGGTCTGCTCGCTCACGTACATGGCCAGTGAGCGCGCCATTCCCGGCTACGGCGGTGGTATGTCATCGGCGAAGGCCGCGCTCGAGAGCGACACGCGGGTGCTGTCGTTCGAAGCGGGCCGCAAGTACGGCCTGCGGGTGAACACGATCAGCGCCGGCCCGTATGCGTCGCGTGCGGCGAGTGCGATCGGCATCATCGACAAGATGGTGAAGTACTGCGCCGCCAACTCGCCGCTCGCCGAAACGCTCACCGCCACCGAAGTCGGCAACACCGCGGCGTTTCTCTCCAGCACGCTCGCCAGCGGGATCACCGGATCCACGGTGTATGTCGACAAGGGATATCACGCGATGGGCATGGCCGTCACCATGCCGCCCGACACAGAGCCGCTCCTGTCCGAACCGACCGGCGCGTAAACCCTTGCCCGACCGGTTGGCTCCTGAGCAAAACGACGCGTCCACGTGGTGCGCGATCAGTCACCGCGTGTGAGCTGAGCGCCGGCGGCCATGTACTGGATTCTGGCCATTATGGCCGCGATCGCGGCGAGTCTGATCGCGCTGGTCGTTGGCGGACTCGTCACGCCGGCCGAGTATCGCGTGGTGCGTCGCATGCGCCTGCCGCGCGGTGCGGATGACGTCCGCGCCCTGCTCACGGACCTCTCCGCCTACGAACAGTGGGCGCCGTCGCCGTGCACCATCCAACGGCAGGATGCCGGCGACGCGCAGACGATCGTCGTGCAGGTGACCAACGACGACACGAAGGGACAGCTCCACTGGGAATGGCGCATCGAAGGCGATGTCGCGCACAGCGTCATCACGCTCACCGAGTCCGGTCGCGTGGGCAATCCCGTCGTTCGTTTCTTCGCGGCGCTGCGTGGGCACGGCGCCGGCGCGGAGCGTACCCTGCGCGCCCTGGCGGAGCATGTCGACGAGTTTGGCGTGTCCATCGAAGAGTTGTAGGTGCGCCACGAATGAGGAGCGCGCCGACTGGTGACCCCGCGCTCGTGCCTCCCGCCGGTGATTCGCATCCGGATCGCTGGCGCATGCTCGGCCTTCTCACCGTCGCCGAGCTGCTGGGGATGACGCTGTGGTTCGCCGCGAGTGCGGTGTCGGCGCAGTACACCGCACAGTGGACGCTGAGCAGCAGTGAAGCGGCATGGCTCACCACGATCGTACAACTTGGCTTTGTCACCGGTACCGCCATCTCGGCCGTGCTCAACGTGGCCGACATCGTACCGGCGCGAGCGCTATTTGCCGCGTGCGCGCTGGTCGGTGCCGCCGCCAACGCCATGCTGTTGCAGTCGGAGCAACTGTCGGGCGCACTGCTCTGGCGCTTCATCACCGGCCTCGCGCTGGCGGGCGTGTATCCACCAGCCATGAAGATGATCGCCACCTGGTTTCGCGCGCGACGCGGACTGGCCGTGGGCACCATCGTGGGCGCGCTCACGGTGGGCAAAGCGATGCCGTATCTCGTGCATGCCATCCCCGGCGCCGGTATCACCCCGGTGGTGGCGAGTGCGTCCGTGGGCGCGTGCCTCGCTGCGCTGCTGGTGTGGTTGGGGTATCGTGAAGGGCCGTATCCCTTTCCCGCTCGGCCGTTCTCGTGGCATCTGGTGCGCGAGGTGGTGCGCACGCCAGCGTGGCGGTTATCCACGGGCGGCTACCTCGGCCACATGTTTGAGCTCTATGCGGCGTGGACGTGGTTGCCGGTGTTCATCGCCGCCAGCATCGCCACGCACGATCCCACCGCCGGCGCGCGCGGCGTGTCGATGGCGTCGGCCATCGCCTTCGCCGCCCTCGCGATTGGCGGCGCCGGGTGCATCTGGGGCGGACTCGTGGCCGACCGTCGTGGGCGCGCCTGGCTGGTCACACGAGCCATGGCCATCAGCGGCGCCTGTTCCGTGCTGATCGGCTTCGCCTTCGGACGCTCGTTGTGGCTGCTGGTGCCGGTTGCACTGGTCTGGGGCTTCTTCGTGATCGCCGACAGCGCACAGTTCTCGGTGCTGGTGACCGAGAGCGTGCCCCCGCACGCGGTCGGCACCGCGCTCACACTGCAAACATCGCTCGGTTTTCTGCTGACAGCGGCGGTGATTCAACTCGTACCACCGCTCGCCGCTCGCGTGGGGTGGCAGTGGGCGTTTGTGCTGTTGTCGCTGGGACCCGTGTTCGGCATCGCGAGTATCGCGCGGTTGGTACGCAGTACGGCGGGCCGCCGCTAGGAACCCGAGGTTCCCGCAACGACCCGCCGTGCTGTGCGCTGCATCGGCCATCGCCGTCGCGCTTACATCCCCGTCGTTTCTTCCTCAGCGCCAATACGACGCGGCGTCTGCACGTCGCCGGCCTTCACTTCGATCGCCGGCAGGCCGTGCTTCTTGAGGATCGCGTCGATGGGGGGCAGCAGCTCCTTGTACGCTTTGCGGAGCTCCACCAGCGACACCTCGAGCTCCTTCGACAGCGTGTCGTACACCACGACCGACTGCTTCGTGGGACGTGCTTCGGTGCTGCCCACCACGCCCGCCAACGCCGCGATCTGGTTGTTCACCTTGATCGGGTAGTTGAGCGGATCCTGACCGCTCTGGTTCTTCACCTGATAGATCTGCGCTTCCATCTCGCTGATCTTGGCATCGAGCGTCTTCACCAACTGCGCATACTGCGCCGAATCAGCGCCCACTTCTTTCGAGCGTGACACGGCTTGGCTCCGCACGTACCGCACGGTGCGCACGGCGTCGTTCGCATCGGTGGTGCGATCGCGGATCTGCATCAGCATCTTGTACTGCGCCACCAGATCAGCGGGCGTCGCATCGCTGCGCGGGTCCTTCTTCACCAGCAGCTTCGCGTCGGATACCGGTGCACCATCCACCAGCAAACGCACCGAGTAGTTGCCCGGCAGCACCAGCGGACCCGTGAGCACACCAGCCCACATGATCATGCCGTTGAACGTGGTCGCATCGCTCTCGCGCAAATTCCACGAAAACGTGTTCATGCCCACCGTGTTCGTGGGTGCGGCATCGGCGGCCACACTGCGCCGACCACCGGCTGGTGCACCCGCGGCGCCGGCACCCGCCGTGTCGCTCGAGAAGGTGCGCACGGTGCGGCCGGTGGAATCCTTGAACTCGATGGTCACCTTGTTGGCCGGCGACTTGAGCCAGTAGTACACGATCGCGCCGTTGGGTGGATTGGCCCCCACCGGTGCGCCATTGCCACCACCCGGGTTGAAGCCACCGCCCCAGTTGATGCGGTACGCTGCGCGCGGCGAGAACAAATGCGCCCGCTCGGTCATCGCGCTGGCGGTGAGCTGACGCAGCAGAGAGATGTCGTCGATCACCCAGAACGAGCGGGCGTGCGTGGCGGCAATGAGATCGCCGTCCTTGATCGCCAGGTCATGCACCGGCACGATCGGCAGATTCCGACGCATCGAAAACCACGTCGCGCCATCATCGAGCGACCCATAGACGCCACGCTCCGTGCCCGCGAACAGCAGCCCCGGACGCACGTCATCTTCCCGGATCACGCGCGTAAACTCGGTGGCCGGAAGGCCAGTGGCCGTGCCGCTGTGGTCGATGCGCGACCACGTCTTGCCGAAGTCGTTCGTCTTGAACAGATACGGCTGGTTGTCGTCCATCTGAAAGCGGTTCGCGGCCACATACGCCGTACCGGTGTTGAAGTGCGAGGCCTCGATGATCGAGATGCGCGCCCACTCACGCTCTTTGAGCAACGCCGGCGTGACGTTCGTCCACGACACGCCACCGTTGCGCGTGACATGCACCGTGCCGTCGTCGGTACCCGCCCAGATCACGCCCTTCGTGACCGGCGACTCCGCCATCGCGAACACGGTGCCATACGTTTCCACACCGGTCTGGTCCTTCGTGATCTGGCCGCCCGACGGCCCGAGCGTGCGCGGATCGTTGCGCGACAGATCGGGGCTGATGGCGGTATAGCTGTCGCCTTCATTCGTGGTCTTGAAGAGCACGTTCGACCCTACGTAGATCGTCTTCGCATCGTGCGGGCTGACCGCGATCGGGAAGGTCCACTGCATGCGGTACTTCGAATCGATGGCCGAGTGTCCCATCGGATTGAGCGGCCACGGATTGATGTCGCGCGCCAGTCCGGTGCGCATGTCCTTGCGCGTGAGAAAACCGCCGTAGCTCCCAGCGAACACGATGTCCGGATTGTTCGGCAGCGCCGCGATGAAACCCGACTCACCGCCGCCGGCGTCCTGCCACATGTCCATCGTGATACCACCCGCCGCGCGCGACGGACCGCAGAGCGTGCTGTTGTCCTGCTGCGCGCCGCAGATCTTGTACGGGAAGTGATTGGTGGTAGTCACATGGTAGAACTGCGCGGTGGCGAAGTCCTGCGCCGACCACGTCTTCGCCGCGTCGGTGCTCACGTTGGCGCCGCCGTCGTTCGCTTCGATCATGCGATCGCCGTTGTCGCTGGCGATCCAGAGATTGTGCGAGTCGCCGTGCGGCGTGTTGATGTTGCTCCACGTCTTGCCCGCATCGCGCGACACCTGGAATTGCACGTTGCTGGCGTACACGAGATCGGGGTTCTTCGGGTCGGCGTAGATCTTCGAGTAGTACCACGCGCGCTGACGCAGCTTGCGTTCGTCGTTCACCCGCGCCCACGTGGCGCCGCCATCGTCGCTGCGGAACACACCGCCCTCGTCGGCCTCGATCAGCGCATAGATACGCTGCGTATTGGCGCCGCTCACCGTGATGCCGATGTTGCCCCACAGGCCGGCGGGCAAACCCTTGTGCTTGGTGATCTCGGTCCACGTATCGCCGCCATCAGTGCTCTTGAACATGCCGGAGCCCTTGCCGCCCGACACCAGCATCCACGGCTTGCGATGCATCTGCCAGAAGCCGGCGTACAGGACGTTCGGGTTGCTCGGATCCATGGCCAGGTCCGCCGCACCGGTGGAGTCGTCGCGGAACAGCACCTTTGCCCAGCTCTTACCGCCGTCCTTCGTGCGGAACACGCCGCGTTCGGCGTTCGGCCCCCACGCATGCCCCTGTGCCGCCACGTAGGCGACGTCGGGATTGGTGGGATGCACCAGCAGGCGGGAAATCTGCCGAGTGTCGTTCAAGCCCAGGTTCGTCCACGTCTTGCCGCCGTCGGTCGTCTTCCAGACGCCGTCACCGTGCGACACGTTGCCGCGAATCGTGAACTCACCGCCGCCCACGTACACGACGTCGGGGTTGCTGGGGGCGACACCGATGCTGCCGATGGTGCCGCCAAAATATTTGTCGGTCATCGGCACCCACGTGTCGCCGCCGTCCACCGACTTGAAGACGCCACCGCCGACGGTCCCCATCCAATATTCCTGGGGACGGGCCACGCTGCCGGCCGCCGCCGCCGAACGGCCACCGCGGAACGGGCCGATCTCGCGCCACTTCATGGCCGACAGGGCACCAGTGTCAAACGGGGCCGCCAGTGGCGCCATCGACGCCGGACGTGCCGCCACGCGGGCGGCGGGGCGCGCCGGCTGCGCACTGGCCGACACATAAGGAAGAAGAACGGCGGCAGCGAATGCCAACCGTAGGGGTAATCGTGTCACGACAGACTCTCCGGGCAACAGGGGACGGGGCTCACGCAAGCGACTATGGCCCCGCGTTCACTCCCTTGCAAGACTGGTTTTTCGGACTGCGGTGGCACAGACGCCGCGGTGGGCGATCGGCTTGAGGTCCTGCCCGCAGCGCCCGCAGAAATCACACGGACGATCCTTGCGTAGGGTGATACTGAAGTGATATCATTTCAGTACCACCCCCTTCTCCGAGGTTCACCCCATGTTCCGCGAAATCGAGGCCCGGCCCTCCCCGGGCATCCTGATGGCCGTCCTGATCGGTGTCGTCGTCCTGATCGGCGGATTCGTCGTCTACACGGGCGCCCGCACCGAAAACGAGCTCGTGGTCGGCGGCGGCGCGCTGCTCATGACGCTCGCCTTCCTGTGCATGCCGGGGTTGTTCACCGTCTCGCCCAACGAAGGCAAAGTCCTCACGCTGTTCGGCACCTACAAAGGCACCGCCAAAACGCCCGGACTCTGGTTCACGAATCCGTTCATGACCAAGAAGGCCGTCTCGCTGCGCATCCGGAACTTCGAGACCAACAAGCTCAAGGTGAACGACGCGCGCTCAAACCCCGTCGAGATCGGGGCCATCGTGGTCTGGAAGGTCATCGACACCGCCGAAGCCAGTTTTGAAGTGAACGACTACGTGCAGTATGTGGCCGTGCAAAGCGAGTCGGCGGTGCGTGCGTTGGCCTCGTCGTATCCGTACGATCACCACGGCGACGACGCGATCGCCCTTAGCACGCATCCCGCCGAGATTTCCAAAGGCCTGCTCGAAGCGCTGCACGACCGCCTTGGCAAAGCCGGCGTCGAAGTGCTTGAAGCGCGCATCAGTCACTTGGCGTACGCCCAGGAAATCGCCGCGGCGATGCTGCAGCGACAGCAGGCGAGCGCCATTGTGGCCGCCCGTCAGACGATTGTGGAAGGCGCCGTCGGTATGGTAGAAATGGCGCTCGACGCGTTGTCCGCGCGGAAGATCGTGACGCTCGACGACGAGCGCAAAGCATCGATGGTGAGCAATCTGTTGGTCGTGCTCTGCTCCGACCGCGCCGCCCAACCGGTGGTCAACACCGGCACGCTCTACTCCTGATCATGCGAGCGGCGTCTCATGGCTGAACGCAAGTCATTCCTCATTCGCGTGGACCGCGAGGTGCTCGACGCGGTCCAGCGGTGGGCCAACGATGACCTGCGCAGTCTGAATGGGCAGATCGAGTTTCTGCTGCGGCGCGCGCTCCGGGACACCGGGCGCGTGTCGCCGCCAGTGCCGTCGGATCACACCACCCCGGTCCACGATGTCGACCACGAGTCGACGTAGTCCGTCTTTCTCCGCAGAGAGCTGTCCATGCTGCACCTCCTCATGAAGCGTTCGCGTCGAGCCGGCATCATCGGGCTGGTCCTCGCCGTCGTCTTGCTCGTCCTCGGCGCACTGCTCGCCACGACCGCACGCGCACAACCCGCCCCCACCTACCACTTCGTCTATTTGCGCAGCATCGATACGCTGGGCACCGAAGTCGTCACACCAGGGCCATCGTCGATCGTGGGGCTGCTCAGCATGCGCGGGGCACCCGTCATGCGTTGGGAGCAGCAACATGTGAACAGCGTGCCCGGTCGCCTCACGCTCTCCATCTTCGCGCCCGGCGCACCGACCACCGGCCTCCCGACCCAGAACATCGTGGTGCACATGGTCGGCGATAGCGCAAAACTCACCATCTCGGCGAATGGCACCACCAGTGAACAAGCGCTGCACAGCGCCGCTGGTGCGGTGGCGCTAGTCGGCAACTCCGTGTTGCACACCGCACTCATGGCCGATCACGCGCGCATCGCCATGAAGGCCTCACTGCCGGTGTTTCTCACCAACGGCGGTCGCACCATTCCCGCGACGGTCACGCAGCAGGGCGATACGACGGTGTTCTCCATTGGCGGCATGGATGCGCGCATTTTGTGGGACCCCAACGGCGGCCCGCTTGAAATGAGCATTCCCGCACAGAACCTGCGCGTGGTGCGCACCACCGGCGCGGCGAGTATGTCGAGCGCGCCCGCACCGATTGACTACGGCGCCCCGGCGAATGCGCCCTATACGGCCGAAGACGTAGTCATTCCCACGTCGCGCGGCTACACGTTGGCCGGCACGCTCACACGGCCGAAGGGGGCGGCGAAAATGCCCGCCGTCGTCACCATCAGCGGCAGTGGCCCGCAGGACCGGGACTCGCGCATCAGTATCGTGCCCAACTACGCGCCGTTCCGCGACATCGCCGACACGCTGGGCCGCCGCGGCATCGCCGTGCTGCGCGTCGACGATCGCGGCGTGGGCGCCAGCGGCGGTGCAGCGTCACGCGCGAACGCCACCAGCGCCGACTTCGCCGATGACGTCGCATCGGCCGTCGCGTATCTGCGCGCGCGCCGCGACATCGACGGCACGCGCATCGCCCTTGCCGGCCACAGCGAAGGCGGCCTGATTGCGCCCTTGGTCGCGGCCAAGGACCCCACCGTGCGCGCCATCGCCCTGCTGGCCGGCCCCGCGTACAACGGTCGTCGCATCCTTGAATTCCAGAACGAGAACGCCATCAAGGCCGCCACACAGCTCACCGAAACGCAGCGCGATTCCATTCGTCGCACCGTCCCGAAGGGCCTCGATTCCCTTTCCGCCGCGAACACGTGGATGGGCTTCTTCATGAAAACCGAGCCCTCCGCCGCGCTCCGCCGCGTCAAGCAGCCCACGCTGGTGCTTCAAGGCGACACCGACCAACAGGTCACCCCCGAGCAAGCCGACTCGATCGCCACCATCCTCAAGGGCAGCGGCAACACACGCGTGACGGTGCGCCACTTCCCCGCCACCAACCATCTGTTCCTAGTTGATCCCTCCGGCGCGCCCGGCGGCTACACCGCGCTCAAGGACACGAAGCTGCGGCGTGAGGTGTTGGGCGCATTGGCGGATTGGGTGGTGCGGGTGATGAAATAAACGGCCAACGGCTTGGGGGCAGGGAGGAGGGTGTCAGGGAGGAGGAAGCAGTAACGGCGCGCAGTCACCTGCCCCCTCCTCCCTGACACCCTCCTCCCTGCCCCCTAAGCAGTTGGCCGTTCACTTCCCCGCCGCCTCAAAAAACCCCACCAAATCAACAACGAATGGCGCCGACATACCGTCCGGCTGCCACGTGACGGTCTTGCTCAGCACCTCGCCGGGATCGTCCTGACCACGCCACCGGGACACGTTGCGCGCGCCGGGATTAATCACCCAGTACTCCCGAACGCCCTCCCGCAGGTACAGGTCGCGCTTGACCTGGTAGTCCAGCAGCGGATTGCCGGGCGACACCACTTCGACGGCCAGCAGCAGGTCGCGCAACTCGTAGGGATACGGTGGGCGCTTGCCATCGATCTTTTGAATCACGAACACGTCGGGCTGCACACGATTCCGACGGCGATCGCCACGTCGCACATCCGACGGCGAGACCATCACCTTCCCGATATCGCTGCCCATCAGGTAGTCGCGCAGCAACCCATACAGTTCGCCGACGACATCCTGATGCATTTCTCCCGGGCCGGGAGTCACGAACAGCACCCCGTCGATGATCTCATAGCGCTGCCCGTCGTCGGGCAGCGCATCGAGCGTGTCGACAGTCCATTCCTGAGTGATGGCGGGCATACCCATAGGTTATTCCACTCGGCGCAGGGAAGGCAAGCAGGCATCGCGCAGAATACTGGTGACACCTTCCGGGCTCGTCACCAGAAATGCGCCAGCGGTGCAACATTGCGGCAGCGCCATCGGGTTGACGCTACCGCCAACCAGACCGGACGCACGCGCGGCGGTCGCGAGGAGCTGATGCGGCGGGTGCCGCGGCCGTGAGCTGAAGTAGGCTCAGGAACCACCCGCCAGCACCCCAGCACCACAGCGCGTAATTTTGTGGCAACTGGTGCGCCACAACGCGCGCCCGGGCCACGTCCCCTCCCAGAGACAGAACCGCATGCGACACACTTCACTGTCGATCGCCGCCGCCGGCCTCGTGCTCGGCGCCTGCGTCCAAAAAATCTCGACGCCAGCTCCTGCCCCGACCCCCACGGCCGCCCCCACGGCCGTCCCCACCACGGCACCGGCCGGACGTCCCGCCGGTGCGCCGAATCAAGGCGGTGGTCAAGGCGGTGGTCAAGGCGGTGGCCAAGGCGGCGCCCAGGGCGGTGCCAACGCCGCGCAGGACCCGCAGCCGCGCCCCTACGGCACCGTCATCACGCCGCGCGCCATTACCAAGAGCGGCGTGTTCAAGGTCCACTCGGTCGGCAGCCGCTTGTACTTCGAAATCCCGCGTGCGGAACTCGGCAAGGACTACGTCATCGTCACCACGCTCGCCGGCACGCCGGATGAAATCGGCATTCGTGGTACGCAGGGTGGCAACAACCTCGTGCGCTTCGAACGTCGCGAGAATCGCATCTTCGTGCGCCTCGCCGATTACGGCGACATCATCGCCGACAGCGCCGCCTCACAGCGCATGGCCGCTGAACTCATCGGCGTTACCAAGATTCTCGCCGCGCTCAACATCGAAGCGTTCGGCCCCGACAGCTCGGCCGTGGTGGAAGTCACGCGCATGTTCACCGGCGGCGTGGCCGAATACACCGCGCTCGGTCGCCGCGCCACCGTCGATGCCGCGCGTTCGTACATCGATCGCTTCGCCGCCTACGCGCGCAACGTGAACGTCACCGCCGTGCAGAGCTTTACGCCGCAGGGCGGTGCGCCCGGTGGTGGTGGTGGTGGCGGCGGTGGCGGTGCCGCAGCGGCCGCGACGGCACCCACGACCGAGAAGTACACCTTCTCGATCGCCAAATTGCCCGACGTCCCCATGCAGCCGCGCCTGCTCGATGAACGCGTGGGGTACTTCGGCGTCAGTCAGCGCGATTTCTCCGGTGCCACCCAGCGCGTGGAAACCAAGCGCTACATCTCGCGCTGGCGCCTCGAGTGCTCCGACAAAAAGGTCGGCAATCTCTGCGTGCCCAAGAAGCCGATCACGTATTACCTCGACCCCGCCACACCGGCGTGGATCAAGCCGTGGATCAAGAAGGGCATCGAAGACTGGCAGGTGGCGTTCGAAGCCGCCGGCTTCTACAAGGGCATCATCGCCGCCGACGCACCGACCAATGATCCCGACTTCTCCGGTGAAGACGCCACCGTCGCCATGGTGCGCTGGCTCCCGTCGTCCACCGAAAACGCCGTCGGTCCGAGCCTCAAGGATCCGCGTACTGGTGAAATCATCGACGCCGACGTGCAGACGTATCTCAACGTCATGAACCTCGGGCGCTCGTGGTACTTCACGCAGGCCGGCCATCTCGACAAGCGTGCGCAGAAGTTCCCGTTCCCCGACACACTCGCCGGCCGCTTGCTCGAGTACGTGACCGCGCACGAAGTAGGACACACGCTCGGCTTCCCGCACAACTTCAAAGCGAGCTCCATGTATCCCGTGGACTCGGTCCGCTCGAAGACATGGGTCGCCAAGAATGGCCACACGCCCACCCTCATGGACTACTCGCGCTTCAACTACGTGGCGCAGCCGGAAGACGGCATCGCACTCGACGACTTGATCCCGAAGGTCGGTCCGTATGACAAGTACGCGGTGATGTGGGGCTATTCGCCAATTCCCAACGCCAAGACGCCGGAAGCGGAGAAGGCCACGCTCGACAAGTGGTCAAAGATGCAGGACACCATCCCGTGGTACCGCTTCGCCAGCGACGGCGGCGCGCAGGGTGCCGATCCCGGCGAGCAGTCGGAAGCCGTGGGCGATGCTGATGCCGTGAAGGCCACCACGCTCGGTGTGAAGAACCTCAAGCGCACCATGGCCATGCTGGAGGCGGCCACCGCGTGGAAGGACGGCAGCACGTACGACGACCTCGAAGAGATGTACGGCCGCACCGTGGGACAGTGGGCCACCGAAATGGGCCACGTGTCGCGTATCATCGGCGGCGAATACAAGCAGGAGAAGCTGGTGGGCCAGAAAGGCGTCGTGTGGCAGAACGTAGAGCCCAAGCGCCAGAAAGACGCCGTCCAGTTCCTGCTCGACAACGCGTACGCTACGCCGACGTGGCTGCTCGACGAGAGCATTCTGCGCAAGATCGAGTCGAGCGGCAGCTTGAATCGCGTGGGCAGCGCGCAAGCACGCTCACTGGCGTCGGTGGTCAGCAACGACCGCCTCGCTCGCATGGTCGAGCTGGAAGCAATGGCCAAGTCGAAGAGCGAGGTGTATCCGGTGGCCGACATGCTCACCGATCTCCGCCGCGGCCTGTGGAAGGAAATCGAAACCGGCGCGCCGATCGATGCCTTCCGTCGTCGTCTGCAACGCGTGTACCTCGAAGCGATGGCGAGCAAGATCAACCCGCCCGCCGCGGCGGCGGCCCCGCAGGCCCCCGGTGGTGGTCGTGGCGGCGCCGCTCCGGTTTCCACCGCCGACTTCCGCCCGATCCTCAAGAGTGAAATGCGCGCCCTCGACGCCGATCTGGTGGTCGCGATTGCCAAAACCAGCGATCGCATGAGCAAGGCGCATCTCGAGGATGCGCGCGATCAGATCGCCATGATGCTCGACCCGAAGAACTAAGCTTGGCGCGGCACCTCGCCTCGGAGCGGGGAGCATCGTAAACTGAAGGAGAGGCCTGCCGACTGGCGGGCCTCTCCTTCCTTTTCCGATCAGGTCCAATGCGCTTTCGCTCCCTCCCGCTGGCCGCGGCAGGGCTCGCGCTCGCCGCGTGTCAGCCGGCCAAAAAGCCGACAACCGCTCCGACGCCTGCCGCTCGCCCGACCGCCCAGAATGGCACGCCCACACCCGGTCAGCCCACGCCGGGTCAGCCCACGCCGGGTCAGCCCACGCCCGGCCAGCCCACGCCCGGCCAGCCGCCCGCCGGTGGCCTGCCTGCTGGACTCGCCGCAGGACTCGCCGGCCTCGGCGGCGGCGGCGCTGACCCCGCCCCGCGCCCGTACGCCACGGTGATCACGCCGCGCGCCAAGACGAAGACCGGTGTCTTCGGCGTGCACCAGGTGGGGTCGCGCCTCTACTTCGAGCTTCCCAAGAGCGAAATCGGTAAGGACTTCGTCGTCACCACCGTCCTCGCTGGTACGCCCGCGGGCATCGGCATCAACGGCACGCTCGGTCCCGACCGCGTGATCCGCTTCGAGCGCCGCGACAATCGCATTCTCGTGCGCGACATCAACTACAACAACGTCGCCACCGACAGCACGCTGTCCACGCGACTCGCGATGTCGTTGATCGAAGTCTATCCGATCATCGCGGCGCTCAACGTCGAAGCCTACGGCAAGGACAGCGCGGCCGTGGTCGAAGTGACGCGCATGTTCACCGGTGGCATCCAGGAGTTCACCGCCGGTGGCCGCCGCGCTACCGTCGACGCCTCGCGATCGTTCATCGAGAAGTTCGCCGCGTTCGCGCGCAACGTGAACGTGACCGCGACCCAAACCTTTACGCCGATCGGTGGCGGCGGTGGACTCCCCGCCATTCCGGGGCTCAATGCCGGCGGTGCCCAGGCCACGACCGAAGCGTTCACCTTCTCCATCGTGCGTCTTCCCGACGTGCCGATGATGCCGCGGTTCAATGACGCGCGCGTTGGCTTCTTCGGCCCGAACAAAACCGATTTCGGGTCAGCCGAGCAGCGCGTGCTGCCGCGTCGATACATCTCGCGCTGGCGCCTCGAATGCTCCGATCAGAAGGTCGGCAATCTGTGCGTGCCCAAGAAGCCGATCACGTACTACGTGGATCCAGCCACGCCCGATTGGCTCAAGCCGTGGATCAAGGCCGGTATCGAAGAGTGGCAGGGCGCCTTCGAACAGGCCGGCTTCGCCAAGGGCATCGTGGCCGGCGTCGTACCGAACGATCCCGACTTCTCGGGTGAAGATGCATCCGTCGCGATGGTGCGCTGGCTGCCGTCGCCGGTCGCGAATGCCGTGGGACCCAGCACCGTGGATCCGCGCACCGGCGAGATCATCGACGCCGACGTGCAGATGTATCACAACATCATGGACCTCCAGCGCGAGTGGTACTTCTCGCAGGTCGGCCATCTCGACAAGCGCGCGCAGACGTTCCCGTTCCCCGATTCTCTCATGGGACGCCTCGTGCAGTTCGTCGCCGCGCACGAAGTCGGCCACACCCTCGGCTTCCCGCACAACTTCAAGAGCAGCTCGATGTACCCGGTCGACTCGGTCCGCAGTAAGACGTGGGTCGCGAAGATGGGGCATTCGCCGTCGATCATGGACTACGCGCGCTTCAACTACGTCGCGCAGCCCGAAGACGGTATCGCGCTCGGCGATCTCGTGCCGAAGGTCGGCACCTACGACACGTTCGCGGTGAAGTGGGGCTACACGCCCATCCCGAACGCGAAGCGTCCGGAAGACGAGAAGACGACGCTCGATTCGTGGGCCCGCATGCAGGACACCGTACCGTGGTACCGCTACGGTGGTGGTCAGGTCGATCCCGGCGAGCAGTCGGAAGCGATCGGTGATGCCGATGCCGTGAAGTCCACGCGCCTTGGCTTCAAGAACCTGCGTCGCATCGTGGATCTCGTCGTGCCCGCGTCGACCACCGACAAGACGGCCGACTACTCGCTGCTGCGCGCCACGTACTCCGGCGTGCTCGGTCAGTGGGCCACCGAAGCGCAGCACGTCACACGTGTGGTCGGTGGCCTCGACAAGCAGGAAAAGGCCGTCAGCCAGAGCGGACCGGTGTGGACGATGGTGCCGCGCGCCCGTCAGAAGGACGCCGTGAAGTTCCTGAACGACGAGGTGTTCACCACGCCCACCGCGATGATCAAGCCGGACATCCTCCGCAAGATCGAGTCGGACGGCAACATCAACCGCGTGAGCGGTGCGCAGGCGCGCACCCTGTCGTCGCTGGTGCAGAACGCCAAGCTGCAGCGCATGGTGGAGTTCGAGGCAATGGCCACGAACAAGAGCGAGGTCTACTCGCTGGGCGAAATGCTCACCGACCTGCGGAAGGGCCTCTGGAGCGAGATCTACGCGGGCAAGCCGATCGACGCGTATCGTCGTCGCTTGCAGACCACCTACCTCGAGGCGATGGCGAGCAAGATCAAGCCGCCCGCCCCGAACGCACAGGACGCGGCGCTGGCCGCCTTGTTCGGTCAAGCGGTGGTGAACACGCGCGATTTCCGTCCGTTACTCAAGGATGAAATGCGCTCGCTCGACCGTGAGCTGGCGGCGGCCGTCGGTCGCGCCAGTGATCGCACGACCCGCGCGCACCTGATGGACGCACGCGATCAGATCAAGACGATGCTGGATACGGACAAGTAGTCCAGCATCTGAAGCGTCGGTACGGAAACGGGGTGGTCGCGCAGGCAGCGCGGCCACCCCGTTTGCACGCCGATCGCTTGCATTGTCTTATTACTGAGATAGATTACCAGTATCCCAACGCCGAGCCGATCTGATGTCCATCCGTCCCGTCAAGCGCATCGTCCAAGCCCAGCCCACCATGGAGGGCGCCGGCGTGCATCTGCACCGCGCCTTCGGGTTCACGGAAACATCCGAGACGGACCCGTTCCTCCTGTTCGACGATTTCCGGAACGACGTCCCTCGCCAGTATCAGGCGGGCTTCCCGTGGCATCCGCATCGTGGCATCGAGACGATCACCTACGTGCTGGCCGGCAACGTCGAACACGCCGACTCGCTGGGTAATCGCGGCATGCTGGGAGCCGGTGACGTGCAGTGGATGACCGCCGGCAGCGGCATCGTGCACCATGAAATGCCGCAGGGTGATGCACAGGGACGCATGCATGGTTTCCAACTGTGGGCCAACCTGCCCTCGTCGCTCAAGATGACCGCGCCGCGGTATCAGGACGTGCAGTCGAAAGAGATCGCCGAAATCGTGGACGACGACGGCACCACCGTGCGCGTGATCTGCGGCGAGTTCTGGGGCAAGCGCGGTCCCGTAGACGGCATCGCCGCCGATCCGTGCTACCTCGATGTGTTCGTCCCGGCCGGTCGCACCAAGTCGCTTCCCGTCGACGCCTACCGCAGCACCTTCGCCTACATCTTCGAGGGCACCGGCACGTTCCGTCATGCCTCCGACCCCATGGGCATCCTGACAGAACGCACCGCGGGCAACGACGACGATCTCGTGCGCGACATGTCGGGCAACCGTTCGCTGGTGCTCTTCGACAGCGGCGACGAAGTCGTGGTGCGGGCCGGCGAGCAGGGTATTCGTTTTCTGCTGGTGTCCGGTGCGCCGATCAAGGAACCGGTGGCGTGGTATGGACCGATCGTGATGAACACGCAGGCCGAGTTGCAGGTCGCGATGCGCGAACTGCAGGCGGGGACGTTTATCAAGCACTGACGGCGCGGCACCGCGACGCGCGCCGTTGCAATCCTACCGCGGAAGCCCGGGCGACACACCGAACGGGCTCGTGCCGATAATGATGGTGCGGTTCCAGTTCCCAGCGATCAGTCCACCGGTTGGGAACACGTGTGCACCGAAGGCACAGTTGGTGACGTTCTGTGACTCCACGGGACTCCACGCGGTACCGTCGTACCGCACGATCGGTGAGCCACAACCGCCGGCATACACATCCCGCGGTCCCGTTCCCATCACCCATTGGAAGTTGATGTTCGACGGGAACGTCCAGGAGCGCCATACGCCGTTCCGGCGCTCCAACAGCTTGTTGCCGGCCGTGGCAAAGGCGGTCAGGCTGTCGAACACCCACACCTTCTGGATCTGCTCGTCAATGCCGCTGTCTTCCTGCTGCCAGAGGCGGCCCCCGTAGACCCAGACACGACCCTCGGTCCCGACCGCAATGAGATGCCGAGCGCCGCTGCCGTGGATGGCGTTGAGCGGCGTGCGCGTGCGGAAAATGGTTTGCCATGCGGTGCCGTTGAACCGCATGATGTCGCCATTGTTGAACACGGCCCACGCGGTGTCCCGGGCAACACCCCAGATACCGGTGGCGGTGGCGGTACTGACGGATGGCCATTGCTCCCACGCCGCACCGCGAAAGCGCAAGAACGTGTTGGGTGACCCGACGGCCCAGATATCAGTCGGACCACTCCCCCAGATCGTGCTGATCGATCGGTAGACGTCCCCGCGCATCAACGACCAAGACGTGCCGTTGAACAGGTCGATGCCACCGTCGCCGCCGCCCACGATGAAGCTGGGGGACGTCGCCCACATGGCGTTGAAGCTCGTGTTGGAGGACAGTCGGGTCCACGTCCCATTGCGCCGCACGATCGTGGAGGAGTTGTGGCCGCCCAGCATGACGGTGTTCCCATTCGCCCAGCTGGTGAAGATCCCGCCGAACTGGCCTCGGAATTCCTGCACCAGACGACCGTCCTCGAGACGGAAGATCCAATCCCCATCACCGAGGGCCCGAATGCTGCCACCGGTGTTGAAGAGCAACCGCATGTTGCAGCACGCCGCAGGACGATCAACCGGGATCGTCGTCCACGTGCGCCCGTCATAGCGCTGCACGAGGTAGTGCAAGGCAAGGGAGTGGTCGGCGCCAGCCACATACACCTCCGTGGCACTCTTCACGAGCACGTCGTACCAATCGGGGGCATTCGGAAACGAGACACGCACCCACTGGTCGTTCTCGAGACGCAGCAGGGTGCCGTTGTCCCCCGCGATGTACGCGGTGCGGCCGTCACTCGCGATGCGGCGCAGCGTCCGGTTCGTTCCCGAGGGCATGGTACGCCAGCTGGATCCGCGACCTCGAACGATCAAGCCGTTGTCACCCACCGCAACGACCTCCCCGTCGACCATCACCGCCGCCAGCAGATTCCCACTAAAGGTGACGGGTTGGCGCACCCAGCCGGCGCCGTCATAGCGCCAGATCTGGTTTCCCACCGCGTACACGTCGGTGCGCGATGTACCGGTCATGCCATTCGCACAAAACCCCTGCACTGTGCGGTAGAAGTCGGCCCGCCAGCTGTTGCCGTCGTAGAACGAAATGGCGCCGCACGTGGCCGCCCACACCGCCTGATCATCGGCGCCCCACACGCCTTGCACCGTGCTGGGAACGTTCCCAAGCGGTCCGGATGCCATCGCGCGCCAGGAGACGGCGGCGCGAAAGGGATCCACGATAAGCGTCGCCGACGCACGGCGCGTAGAGTCGGCCTCGGGGCGCACGGTGAACTGCACCACCCCTTCCCGCAACGGGGTGATGACCCCAGCGGCATCCGCCGTGGCCACGCTGGAATCACTGCTTTCGATTCGAAGGCGTTGGGACTGCCCGGGCGCGGTGAGCAAGGTGATCAACAACTTGGCGGAACCTTGCGCCATCACGGGGGCGCTCGGAGCCGACACCGAAAAGAGCTCGACCGCGGGCGATTCCACGGGGAGTGACATGGTGTTGCCCTCCCGCGTCGCCGTGACCACCGTGCGCCCGACCGCGCGCGCCGTGACCGCCCCGGTGGAGTCGACGGTGGCGATCGCGGCGTCGGCCGATCGCCACTGAAAGATCCGGCCCGGCAGCACGGCCCCAGTGGCGTCGAAGGCCTCGATCGAGGCCCGCACGGCACTCCTGAACGACGCCCGCAGCACGGTGTCCCGACTGGCCAGCCGCGCGGTGACCCTGGGCTGCACACTGGGTGCGGCGGTGCGGCCGCCGCCGATGATCGTGAACGGACCGGCCTCCGTGGAGTCGATCATGACCCCCGCGGCATTCAGGAAGCGGACCACCACGACCGCACTGCAACTGGTGGTCGCGCCGCTGCACGGCGCGATGTTGACCGGTACCGTGACCGCCTGCGTAAACTGGTCGGCGGCTCGCGTCTGCCTGCCCAACACGGCCTGAGCACGATTGGCCGGAATCAGCTGGATGTCCGCACTCGCGGCCTGAATCGCATCGGGGCCGAGATGGACCGCCGGCAGCGTGACCGTGACCTCCGCGCTGGCCTGGAGCGCCGGCGAGGGCGTGTCCGTGACCGCGGTGCAGGCCACACCGCCGATCAGCACACCGAGGGACCACCGGCGCACGACGCGGGCGGGCAAGCGGGGGCGTGGCATTACCACATGGCAAGCAAATAGTACCGCCAACCCG
Organism: Gemmatimonadota bacterium; assembly: GCA_002737115.1. GTDB lineage: Bacteria > Gemmatimonadota > Gemmatimonadetes > Gemmatimonadales > Gemmatimonadaceae > Gemmatimonas. The sequence continues at coordinate 26,886 of NSHR01000008.1, read as the reverse complement.
CCACGCCATTCACGATGGTCACGCCGGGAGCCGTACCAATACCTGTCAGGCCGCAGAAGACATCACCCGCAATCGCCGGGGCTTGGCTCACGGAAATCCAGGTCTTTCCGTCGATGGACATCCAGCATGCCACAAAGGGCAGCTTGTTGTTGGCCACCGAGGCGGACGGCAAGGTCATCGTGTACGAACCCGATGCGTCAAACAGGCCGGTGGCCTCGGATCGGTTCACCAGACCGGACGGCCCCTGCGGACCGGCAGGACCGGCAGGACCAGTGGGACCGGTCTGCCCCTGACCCCCCGGCACCCCCTGTGGACCAGCCGGACCGGCCGGACCCTGCGGGCCAGCCGGGCCCATCGCCCCCTCACAGGCCGTCGCGCCCAACAGGCTCGCCGCGAACCACACCACGCGCATCACCTTCATCTCGTGACTCCACGGAAACGCGGGAGATAATCGGGGAACACCACCGACAGGTTCGAGTTGCTCAGACGGCGTTGGACGATCTCGGCAAGCACGTCGCGCGTATCGATGGTCACCCGAAGGTCTTGACCGTCTTCGAGCTCTTCCCGCTCGAGCCCCGGCCAGTCGGTGAGGACCCGCCCGCCAGCGATCGCGGGACCCATCACGAACATCACGCTGGCCCGGCCATGGTCTGTCCCCATCGAGCCATTCTCGCGCGCGTTGCGCCCGAACTCCGTGGTGACCACCAGCGTCACTCGGGTGGACCGGGCGCCTTGCATCACGTCCTGCCAGAACGCGCCGAGCCCCGCGGCCAGCTCCTCCATGACGCCGGCCATCGAACCACCGACGGTGCCCTGATTGGCATGTGTATCCCAGGCGCCGAGATCCACGTGGGCCGCCTCGAGCCCAACGTCACCCCTGATCAGCACGGCGATCGACTTGAGCGCCTGTCCGAAATTGTCGGTGCCATACGTCGCCCCATTCGAGGAACGGTAGCCGTCGAAGTCCAGCATGCGCAGCATGTTGGCGGTGCCAAGCGCGTCCATGGCGCTGTCACGGAGCGGCGCCCACGCGGTGCTGTACAGTCGCTGGAGCGCCAGCTCCGACGGCGTGTTAACCTGAAACTGGTCGGGTCTGGGGATCGACAGCGTGCGGGGCGCCCCCGTCAGGGTGTGGGGGACGCCATACGTGACCGAGATCGCCCGAAGAGAGGCGTCCGCATTCAATGGGGGGACCATCGCCAGATGCCGAGCGAGCCATCCGCTCTGGATGAGATAATCATCCGGTTTCCCCTGTTCGAGGTACCGCTCCGCCTCGAAGTGCGATCGTGATTTCGTGTACCGCTGCCCCGCCGCTTGGACGAACAGCAGGTCGCCCGCCCGGTACGGCGCCAGCAAGGCCCGCATCGCGGGTGGCAGCATGAAGTGATCGTCGAGCGCACTGCCCCGATTGGGGGATGTCGAATCCGGCCGCGGCACGGAAATGGTGGGTCGGCCGCGATAATACGCCGCATCGGCGAACGGGACCACCATCGAGAGGCCATCGGCGCCGCCACGCAGGAAGATCGACACGATGATGTCGCGGGCGGTGTCCGCCGACTCGGCGAAGCGCATCTCCGGCATCCACGCCGGAACCACCGTCGCCGCGGCACCGGCGCCCGCCCACTGAAGGAACCGGCGACGATGCACTTGCTCATACTCGTTGCACCCCACGGGGCGCTGGTGACGGTCGGACATGCGTGGCTCCTCAGTAGAACTGAAATTCGGGGGAGATGAGCGCGAGACGGACCGCGTTCTGCAGCCGACTCGTCGTCACCCCGGAGCGGAGCGTATTGCGGATCTCGGTGGCCAGCGGCGCGGACATCTCGCCACCGAACAGGCGCCTATTCATGCCAGCGACCACGCCGTCCACCGTGCCATCCTCGACAAACCCCGCGAAGTCGGTGATGACGCTGCCGCGGCTCGTGTTCCCGTTCTGCGCGAGTTGCTCTGTCGCATTCCATCGATCCACGATCATGCCCGCCCAGAAATCCGCGCGGTCAGGGTAGCCATCCGGCGTCTGCCAGTTGCCGACGGCATGCCCAAGTGACCCCAGAATCCCCCCGATGCCGTCGTTGTCCGTGCGGTAGTTCACACGCGACCGGACCTCGGCGCCGGTCCCCCGTATGGCGGACACGACAAAATGAAACGGCCGTTTCAGCTTGGCTGGTGCCCGCTGGACATTCGCCGGTGACAAGACCACGCGTAACATGGCCTTGATGTCGCCCTCCTCACCGTAGGCGTTCACGACAGCTTGCACCTGTGTCGCACTGGGCGTGGGCGACACAAACCATTTCAGCAACTTGGTGGCGATATACCGTTTGGTCTTCGGATGACGGATGAGGTGTTCGCCGAAGGCGACGCCCTCCTCCATGCCCGCCGTGCGAGGGCCCGGCGGCGTCTCAGGAAAGGTCATGCCGAAGCACGACTTGGCGCCGAAGTCATGGTTGTACGCTTTGTACTCGAACTCGCCTCGCTCGTCCACCGACCATCCGGTGAGGATGCGCGCCAGCCCATGCACATCCTGCTGCGTGTATCCGCCTTCGACGCCCACCGTGTGCAGCTCCATCAGCTCGCGGGCATAGTTCTCGTTCACCCCCCACTTCGTACTCCACACCTGGTCCAGGTAGTGCAGCATGGCGGGACTGCGCATGGTGGCACGGACCAAGGCGCCGACAGACGCGAGGGACAACGGACGAATCGCCACCAGATCATGAAACGGCTTGAGACCGCCAAACACCCACAGATTCACGTGAAAGTGGTCGGTCCAGAACTCCACCATGCGCTCCTGAAGCTGCCGCTTGCCCAGAATTGCGCGCTCGGCCACGTGACGCTGGTAGGGATCCAGGACGTACGGCCCCAGCGTGTTGGCTGCCTGGTGAACCAGCGTGTCCCGGGGCGTCAGCGCTTCAAAATCGGAAAACCCACGCGCCAAGTGCTCCTCGCAGGCGCGGTCATCGATCGCTTCCCAGGCCAACTGCTCCTCGAGATACGCCCCGTACCCCAACCGCTGAACGCGCGACACCTCGGCCGCCGTGATGCCCAGCGAAATGCGGCGAAGCAACCGCAGTTCCGGTGACTGCCATGTCACCTGCTGACCAAGCTGGCTGAAGACGGAGCCGTAGCGATTGGAGGACGCTTGTGCCTCACTCCGCTCCGGGACCGCGCCAACCGCGGCCGCGCCGGCTGCCACCGCAATCCCACTCCGGAGCCAGGCCCGACGAGTCAGCATCGACGCATCGACCCCGTCGCTCGACGGAGAAAAGTCTGCGGTCGCTTCCTGGACGGTCTCCGCGGCGTGAGCGGGCATTTCGCCCCCGCGTCCCTGTTCAACCATGCGGCCTCCATCATGGTTCAATCTGACTCCCTCCGCATGCGCGGTACATGGCTGCCATCATGGTGCAGCAAACCAAGATCATCCGCAAGCTACACCGCGGCGAGATGAGAGGAGCCCGACGAGTGGTCTCGCGCGACTGCCGAATGGGCGCGTAAATGCCGACCGTCTTATCGTATTCGCCGTGCCTATTTCAGGGCCGACAGCGGAATGCGGAACGCCCCGCCCGTGTTCGTGGCCGCCACGAGAAATCCGTTGCTAATAACCAGATCAAAAATGGTCTTGTCACCGAGACCGGTGTTCAGCTCGGCCCATGTGTCGCCGTTGGTCTTCGAGTAGAACACGCCTAACCCGAACGCGCCGGCCACGATCAACTGCGCGTTGCTGGCGAAGCCGCGATACGTGGAGGAGGGGAGCCCTCCCGCCAGCGGGGACCAGGTCGCGCCGCCGTCATTGGACCGGAAGACCCCCGTCCCGATCTCACCGCCGAGAAAAAGGCTGGTGCCCTTCGCCTCGATGGCGCGAAAGGTGGTGGCCGTCAGTCCGGTGTTGCTGGGTACCCAGGTGGTCCCGCCATCGACGCTCTTCATGACCCCGGATCCGACCGTGCCCACGAACACCACATCGCCGAGGGCAGCGATGCTGCGCACGTCCACCCCGGCCAGCCCGGCCGCCGCCCAGCTGTCGCCCTGATTGTCGGAGCGGAAGACACCGCTCGGCCCCACCACGTACAGTCGCGTGCCAGCCTTCACGATCCCGCTGGTACGCGTCTCGGTCATGCCGATGCTACGCGCGCCCCATGTGGCACCCGCATCACTGCTGCGAAAGACACCTTGGCTGGTGGCCGAGTAGAGATACGTCGCGTCATCCGCGAAGCCACGCGTGGGTCCAACGGCGTCGTTGCCGGTGTTCGACGGGCGAAACGTCGCGCCGGCATCGTCCGAGCGGTACACGCCGGTGGCACCGCCCACATAGGTGACCGCGCCACGACTCCATGCCGACTGCATGTTGAGCGCCGCGGTGCCGCCACTGACGGTCCAGGAGTCTGCCACCGGTGTCACTGGCGGTGTTACCGGTGTTACCGGCGGGGGATCGGAGACGGTGCTTTTGCAGGCGGGGAGCCACACGAGCGCGAGAACGGAAAGCCGTACACATCGGATCGATCGCATCGGTACCTCGTAGGTAACGCAGAGATAGCGCCGCCGCCCATGCCAGTCCAACACGCGCCTCATGACTCCCCCTACCCTGCCTCGCCAGCGCCGACGCGCCGCTCGATTACGGCAGACGACGAATCGCGACGCGCCACACCCACCACATCAGCAGCGGCTGCACCGGTAGTCGCACCCACAAGCCGATGATGAACCACGCCGATTCGCCAGCCGCCCGCGCCTGATTCAGCATGTGGATGTTGGCTGGGAGCACCGCCACGAGTAACGCGATCAGTCCCCACGCGGCCGCAACACGCGTTGCGGGAATGAGCAATCCGATCGCGCCCACAATTTCAAAGACGCCACTCACGTACGTGGCCATGCGCGCATTCGGTACCCACGGCGGCACGATGCGGTCGAAGAACACCGGCATCACGAAATGCAGCACGCCGGCCGCCAGGAAGAGCAGCGCCGGCGCCCTGACGGTGGTGCGCGACATGCCGGGCTGCGACACCGCGTGCGTTACTTGGCGGGCGGCAACGCCGCCAGCAGCCGTTCCACGAATCCGTTCACCGACGCATTGCTGTCGATCCAGCGCACCACCGCAACCACATCGTTTACCGGGTCCACGTAAATGATGTTGTTGCCGGCGCCAACGTGCACGAAGGCCTGCGGCGGTGCCGCCGGCACGTACTTGCGGTCGGTGTTCACGAACCAGTTCATGTAGCCGTACGTCGGCTGCGCCGGCGTGGGCGTGAGGGCCTTGGTCACCCATGCCTCGGAGAGCAGCTGCTTGCCGCCCCACACGCCGCGACGTTGCGTGAGCAATCCGAAGCGCGCCATGTCCCAGGCGTTGATCATCATGCCGCCGCCCCAGTGGCCGCCACCGCTCACCGACTGCACCAACTTGCCGTCGAGCACGATCCACGAGTTGTCGTAACCGTACCAGCGCCACGTGTTCGACGCGCCAATCGGCTCCATGATTTTGTCACGCAGAATGTCCGGCAGCGGCTGACGCCATACCTGCAACGCCGCCAGCGCCAGCACGTTCACGCGCGTGTCGTTGTACTCGTACGCCGAACCCGGCTCCACGCGTGGGCGTGTGGTCCACGTGTTCACCTGCTGTGCCGGACGATCGGCCCACTCGGGCTTGCCCCACAGCGTGCCTTCCCAGTCGCTCACCTGACGCAGCAGGTGATCCCACGTGAGCCGTTTGTTGTGCGGACTGTCGAACGGGCGTAACCACTTGGCATCGCCTGGCCAATCGGCACCGAGTCCTGTGCTGTTCGGATACGCCCGCAGAATCGGTGGCATCACCTGCGACACCGTGTCATCCACACTGCGAATGCGACCCGCATCGACGGCCAGCCCCACCACCGTGCTCAGAAAACTCTTGGTCACGCTGTTCACGATCTCGACCGCGGTGGGATCACCCCACGTGGCCACCACGTAGCCTTTGCGCACGATCACACCCGTGGCGCCACCACGCGGTGCCAGCGGTCCGATCGCGGCCCCGAAGGGCTCACGACCGAACGTCTGGTAGTGATTGAGCTCGAGATCGCGCGGTGTCTTGCTCTCCTTCTCGACGGCGTAGGCGATGGCGTCGGCCAGCTTCACCGAATCCATTCCCATCGCCGAGGGCGAGCGACGTTCCCACGCCCCCGTCGGCGGCACGTACGGCGCGACCATCACGCTCTTCTTCTGCGCCAGCGCGGGCGTGGCCAACCCGACCGCCAGCGCCGTCACACGCACCACCCGAAACCCAAAACTCATCACTGCTGTCATGCAATCGGCCCCTTCTTTTTCGCGCCACTGATCACACCCGGCACGTTGTGTTTCTGCAGCAGCGCGTTGAACGCATTCACGTCCACCGTTTCCACCTGCTCCACGTCAGCCTTGAGCGTCTGCCACAGCTTCTCGAGCTCCATCAACCGATCCTTCACCGGCTGCGTGAGTTCGCTGTTGCCTTCCACCTGCCCCAGCAGGAAGCCGTACTGACCGTTGATGCCGTTGGCGTAGTTGATGATGTCCTGCCCATTGCCGGCCTTGGTGGTCATCTTCGGATCGAGCGCACCCAGCTTGGTCGTGAGCGTGCGACCCGCCTTGGCGATCGTATCCGGCGCACTCGTTTCCTTGGCGCGCGTCACGTAGCCCTGCACCTGCGTTTTCAGATCACGCACGCGCAACACCGCCTCGTGAATTTCATTGATGCGGTTCGACAGCAGGTTCGCCACCGAATCCCGTTCGGCCACCACACGCGCCGGCACGTCGAGACGCGGGTCCTGCTTCACCTCGAGCTTCTGCGTGAGCACCGTGCTGCCCATGGTGAGACGCACCGTGTACGTACCGGGCACCACGCGCGCACCACCGTCACTCGGCGCACCAAACAGCAGCACGCCTGCCAACCGCGCCGGCGCCGCACGGCGCAGGTTCCAGTTGAAGGCGTTCAATCCCGTCTTCACGGTGAGCTTGTTCACCGTGTCGCCCTTTGTGGCGAAGGAGCGCACCACGCTGTTCTTCACGTCGAGGAACTCGAGCAGCAACGTCGTGGCCGTATCGGGCGCCGCCGCCAGGCGGAAGTTGATCACCGCGCCGTACGGCGGATTCTTGCCGGCATTGCGCGGCGACCCGAAGCCGCCGCCGCTGCCGGCCAGTACCGCGGCGCGCGGCGCGTACAGGTGCATCGCCGCCTTCTCGATGGCATCGGCGCGCTGACGCAGCACCGTGAGATCGTCGAGAATCCAGAAGGCGCGCCCTTCGGTGGCCGCGATCAAGTCGCCGTGCTTCACCTGCAAGTCCGTCACCGGCACCACCGGGAAGTTGCCGCGGAACGGCAGCCACTGCGCCCCGGCATCATACGACACATACACGCCCGTTTCCGTGCCGGCGTACAGCAAGCCTTTGCGCTCGGTGTCTTCACGCACCACACGTACCGGCTCCCCGTCGCGCAGGCCGTTCACAATGCGCGTGAACGTGGCACCGTAATCCTTCGACATGAAAATGTGCGGCGTCGGGTCGCCCAGGCGATCCTTCCGGAACGACACATAGATCGTGCCCGCATCGTGCGGCGAAATCGCGATCTCGTTCACCAGGCCATCGCCCCACGCGGCCGGCGTGACATTCGTCCACGTCTTGGCTCCATCGAGTGTGCGCTGAATGAGCCCGTCGTCGGTGCCCACGTACATCGTGTTGGCATCGTGCGGTGACTCTTCGATCACCACAATCGTGGCGTACACTTCGCCGCCGGCGCCTTCGTTGGTGATCGGACCACCACCCCACCCCTGACGCGTCTTGTCGTTGCGCGTGAGGTCGCCCGAGATCGGCGTCCAGCTCTGTCCGCGCGTGGTCGTCTTGAACAGCACGTTGCCGCCGTGATACACGACCTTGTCGTCGTGCATCGACACTTCGATCGGCGCTGTCCAGTTGAAGCGGTACTTCGTTTTGTCCGTGGGCTCGGTGAGGTTCATCTCCGGCCACGGCATGATCGTGCGTCCCAGACCGTTGGTCGCATCCAGCTCGTCAATCAGCCCCTGATAGCAGCCGCCGTACACGTAGCGCGGGTTCTTGGCGCTCACACCCATGTTCGCGCTTTCGCAGCCAGGGCCTTCGGTCCACTCGCGAATGCCGATGCTACCACCGTCGCTCTTCGACTGGATGATCACCGAACTGTTGTCCTGCTGGCCGCCGTACAGCTTGTACGGAAAGCCGTCATCCACCGCCACGTGATAAAACTGCGACGTGGGCTGATTGTCCTGCGTGCTCCAACTCTTGCCACCATCCAGCGAGATCGACGCGCCGCCATCGTTCGCATTGATCAGGTAATTCGGGTTGGTCGGGTTGATCCAGAGGCCGTGATTGTCGCCATGCGTGGCGGGCACATTGGCGAACGTGCGCCCGCCGTCGATGCTCTTGAGCAATGGCGCGTTGCTCACCCACACCACCTCGGCGTTCTTCGGATCGGCCGTGATGTTCATGTAATACCACGAGCGCGTCTGAATCAGCCGGTCGCCCGACATCTGCCGCCACGTCTTACCGGCATCGTCACTGCGAAACAGACCACCGTTCTCCGCTTCCACCATCGCGTACACGCGATCGGGATTGGCCGGCGACACCGACACACCGATCTTGCCCACCAGCTTCGGCAACCCTTCCTGACTGCGCTTCCACGTATCACCGCCGTCCACCGACTTCCAAATCCCGCTGCCGGCGCCGCCGCTGCGCACCATCCACGGCGTGCGCTGATGATCCCACATCGCCGCGTATAAGATGCGCGGGTTCGTGGCGTCCATCGACAGGTCGCTCGCGCCGCTGAACGCGTTCTCGCCCTTCAGCAGCTGCGTCCACGTCTTGCCGCCATCCGTCGTGCGGTAAATGCCGCGATCACTCGTGCCCTTCCAGCGATCACCCTGCACCGCGACATACACCACCTCGGGGTTGCTCGGGTGCACGCGCACGGCCGAGATCTGCCGCGAGGTGGCGAGGCCGATGTGGGTCCAGGTGCGCCCCTGATCGGTGCTCTTGTACATGCCGTCGCCATACGTCGACGACTGGCCTCGGATCGCATGCTCTCCCATGCCCACGTAGATCACGTTCTCGTCGCTGGGCGCCACCGCGATCGCGCCCACCGACCCCGTCTTGAAGAAGCCGTCGGAGATATTGCGCCAGCTGTTGCCGGCGTCGTCGGTGCGCCACAAGCCGCCGCCGGTATAGCCGGCCACGTACGTGAGCGGCTGCGACGGCAATCCCACCGCCGCCACCGATCGGCCGCCGCGGAACGGGCCGATGTTGCGCCACGACAACGCCGTGAACGTGGTCGAGTCGAGTGCCGGGAGCCCGGCCGCGGCGCGCGGGGCCTGGGCGCTCGCAACCGACGGGGCCACTACGGTCTGGAAAAGGACACCGCAGGCGAGCGGCGTCAGAAGGGCGGAGAAACGCATGGGAAGACGCCTGGCAGGGGTGGAAGAGGGACCAAGTAAGCTATCACCGGCCCATGCTTTCCGGAGCGGGCTTTCCGCGTAACGGACGCTGGCGAAGGGGCTCAGCTGATCTGCCGTTGGGAGGTACTGATCACGCAGAGATACCAACGCCCGAAAGCGCTACGTTCCACGCCATGGCGTTCCGCTTTTCCTACCCCCGGGGGCTCAAATCGAGTCTCGTCCGGTTCCACTGGACCACGCTGCTCATGCTGGCCCTCGGCATCTGGGCCGTGCCACGTCTCCTGCCGCACGTGGGCGCGCTCGTGAACGTCACCGCCCGCGATCGCAGCACACCCGTGTACACGGTGCGCACGCTGGCCGACTCGTCGATCACATCGCAGTCGCTCCGCGGACGCGTGGTCCTCGTGAACGTGTGGGCCACCTGGTGCTTGCCGTGCCGTGCGGAAATGCCACTGCTTGAGGCCACGTGGAACCGGCATAAAGCGGCCGGCCTCGTGCTACTCGGCGCCTCCGTCGACACCGGCGATCCGCAGACCGTGCGCGATTTCATCACGGAGCGCGGCATCAGCTATCCCATCGCCATCGTAGGCTCAGATGTCATTCGCGCACTGGGCGGCGTGGTCGGCTATCCCACCTCGGTGCTCATCGGACGCGATGGCCGGGTGCGACATCGCGTGATGGGGCCGATCGGCCCGCTGTCGCTGGAGCCGGCGATTCGGAGAGCACTGGCGGAGTAAGGACCGCGTGCTACCGGTACCCCTGTGCCTGCAACTCGAACAGCTCCGCATAGCGCCCCTTCCGCGCCAGCAGCGCCTCGTGCGTGCCCATCGAGTCCACCGTGCCCTCGTTCAGCACGAGAATGCGATCGGCCATGCGCACACTCGAGAACCGATGCGAAATCAGCATGCTGGTGCGCCCCGCGCTCAACGCCTTGAAGCGCTGAAACACTTCGAACTCCGCCCGCGCATCGAGCGCCGCCGTGGGTTCGTCGAGGACCAATAGCTGCGCGTTGCGCATGTACGCGCGCGCGATGGCCAATTTCTGCCATTCTCCGCCTGACAGCTCCACGCCCGTGGCGAAGCGCTTGCCGATGGGCTGATCGTACGTGGCCGGCAGCCGCGCAATCATCTCCGATGCCAGGCTCTGCTCGGCCGACCGCACAACACGCGCCGTGTCTTCGCGGGCGTCGATCCGCCCCACCGCGATGTTCTCGCCCGCCGTGAGACTGTAGCGCACGAAATCCTGAAAGATCACACCCACGTTGGCGCGCAACGCATCGAGGTCATACTCGCGCAGGTCGTGCCCGTCCAACAAAATGCGTCCTTCGGTGGGCTCGTACAGCCGCGCCAGCAACTTCACGACCGTCGTCTTCCCGGCACCGTTTTCACCCACCAGCGCCAGCGTTTCACCGGCGTGCAGCGTGAAGGACAAATGGCGCACCGCCCATCGCTCGGTCCCGGGATATTGAAAGCCGACGTCTTGAAACTCAAAACCGATGGCAATCGGTTTCGGCACATCGCGTGGATGCTCGGGCGAATGAATGCGCGACGTGATGGTAAAGAACGAGAACAGATCGTCGAGATACAGCGCCTGACTGGCCGTATTCGAGAACCCCACCAACACACTCGCGAGGAGGTCGCCCAACCGACGGAATGACCCCGCGAGGAATGTGAGATCACCGATACTGAACTGCCCGGTGAGCGTGCGCCACGCGATGTACCCGTACGCGGTGTAGTAGCCGGCCGTGCCGATCGCGGTAAGCAGTCCCATCGTGCTTTCGCGCGTAATCGCGAGGGTGCGATTGGCGCGGTACGTGTCGAGTGAGATCTCGCGGAATCGGTCGATCAAAAAGCGGTGTAATCCAAAAATCTTCACTTCCTTCGCGGTTTCGACGCTTGTACCCGTCTGCCGCAAGTACTCCAACAACCGGCGCTGCTGCGTACGCGACCACTGCAGGGCGTACTCCCGCGCGTTGAAGTGCGCTTCCCCCACGAACGCCGGCACGAGCGCCACCAACAGCAGCACGATCAGCGACGGCGCGTACGCCACCAGCCCGGCCGCGAAGCTGATGATCGTGATCAGCGTCTGGACCTGTCCGAACACCTGCCCCATCACCCCGAGTCCCTGATACGTCTGCGTGCGCGCGCGTTCTAAGCGGTCCTGCACCTCGCTGTCCTCGAACTGTTCGAGATCGAGCGTGGCCGAGTGCTCCATGAGGCGGATGGTCGTGCTGATCGAGAACTTCATCCCGAGAATGCGATCCACCAGCAATCCGCCGCGGGAGAGCATGTCCGCACCGATCGCCAGCGCGAACTCGAGCACAATAAGCTGCATCGTGCGATCCAGCAGGCCGCTGGCTACCCAGCCGTTCCACGTGTCGGGGTGCCCCGGCAGCGCCGCCGTGCGGATCACTTCGTCGATGATCAGCTTACCCACGTACAGCGTGCTCACCGGCAGCAGCGAGCGGATAAGCCGGATGCCGATCGTGGCGATCGTGAGCGGCGCGCTGGTGCCCCACACCAGCAGAAACAGCGGCCCGACGTGCCGGAGCGCGCCGAGTCGTTCGCGGAATGACTTGATTGGTGGTGGGGACTGTCTCGGTCGGGCCATGGAGTGAATCTGGATACGCCCGTACGCGCCGGCCATCGTGATTAGTCGGTAATTTCCAGAATGCGCCTTCTCTCATCGCTTCGACGCGGCCGGAACGGCCGCCCGGCACGGCTCGGTGCTTTGGCCGTGCTGGCCGTGCTTGCCGCCTGCAGCTCGGGGCGCGGAGAGCGCGCCACCACCGGTACACGCCCCACCGCCGCGCGCGTTCCGATACACCTCGACGGGCACTTCGATGATTGGACGAGGGTGCCCGTGTGGTCACAGGCCGCCGCATCGTCCGGACCGCTCGAGGCCGCGTGGGCCACCGATGACGCGCACTGGTGGTACCTGTCCTTCTCGGTAGGCGACAGCGTGAGCCAGTCGGGCATGCCGGGCACGCTGCATCTCCTCATCGACGCCGACGACCGCACGAACACGGGCGGCACGGTGTTCGACGCCGCGGTAGGCCTGGCCGGTGTTGATGTGGCGCTCGACCTGTCGCGTTCCGACAAGACACAGGGCAATGGCGTCGGCGCCGGTGCCGCCGTGCGCACGGTCGGCCCGACCGGGCTCGGCGCCTACCGCAGTGCCTACGATCTCGAGGTGGTCGCCCTGCCCTCGTGGAGCGCCACCCGCTTCGAACTCCGGATCGCCCGCGGCGGCACCCTCGATGGCTTCGCGCCACTGGGGCGCGCCGTTCGTGCCCGACTTGTCTTTGCATCTACCAGTGGGGCCGTCACGGCGCTCCCCGCCGCACGCTATACGTTCGCCACGCCACTCGAGCCGCGAGCCAGAACGCAACGCGTATCGGCCATGCCGTCAAAAGCCAACGGCTCGGTACGCGTCGTACAGTGGAATGTGTCTGAAGGATCGTTCCGGTCGCCCGCCAACCACGCCAAGCTGTTGGCGGCGGTGCAACCCGATGTGATCCTGCTGGACGAAGCGTATGCCGAAACGTCAGACGCCACACTCGCCGAATTCTTCGCGCGCCAAGAGCTGGCGGCACTGGGTCGCTGGCGCTTCGTGTACTCGCGCAGCGGCGGCCGTCAACGCACGGTGGTGGCTACCCGCGATCGCGACATCCGCCAGGCCGCGTCGATGGTGCGCATGGAATATCCGGCGGGAGTGCTCGACAGTGTGCGGGCGATGGTGCCGACGGCCGCCCAGCGGCTGTTCGACATCGAAGCGACGGCACAACTCTCGAGCACGGGCGCGTGGATCAGCATCGACGGCATCGAAACGTTGTTTGTGCCGCTCGACTTGCAGAGCGGTGGGTTCTTTCGCAACCCGCAGGATCAGCTGCGCGTGCTGCAGAGTCGCGCCATCCGCACGGCGGTGCAGCGCGAACTCGCCTCCCGCGCCACGCGAGGCGCACTGGTGATTGCCGGCGACTTCAACGCGATCGGATCGTACGAGTCGATTTCCACGCTGCAACACGGGCTCGACCTTGACGGCTCCGACCTAGCGCTCAGCGATGCATGGCGATTAGGCGAGCGGTCGCTCGTGACCTGGACCGACCCCAAGGTCGGGCAGTTTCTCCCGGGGCGTCTCGATCTCACGCTGTTCTCCGACGCTGCGTTCGAACGCACCGGCGGCTTTACCTTCACCACCGCCGAACTCGCGCCCGCGTTGGCGGCGTCGCTCGGCGTGACACCAGAGACCTCAGAACGCACGTCCGATCACCTCATCGTCGTGACCGACCTGCGCCGCAAGCGATAGCGATCGCGATGACCGGCGCCTCCGTCGTGACCCGTTAGCTTTCGGGAGGCTCGGGACGCGCCCGGGCAGAACCACAGTGATCGGACGAGGCAGGTATGTCGCGGGCGTTTCTACGAGATGATGCGGAAGGCGAGATGCCGCGCCGCAATTACCACCTGCCGGAGCGCACCGACGTGGGCTACGATCGCGCCTGCGCGCGGGCGTTGCTGGAAGCGGCGCGGGTGAATGAAACGCAGCTGGCCGAGCGAGCGACCGGCTACTACTGGGGCGAATCGCTGCTCAAGCCGTTTGTGGAAGAGCTACGCGTGGAAGCAGAGCAGCAGGGCGACGACCGGCTCGAACAGTTGGCTCGGCGTTTTCTGGCCTAAACGCGCCCAACGCGGGAGCGGGAGCGGCGCCTTACGCCTTCGCGGCCTTCGCAGCGTCGCGCTGTGCCTGCATGCGCTTGCGGAACCGATCGGCGATCATCCGCCCCATCTCCGTTTCCTTTGCCACCCATTCGGCGTTGCGGAACGCAATCGGGTTCACCGCCGCGCGATACTCCGCGAGCCACGGCTCGACGCGTGAGAAGACCAGCAATCCTTCGCCGTTGCTCTCGAGCATGAAGTCGGCATGCATCACGCCGTGACGCGCCATCGCGTACGTCATCTCCCAGTATGACGTGCACTGACGAAACGCCGCGTTGAGCGGATGATCGCCCTTCGTGACCGCCATCACGTCTTCGAGGCTCGTCGGCAAAAACTTGCTGATGACCAACGTGCGCGATTCGCGCATGACGTCTTCGCGACGGAGCTCGTACAGCTTGAGCACGAGCTCAGCGTCGTGATGGTCGGGGTATTCCTTGAGGGGCACAGTCTGCTCGGCGAACGGGAGAAATCAGCCAACGCGCGCGGGCGGCGCGTAGCGCATCACGGAGTATTGTCCGCCGTCGGACGCTTGGCAAGCGAACCACTCACGCGCCACGACCTGCCGTGGCGCTGACTCCACTTAGCGCATGCGGTTCCCATTGCTGCAACGTGACCCGCAAGCGCCAGGCCGCGTTGTCAACGGCTGGCGACTCCGGATCGAGCGTCGCCTGCGTGATCACAAAGCCCGGCAGCGACGCCATCACGCCGCTGGGGAGTCGCTTATGCCACGATCCGTCGTGCAACGGCACATCGTCGGTGAACCGGCCATCGGACGCGCGACCATACACCCGCATCGGATCGAATCGCAGGCTGGCCCCACTGGCGCGACGGTCTACCGTGATCGCCGACAGCCACAAGCGTCCGGCATACTCCATGACGACGGCCACCTGCACCTGCCTCGTGGACTCGCGCGATGCCAAGAGGCGCGCCCAGAAGCTCGAAGGCACCTCGCGACGCTTTGACGCGAGTAAGACCGGTATGGTGCGCTGCACCGTGCCATCGCCGCCGGTCACCATCTCCTCGCCAGCCGACGGCGATTGCCAGTCGGACGCCGTACCAAGGATGACGCGCAACGGCACGCCAACCGCGAACGACTTATCGGGACGCAGGACGGTGATCTGCACATCAAGACGCACCGGTCGCGTAATCGGAATCTGGTTCACCCTGAAAGCTACTCGACCGCAGACCGTCGCAGGTGATAATTTGCCAAAGCTCGCTGACGTTCCCCCACCGCCCCGCTCCATGATCCCCACCGCCACGCGAATGCTGTCGATGGCCGCGTTGCTCATGGCGACGTGGGCCTGCGCGGAGCCACCTGCCGCGGAGCCGCCAGCCGTTCGGGCGGACGCGCCACCCCTCCGGTGGGGGGGTGATGCCGAAGGGGGGGCGCCCTTCGTGGAAGCCGATGTGGTCGACCCCACGCGCGTACGCGGCTTCGACGTCGAGATCGCGACAATGCTCGCGCAGGGCCTCGGGCGCGAACCACAGTTTGTGCAGGTCGCTTGGGCATCCATCGAACAGTCCGTGGCCCGCGGTGACTTCACGATCGGCATGTCCGGCCTCGAGGATCGGCCGGCGCTGCACGAGCGCTTTGCCGTGTCGTTGCCGTACTACGAATTCCGTGAAGTCCTTGCCGTAAGAGCCGCCGACAGTGCCCGCGTTCATACGCTGGCCGACCTGCGAGGCCGCCGCGTCGCCACGCTGGGCGCCACGATGGCCTGGGACATGGTGCTCGCCGCCAAGAGCGCACACGGCGTGCTGCCGGTGTCGTACGATGATGACGTGCATCCGTACAGCGATCTCGTGAGCGGTCGCGTCGATGCCGTCTTGCTCGACCATGTGCTGGCTGAACGCTCGCTGCGCCGCATCGGCGGCTTCGTCATTCAACCCGACGCGCTGGCCCGCGGCCACTACGTTGCCGTGCTCGCCGCCGGGGACAGCGCGCTGCGCGACGCGGTGAACGCCACGCTGCGCGCACGCATGCGCGACGGCTCCCTCGAGCGCGTCTTCCGCTCGTGGAATGTGTGGGATGCCCAACAAGCCGCGTTTCAGCAACAGGTGCTGCGCGACTCCGTGCCGCGCAGTGAGACCCGCACCGTCGACCGCAACACCGCTACATCGATCACGACGTATCTCCCGGCGCTGTTGCGCGCGGCCGTGATCACGCTGCTGTTGTCGGTACTCGCGATGGTGCTCGCCATCACCATCGGCATCGGCCTCGCCGCCGGACGCGTGTATGGCGCGCGGCCGCTGCGCATTCTGCTCACGGCGTACGTGGAGATCATCCGCGGCACGCCGGTGCTGCTGCAGCTGTTCGTGCTGTACTACGGCTTGTCGGACGTGGTGCGACTCCCGGCCTTCGCCGCCGCCGTGATCGGCCTCGGTCTCAACTACGCCGCCTACGAATCCGAGATCTATCGCGCAGCGCTCGAAGCCATTCCCACGCTGCAGCTCGAAGCCGCGCGCACGCTCGGCCTCTCCGAAGGGCAGATCCTGCGACTGGTGCGCGGACCGCAGGCCCTGCGACTCGCACTCGCGCCCATGACGAATGATTTCGTGGCGCTGCTCAAGGATTCCTCGCTCGTGTCGGTGATTACCGTGGTAGAGCTCACCAAACAGACCGCGATCTACGCCACCAACGCCGGTAGCTGGGCCATTCCGGGCGCCCTGTGCGCCATCGTGTATCTGTCGATGTCGCTACCCTTGTCGCGCATGGCCCGTCGGCTCGAGCAGCGATGGAAAATCGTATGAGTCACGAGATCGCGTTGCGCGGAATCGCGTTGCGGGTGCGTGCGCTGCACGCGGGTCATGGTGATCGGGCCATCCTGCGTGGACTCGACCTCGATGTCGCCGAAGGCGAAGTGTGCGCGGTGATGGGGGTGTCCGGGGCCGGCAAGACCACGGTGCTGCGGGTCGTGGCCGCCCTCCAACCGTTTTCATCGGGTACCGTCGAGATCGGCGACGTGGCACTCCAGCCCGGTGCCTTGCCCCCCGAGTCACAGCTTCGCGCGCTGCGGCGGCGTGTCGGCGTGGTCTTCCAGAGTCACGCGTTGTTCGAGCATCTCACCGCGATCGAGAACGTCATGCTGGCGCCGGTTCACGCGCTTGGGCAATCGCGCGCCAGCGCGGAGGCCACGGCCATGCGCCTGCTCGATTCACTGGGCGTATCGGCCCGCGCGCAGGCCTATCCGCGGCAACTCTCCGGCGGCGAAGCGCAACGCGTGGCGATCGCACGTGCCCTCGCCCCCGACCCACAGCTGCTGCTGATGGACGAGCCCACGTCGGCGCTCGATCCCGCACGTCGTGCCGCCCTCGGCGAGTCGGTTCGCGCCCTGGCCGCCCAAGGCCGCGGCCTGCTGATCGTCACCCACGATGCTGCGTTCGCGCGTAGTTACGCCGACCGCGTGGTGGTGCTGTCGCATGGCGCCATCGCCGAGGAAGGGCCAGCCAACCAGGTGCTCACGCATCCAACCCATGATGCCACGCGCGAGCTGCTGAGCTAACGTACGCCCGCCGTCGTTGGACCATGCAGCATGACAGACGCCTACCCTTCCACTTCCCCACGCGTTACGCGAACGTTCTGTCGTCGTCCCAACGTTCAGCCAATGATCCCGTGCGGCTTTTCTACCTCCTGCTCCTCGGCGTGTTCGTGATGCCCGCGCTTGCCGCACCGGTAGCGGCACGCGCGCAAGCACCAGCACCGCGCGGCGGACTTCAACGCGCCGAGGTGCATGGCGCGGTCTACGACAGCATCGCTGGTCGGCCACTCGTTGGCGCGCTGGTCCAGCTCGTTGCGGCCGACTCGGGGAGCACGTACGGACGCACGGCGGTGTCAGACTCGCTCGGCGCGTTCCGCTTCGCCGACGCACCAAGCGGCCGCTTCACCCTGGGCTTCTATCACGCGGTGCTCGATTCGCTCGGCCTCGAGCCGCTGCTGCGCACGATCACCGTGGCCGACGGCGGGTCCGTTCGCGCCGACCTGGCCACCCCATCTGCCGCGCGATTGCGCATGGCGATTTGCGGGGCCCCTACGCCACAGAATTCCGGTGCCGTGGTCATGGGCATTGTGCGCGACGCTACCGCCCGCGCGCCGGCGTCGGGCGTCACCGTGATCGCCGAGTGGCTTGAACTGTCGTTCGGCACCGGCGGCATGAATCGTCGCATGCCCAGACGGTTAGCCACCACACGCGAAACAGGATGGTTTGCGATCTGCCATGTCCCGAGTCCGGGATCGATGACCCTCATGGCAACGCGCGGCGCGGATAGCACGGCGACCATTCAAATCGAGGTCTCGAGCAGCGGCTTGCTGCGCCGCGAACTGTATCTCGGTGCCGCCCGCGTCGTGGCTGCTGTCCCGCCACCTCGCGACAGCGCCCGGCAGGACTCGACCGCCCTCCAGGTGCGCCGCGTGCATGTGGGCGAGGGTCGCCTCACCGGCAGCGTGCGGGCCACCACCGATGGCCGCCCACTGGCTGGCGCGCAGATCAGCATCCTCGAGGGACCGCAAACCCGCACCAACGCCCGCGGGGAGTGGACGCTCACCGACGCGCCGCCAGGAACCCGGCTGCTGGAAGTGCGGGCCGTCGGCTACTACCCCGAGCGACGCGCGGTGGACATCGTCGACAGCGTCGCCCCCCTACGCATCGCCCTCGCGACCTTTAAGTCGGTGCTCGACACCATGAAAATCAGCGCGACCCGCACCGTCGACATGAACCTGTTGGGCTTTCAGGAGCGCCGCCGCTCGAGCATGGGTCGATTCCTCACCCCCCGCGACATCGCCGTCCGGCAGCCGTTCGTCACGTCGGAAATCTTCCGCTCCGTACCCGGCCTGTTCCTCGATCGCACGATGGACGCCGAGGAAAAGGTCATGATGCGGGGCCTGTTCGAGGATCGCTGTGAGCCGGCGATTTATATTAATGGCCAGTGGATGAATGGCCTCACATCGGGCGACCTGGACGGGTTTATCCGACCGACCGAGATCGCCGGCATCGAGGTGTACATGGCGGGTCAGGTCCCGACGCAATTCCAGCCCGGGCTTGGCGGCTGCGGCAGTCTCGTATTCTGGACGAAATAAGCGCGACGCGGAATCTCACGCCCTCTCAATGGAACTCAGGTGAAGGCTGAACCGAACACCAGCACGCGCGTCACCAGCATGCACGCCACCGACCCTCGACCCCATGTGGTCATCATCGGTGGTGGTTTTGCCGGACTCACGGCCGCGCGCACGCTGGCCAAAGCCGATGTGCGCATCACGCTCATCGACCGCACGAATCACCATCTGTTCCAGCCCCTGTTGTATCAGGTGGCCACGGCGGTGCTCAATCCCGCCGACATCACCGTGCCGATTCGCTGGATGTTGCGCGACCAGGCCAACGCGACGGTGATCATGGCCGAGGTGGACGGCATCGATGTGCCGCAGCACACGCTCACCCTCGACGGCGGCAGCAGTACCGTCGCGTGGGACTACCTCATCGTGGCCAGCGGCGCGCGGCACGCCTACTTCGGCAACCCGGAGTGGGAAGCGAACGCCCCGGGTCTTAAGAGCATCGAAGACGCGCTCGAAATGCGACGCCGTTTCCTGCTCAGCTTCGAAGCGGCGGAACGCGCCAGCGCTGAAGGGCAGCGCGAGGCCCTGCTGACCTTCGTGATCGTAGGCGGCGGCCCCACCGGCGTGGAACTGGCCGGCATGATCCCCGAGATCACGCGCAAAGCCATGAAGCGCGACTTCCGACGCATCGACCCGGCGTCCGCGCGCGTCGTGCTGCTGGAAGCGGGCCCGCGGCTGCTGCCACAGTTCCCTGAGTCCCTCAGTGCGCGGGCTGAACGCGATCTGTTAGAACTCGGCGTCGAGGTGCGCACCCACACCGCCGTCACCAGCGTCGATGACGCGGGCGTAACCGTAGCATCGGGCGAACGCATCGACGCCCACACCGTGTTCTGGGGCGCCGGCAACCAGGCCTCACCACTCGGCAAACAGCTCGGGGCCCCGCTCGATCGCGCCGGGCGCGTGGTCGTCGCCCCCGATCTCTCGCTCCCCAACGACCCGTACGTCTTCGCGGTCGGCGACATCGTGTCCGTGCTCACCCCCGCTGGAACGCCGGTGCCTGCGGTCGCGCCAGCCGCCAATCAGATGGGCGCGCATGCGGCGCAGGCCATTCTCCACGATCTCCACGGCACGCCGCGCACGCCGTTCCGCTACTTCAACAAGGGTGATCTGGCCACCATCGGTCGGCACCGCGCCGTCGCTGCCATCGGATCGCTCAAACTGCAGGGCAACATCGCGTGGCTGGCCTGGCTGTTCATCCACATTCTGTATCTGGCCGGCTTTCGCAATCGCATCACCGTCTTCGTGCAGTGGGCGTATCAGCTTCTCACCTACCAGCGTGGCGTGCGACTGATCACCGGCGCCACCACGCACCGGTTGCTGAAAACGAGCGGCGATCGGGCACGGGCCCGGGCCGACGCCCGCGACGACGAGACCCCCTCGGCATAGCGCGACCGGCTCGAACCGGGACGCCCGGCGGGCCGGTCGTTACGCACTGGCGTCAACGCAGCGCTGAGCGCACCGTATAGGAATCATGCGTCAGCGATCTCAGCGGTTCTTTGCCGCCCTCCTGTGTCTCGGTCTGGCGGCCGGCCCGCTATCCGCCCAACCAACGGCATCTGGCGTGGGGACCGGCGACAGCGCCACCGCGGCGCGTAAGCCCGACGGACGTGTCAGCGTCCGCGCCAGCCGG
Source organism: Gemmatimonadota bacterium (assembly GCA_002737115.1). Classification (GTDB taxonomy): domain Bacteria; phylum Gemmatimonadota; class Gemmatimonadetes; order Gemmatimonadales; family Gemmatimonadaceae; genus Gemmatimonas. The sequence goes on along the minus strand of NSHR01000008.1, from coordinate 6,018 downwards.
ATCAACGAGCGCCTCTCGCTCGACGGCGCACTGTCCGACGCCGTGTATCGCCGCGTCACCCCCATGTCGGGGTTCGTGCAGCAGGAACCCAATGAGGGCGCACCGGCCACGGAGCGGACCGAAGCCTGGATCCTATACGACGACGAAAACATCTACGTCGCGGCCCGCCTCTATGAGAGCGAGCCCTCGCGCCGCGTGATGAGCGACATGCGCCGCGACGCCTCGAACATGTACAACAACGATCACCTCGCGGTGATTTTCGACACGTTCAACGATCATCGGAACGGCTTCGGCTTTTCTACGAACCGTATCGGCGGGTTGTTCGATTTTTCCGCCACGAACGAACAACCAAGCTCCAACTGGAACGCCCTGTGGACGGCCAAGGCGCAGGACTTCGACGGCGGCTGGACCGTGGAGATCCAGATTCCCTTCCGCTCCATCCGCTTCGCCGAGGGCGGTGGAGCGTGGGGCGTGAATATGCGGCGCATGGTGCGCTGGAAAAATGAGACCTCCTTCCTGAGCGGCGTGCCGCGCGCGTGGGGCCGACGGGCGTTGAACAAGGTGTCCGACGCCGCCGTGATGACCGGCATCGAAACCCCGAAGGGCGGCCTCAACATCGACGTCAAGCCGTACGCACTCGGCTCGATGCTCACCAACACCATCGCCACGCCGCCCGTGCGGAATGCGCGCGACGGCAATGTCGGCCTCGACGCGAAATGGGGCATCACGCCGCAAATCGTGGCGGACCTCACGTACAACACCGACTTCGCGCAAGTCGAGGACGACGAGGCGCAGGTGAATCTCACGCGCTTCTCCCTGTTCTTCCCGGAAAAGCGCGAGTTCTTCCTGGAAGGGCAGGACGCCTTCGCCTTTGCCGGCGTGGGAGGCGGTGGTGGCGGAGGAGGTGGCGGCGGCGGTGGGGGTGGTGGTGGCGGCTTCGGAACGCCCGGCGCCAGCCCGAACGACAACCTCACCCCCACGCTGTTTTACAGTCGTCGCATCGGTCTCACCAACAGCGGTCCCGCACCGATCATTGGCGGTGGGCGCGTGCTCGGACGATCTGGCCCATGGCAGGTCGGTGCCCTCAGCATGCAGACCGATAACGTCCTCACGGCCAATGCGCCATCCACGAACTTCTCGGTCGTACGCGTCAACCGCGACATCCTCAGTCGGAGCAGACTCGGGCTCATCGCGACGCGGCGTGATCCGGCGGGCGCGATCGGCAACCACCTCGCCGTCGGCGCCGATGCGCAGTTGAACCTCCGTACCGATCTCGCGATCACCGGGTACGTGGCGCGCACCACGCGCGACTCGCTCCAGCGCGACCCAACCAGCTACCGCGCACGCCTCGACTGGAACGGTGACCGCTACGGGGTCAATCTTGAACAGATGTCGGTCGGCGACGGCTTCGACCCACAGGTCGGCTTCCTGCGCCGTTCGGGCTTTCAGCGCTCGTACGCCCTGGCGCGGTTCAGCCCCCGCCCGGCGCACGTCCCGCACGTGCGGAAGTTCACGATGCAAGGCAGCGCCGATCACATCACCTCGATGACCGGCACACTGCAGTCCGAGGATTTCCGCTCGTACGTCGGCACCGAGTTCGCCAACGGCAACATCCTCTCCGCCGAAGTAGCGCAGGTGTTCGAGCAACTCGTGGTGCCCTTCGGGGTGGCGAAGGGGGTCACCGTGCCGGTGGGTGGCTACCGCTTCAATCAGGCCAAGGCGTCATACAACCTCGGGCCGCAGCATCGCGTGAGCGGCGGCATCACCATGACCTACGGCGGCTTCTACGGCGGCACGCTCACCGAAACGAGCTGGCGCGGCCGCGTGGAGCTGTCGCCACAGTTCTATATCGAACCCACGCTGTCGCGCAATCACGTAGAAGGCCCGTACGGCAGCGGTGATGCCAACCTCGTGAGCACGCGCTTCACGTATACCGTGACGCCGCGCATGTTCATGGCGGCACTCGTGCAGTATCAGTCGCGCACCTCGTCGATGTCCACCAACCTGCGTATGCGCTGGGAGTATCAGCCGGGCAGCGAGTTCTTTCTGGTGTACAGCGACGGACGCACCACCGTTGGCCCGAATTATCCCGAACTCGAGAACCGTTCGATTGTCGTGAAGCTCACCAAGCTGCTCCGCTGGTAACCGTCCACCGCTTCCTCGTTCACCTCTGCCCCGCCGGAATCCGTCATGCTGCCTCGTGCCGTGCACGTTGCCCCGCTGATCCTGCTGTCCGTTGCCGCCACCGCCGCGGCCGTCGCGCAGAAACCCACACCGGCCGGAAAAACCGCGCCGCCCGCCGCTCCTGCCACTGCCAACCCTGCCGCGCTGCTGCAGACGCTCGCGTGGCGGTCGGTGGGCCCGGCCAACAACGCCGGACGCATCTCGGTCGTGACCGGCGTGCCGGGTGATCCGCTCACGTACTACGTGGCGGGCGCCAACGGCGGCATCATCAAGACGATCAACGGCGGCACCACGTTTACGTCCATCTTCGACCGCGAGAGCGCGGGCTCGATCGGCGCGATCGCCGTGGCGCCCTCCGATCCCAACGTGGTGTACGTGGGCACCGGCGAAGGGAATCCGCGCAACAACGCGTCGGTGGGCGACGGTATGTACAAGTCCATCGACGGCGGCGAGCACTGGACGCACATCGGACTGGCCAAGTCCGACAAGATCGCCCGTCTCATCATCGACGGTCGCAACGCCGATGTGGTGTACGCCTGTGTGCTCGGACGCGAATGGGGCCCCAACGAAGACCGCGGCGTGTTCAAGACCACCGACGGTGGCGCCACGTGGAAGAAGGTGCTCTACGTCGATCCGAACACCGCCTGCTCCGATATCTCCGCCGATCCGGACAACAGCAACATCCTGTACGCCGGCATGTACACCTATCGCCGGTGGGCCTGGCACCTCGAGTCGGGCGCCGGCAATACCGCCGTGTACAAGTCGGTAAACGGAGGCGCATCGTGGGAGCGTCTCTCGGGACCCGACAAGGTGAACGGGCTGCCGCGCACCGCGATGGATCGCATCGGCGTGGCCGTCGCCCCCAGTGATCCGAACATCGTGTACGTGCTCAGCGAAACGAAAACCGAAGGGGAGCTGTGGCGCAGCGATGATGCCGGCAAGTCGTGGCGCACCGTGAACCGCGATCCCAACATCAACTTCCGCCCGTTCTACTACGCCGACCTCCGCGTCGATCCGAAAAATCCGAACCGCGTGTTCACGCTCTCCGGCGGACTCTATTTCTCCGAAGACGGCGGCACCACGTTCCGCACGATCGCACGCGACGTGCACGGCGATCATCAGGCGATGTGGATCGATCCCGTCGACCCACGCTACATCCTGAGCGGCAGCGACGGTGGCTGGCAGGTGAGCCGCGACGGCGGCAAGAACTGGGACGTGGTGAACACCTTCGCGTTCACACAGTTCTACCACATCAACTACGACATGCAAACGCCCTACCGCGTGTGCGGCGGTCTGCAGGACAACGGCAACTGGTGCGGCCCCAGCAACTCGCTCTCCGGTCAGGGCATCCGCGCCGCGGACTGGGTCACGGTATCCGGCGGCGACGGGTTCTTCACCGTGCCCGTGCTCGACAAGCCGTGGCTGATCTTCAGTGATTCGCAGGGCGGGATGCTGAACATCACCGACATGCGCAGCGGTGTGCAGAAAACGATCTACCCGTACCCCAACCGCGTGGGATCAGTGGGCGACGCGATGATCGGCCACAAGTACCGCTTCAACTGGAATTCCCCGATCGTGCTCTCGCCGCAGAATCCGGGCGTGGTGTACTTCGGCGGCAACGTGCTCTTCCGCTCGCGCACCTACGGCCAGAGCTGGGACGTGATCTCGCCCGACCTCACCACCAACGACCCGGCCAAGCAGCAGTCGTCGGGCGGCGAGATCGTCGTGGACAACACCGCCGCCGAATTCCACGCCACGCTGCTCAGCGTGGCGCCGTCACCGCTTGATTCGAACGTCATCTGGACCAGCTCTGACGACGGCCTCGTGCACGTCACGCGTGACGGCGGCAAGACGTGGACGAAGACCTTCACGACCGTGCCGGGGCTCGCACCGAACGCGTGGCTGGCCACGATCGAAGCCTCACACGTGGATGCCGGCACCGCGTACGTCACGGCCGATCATCATCAGGACGACGATTACGCGCCGTACGTCTACATGACCACCGACTTCGGGAAGACGTGGACCAGCATCCGCGGCGATCTCCCCGACCGCGCCTGGTGGACGCACGTGATTCGCGAGGATCCCAAAAACCGCAACCTGCTCTACCTCGGCACCGAGGCCGGCGTGTGGGCCAGCTGGGATCGCGGTGCACACTGGCATTCGCTGCGTGGACGCCTCCCCGTCACCCCCGTGCGCGATATCCAGATCCATCCGCGCGACAACGATCTCATCGTCGCCACGCACGGCCGCGGGCTCTATATCCTCGACGACCTCGCCCCGTTCCAGCAGCTCGGACAAGTACTCACCGCCGACGCGGCGCTCTTCGACCTGCGCCCGGCCATCAAGTGGACCTCGTGGAACCGCGACGGCAATCTCGGCCAGCGCACGTACGCCGGCGAGAACCCGCCCACGGGTGCGATGATCTCGTACTACCTGAAAACGCAGCCGGCCGGTGAAGTGAACGTGGAAGTGGCCGACGCGACCGGTCGCGTGGTGCGCCGCTTCCGCCGCGTCCCCGACGAGGCCGGTGTGCAGCGCATCGTGTGGGATCTGCGCGAAGAGGCGGCCCCGGGTGCCGGCGGTGGTGGCCGCGGCAATCGCGGCGCCGTGGAAGCCGCGGCGCCCACGGACACGTCGCTGGCCGGACTGCGCGAGCGTCGTCGTGCGGCGGCGCAGAACCGCGAAGCTGGCGGTGGCGGCGAAGAAAACTTCTTCGGGCCGGCCTCCGCCTGGGCCGTCCCCGGCACCTACACCGTCACGCTCGTGGTGAACGGTCAGCGGTATGCCAAGCCGGTCGTGGTGCAGAACGATCCGCGCATCGAGATGACCGCCACGCAGGTGGCCGAGCAGTTCGAGGCGGCCAAGGGCGTCGAGGCCACGCAATCACGCATCGCCCGCGTGATTGCCGGCGTGGACGATCTCTCGCGGCAGCTCACCGCCGTGCAGGGCGCCCTGCGTGCGGCACCCGGCGTAACCAACGGCGCGGCGGCGCTCACCGAAATCGGCGGCGCGTTGCGCGACCTCCGCCACTTCCGCGACTCCGTGCTCGCCCGGCCGCTGGCTGGGCTGGGGTACCGCCAGTATCCGCGACTGCGGGAAGAAGCCCAGACGGTGAGTGGCATGATCGCGCGGCCGCAGTGGCCGGTCACGGCCGGTGAGAAGCTGCGCGCCGGTGAGCTGGGTGTGGAAACGACCGATGCCCAGGGGCGCCTCGACGCGCTCACCCGCGAACGCATCGGCCGCATTAACGAACTGCTCAAGGGGTCGCCGCATATCATCACGCCGGTCGCGGGACGCATCGTCCCGTAGTCACGGAGCACCAACCCGGTCGACGGACATCGCCCCCGTCGACCGGAACCCGTCGACCGGAACCCGTCGTGCCGTGTAGGTTGGTCCGGATGAAAGTCATGATCTTCATCCAGTGGCCGGTGCAGGCGTGGTCCATTCCCGACGCCCAGGCCGACGCGCTCGTGGCGGCCTTCCCCGAGGTGGAGTTCGTGCGCGCCCGCACGCTCGACGAGGCCGGCCGCGCGATCGTCGATGTCGACGTCTGCTTCGCCGCCATGCTCGCCCCGGCGATGATCGCCACCGCGCCACGGCTGCGCTGGGTGCATTCGTCGGCGTCGGCGGTGCAGGGACTGCTTCCGCTCGCCGAGCTGGCCCAAGCGGGGGTGCAGCTCACGAATTCGCGCGGCGTGCAGGCTATCCCGATTGCCGAGCATGTGATGGGTGGCGTGCTGCAGCTGTCGCGGCGCTTCGACCGTACACTGCGTGCGCAGCAAGAGCAGCAGTGGATTCAGCACGAGCTGTCGGTGGACTGGCCGTGGATGCTGC
>NSHR01000082.1 GCA_002737115.1 Gemmatimonadota bacterium | reverse complement strand
GACGCCGGAACAGGTGGACGATACGCGCATGACGGCACTCTCCGAAGAGATCGCGCGTCGCATCGAGTCCGAGCTCCAGTATCCGGGGCAGATTAAGGTCGTCGTCATTCGAGAGAGCCGGGCGGTGGATTTTGCGCGCTGAACTGATCGACGGCAAGGCGATCGCGGCCGACGTCCGGGCGGATGTGGCGCGCGACGTGGCCGCGCTGCGTGAACGTGGTGTCGTGCCCGGGCTCACAGTGGTCCTCGTTGGCGACGATAGTGCCAGTGCGACCTACGTGGGCGCCAAGGAGAAGGCCTCTCGCGAAGCGGGCATGGCGGGTGGAACGATTCGTCTGCCGGCTGATACGACCCAGGCGGCGTTGCTGACGCTCATTGAGCAGCTGAATGGTGACGCCGCGGTGCACGGCATCCTCGTGCAGATGCCGCTGCCCAAGCACATCGATCCCGACACGATCATCCGGCACATTCGTCCTGAGAAGGATGTCGATGGTTTCCATCCGGAGAATGTGGGCAAGCTGCTGATCGGCCATACCGATGGATTCGTGTCGTGCACGCCCGCGGGGGTCATTGAAATACTGCTGCGTAGCGGCGTGGACACGCGCGGCGCGGACGTGGTGGTGGTCGGTCGTAGCAACATCGTCGGCAAGCCGATGGCGGCGTTGCTCGTGCAAGCGAGGGCCGGTGGCGACGCCACGGTGACGATCTGCCACAGTCGTACGAAGGATCTGGCGTCGCACACGCGTCGCGCTGATATCCTGATCGTTGCGGCGGGCCGTGCGGAGATGATTACGGGCGACATGATCAAGCCCGGCGCTGTGGTGATCGACGTCGGCATGAACAGTGTGCCCGATGCCACGCGCGCCAAGGGTAGTCGGTTGTGCGGTGATGTGCATTTCGCGAGCGCTGTCGAAGTGGCGTCACGGATCACACCGGTCCCCGGCGGCGTCGGTCCGATGACCATCGCGATGTTGTTGCGCAACACGGTGCGTGCGGCCGAACGCACCGTGAGCTGAGTCGCATGGCTGGACGCCGCATGAGCGGATCGCCGAGTTACGGACCGCCGGTGCCGTCCGACGAGGCGCCTGGAAGCGCACCGGAATCAGCGATCGCCGTGCACACGCTCACCAGTGCCGCGAAGGATCTGATTGAAGGGGCGTTTCCGCCGCTGTGGGTGCGCGGCGAAGTCAGTGATTTCAAGGCGCATCGGAACGGGCACTGGTACTTCGCCCTGCGCGACGCCGAGGCGCAGGTGAAGTGCGTGATCTGGAGCTCGGCCGCCAAGCGTATTCCCGCCCCGCCCGACGACGGCATGCAAGTGCTGGCCTACGGGCAGATGACCGTTTGGCCGGTGCGTGGTGATCTCCAGTTTTCCGTACGCGCGCTCGAGGCGGAAGGCGATGGGCTGTGGCGCAAGGCACTCGAACGCACCCGGCTCAGTCTTGAGAAGGATGGGTTCCTCGATCCAACCCGCAAGCGGGCCCTCCCGGCGTTCCCGCGTCGGATCGCTGTGATTACGAGCCCCGATGGCGCGGCCATGCACGACATCATCACCGTGGCGCGTGCCCGCAGCGCCGATGTGGAGATCGTGATCGTCGCCGCCAAGGTACAGGGTGAGGGAGCCCCGGAGTCGCTGGTCTCGGCGATCGAGCGCGTGAGTCGGTGGCAGGACGCCGACGTGCTCATCATCGGACGCGGCGGCGGGGCACGCGAAGATCTCTGGGCGTTCAACGACGAGCGGGTGGCCCGGGCGCTCGCGGCCTGTCCCATCCCCACGATCTCAGCCGTCGGGCACGAGGTGGACGTGACGATCTGCGATCTGGTCGCTGACGTGCGGGCGGCCACCCCGTCGGCCGCGGCGGAACTGGCGGTGCCATCGCGACGCGAGGTGATCGCCCGGGTCGAGTCCCTTGGTGGTCGCCTGGTGGCGGCAGCCCGGCGTCGCGAAGACCGGGCCATCGCGTCGCTTTCGCAGGTGCAGAAGCGCTTGGGGCTCGCGGCCACGCGCCTCGTGGAGCGACGTCGCGCCCGGGTGGAGTCTCTGGCGGGTCAGTTACACGCGCTCTCGCCCCTGAGTACCCTCGCGCGCGGGTTTGCGGTGGCGCGAACGCCCGAGGGCGCTACTTTGAGCGGACGGGATCAATTCGCACCGGGGGCACCGTTCGAACTGTGGCTCCGGGACGGGATTGTGTCCGCGATCACTGGCGCGGGGCGTCCGCTCCCCGAGTCAATTCCACGATTTTCATCTGAGGAGGGCGTATGAGCTTCGAACAGTCACTGACCCGCCTCGAGGAGATCGTGCGGGAACTCGAGCGCAACGACGTCGATCTCGAACAAGCCTTGCGCCTCTTCGAGGACGGCATCAGCCATCTACGGTCGGCCGGTGAGAACCTGAAGACGGTCGACGCGCGCGTTCAGCAGCTCGTCGAGGCGGCCGATGGCTCGTTCTCGGTTGTCGAGCTCGGTGGCTGAGCCGATGACGCCGGTCGGAACCAGCACCGAGACGTCCGCCCCCTCGTTCGCATCCGAGCGGGCCGCAGTACAGCAGGCCCTCGACTCATTTTGCGCCCGATGGCTCGGCGACATCGCGCCGCTGACGGCCGAGGCCATCCGCTACTCGCTCCTGGGGGAAGGGAAGCGCCTGCGCGCTATTCTCCTCATGGAGGCCTATCGTGCCTGTGGCGGCACCGGTGATGCGAGAGACCTCGCCGCCGCGGTCGAGGTCGTGCATGCGTATTCGCTGGTGCACGACGATCTGCCATGCATGGACGACGATGATGTCCGGCGTGGGCGGCCCACGGTGCACCGCGTGTATGGGGTCCCGGTGGCGACGGCGGCCGGCTTGGCGATGGTGCCGATGGCGGCACGAAGCGCCTGGCACGCCTCGAAGGCGATGGGGCTCACCGATGCGGTGGCCGGTGACATTGTGCGCGATCTGATGGATGCGTCCGGTGCTGGCGGAATGATCGGTGGGCAGTTGCTCGATCTCGAGGCGGAAGGGGTGCCCCTGACGCTGGAGGCGTTGGAGCGGGTGCACCGCCTCAAAACGGGCGCACTGATCATGGCGTCCGTCACGCTGGGGGCGCGCGCCGCGCTCGCGTCCGCGTCGCGCCGACGGGCGCTCGCCCAGTACGGCGCCGCCATCGGTCTCGCGTTCCAGATCGCCGACGATGTCTTGGACATCACGGCGACCACGGATCAATTGGGGAAGACGGCTGGTCGCGACATTGCGCTGCATAAGAGCACTTATCCCGCCCTCCTGGGCGTGGATGGAGCGATTGAGCGCGCTGTGGCGTTGGTCGAAGAAGGATGCCGGGCGCTGGCCGACGAAGGGTTGCTGACGCCAACGCTCGACCAATTGGCCCGATATATCGTTGAACGTCGTTCCTAGACAGACACGATGCTCACGAAGTCCGTACCGCTGCTGTTCTGAAGTTTGCCCACTCTGATCGTCGTCCTCGACCGCCGCGAACGTCTCCCGCGACGCACATCCTGACTCCGTCATGTCCATTCTCGAAGGCATCAATTCACCCGCGGATCTCCGTGGCCTGTCGCGCGATGAACTCCGCACGCTCGCGCAGGACATGCGCTCGCGCCTGATCGACGTCTGCTCCCGCACCGGTGGCCACATCGGCGCCGGGCTCGGCGTGGTCGAGCTGACCATTGCGCTGCACACCGTCTTCGAGACGCCGAAGGATCAGCTGGTGTGGGACGTCGGCCATCAGGCCTATCCGCACAAGCTGCTCACGGGCCGGAACTCGGAAATGGAGTCGCTGCGACAGGAAAGCGGACTGTCGGGCTTTCTTAAACGCACCGAGAGCGAATACGACACGTTCGGCGCCGGACATGCGGCCACAGCCATTTCCGCTGCCCTTGGGATGGCGGCCGGACGCGACGTCCTCGGTGAGCAGTTCAAGGTGGCCGCCATCATTGGCGACGGTTCGATGGGCTCCGGTCTCGCCTACGAGGGACTCAACAACGCTGGGCATTCGGATCGAGACATCATTGTCGTGTTGAACGACAACGAGATGTCGATCGCCCCGAACGTCGGCGCGATGCACAAGTATCTCACTAGCATTCAGCGCAATCCGCTGTACAACCGTTTGCGTTCACGCATCGGGGAAATCGTGGATAATGCCCCGGCGCCCTTCACCGGCGTGAGTACGCTCGTGCGGAAGTGGGAGGAGAGCATGAAGTCGCTGCTCACGCCCGGTGTACTCTTCGAAGAGCTCGGCTTCCGCTACTTCGGCCCGATCGACGGGCATGACCTTGATGCGTTGCTCGAGACGTTCACGGCCGTTCGCGCGATGAACACGCCCCGCCTGGTGCATGTGATCACGAAGAAGGGCAAAGGCTTTCCCGCCGGCGATCACGGCGAGAAGTGGCATGCGCTTCCTCCGGGACACGATCCGGCCACCGGTAAGCAGCTGGCGGTTTCCACGGCCAACCCAGCGTACACCACGGTCTATGGCAAGGGGCTCGCCGAGCTCGGTGAGGAACGCAAGGACCTTGCGGTGATCACCGCCGCCATGCCGACGGGGACGGGCACGTCGCCCTTTGCCAAGGCGTTCCCCGATCGGTTTTTCGACGTCGGGATCGCCGAGGGACATGGGGTCACATTCGCGGCAGGACTGGCCACGCGCGGTGTCCGGCCCATCGTGACGATCTACTCCACGTTCTTGCAGCGTGGATACGACAACATCATTCACGACGTCGCGCTGCAAAAGCTTCCGGTCGTGTTCGCGATGGACCGCGCTGGATTGGTCGGCGAAGACGGTGAAACGCACATGGGGTTGTACGATATCGCGTACATGCTCAGCGTGCCCGGCATGACGGTTGCTGCGCCCAAGGACGGCGCGGAGATGCTCGGCCTGCTGCGTGCGGCCGTGGATCACACCGACGGGCCGTTTTGCTTCCGCTATCCGCGCGATGCGTCGCCGGACATTCCAGGTGCGATGTCGGAGATCACCGCGACGCCGTATGCTACCTGGGAGGTCGTGCGTCAGGGCCGCGATTTCGCGATTCTCGCCGTCGGCACGATGGTGAATCAAGCGCTGGCCGCCGCTGAGTTGCTCGCGGCCGACGGCGTGGACGTGAGCGTGGTGAACTGCCGGTATATGAAGCCGTACGACGAGGTCACGCTGAACGCGATTCTCGCCAGTCACACGCACGTGCTCACGGTTGAGGAAGGGACGATCGTGAATGGCTTCGGGTCGTTCATCAGTTCGGTCATTCATCGTCAGGCGCCGACTGTACGGACGGCGGTGCACGGCGTGCCCGATCGTATCATCTACTCCGCGCCACGGAAGAAGCAGCTCGCAGCACTCGGGCTTGACCCGGCCGGTATCGCGGATCGCGTGCGTGCGTTGCACGACTCCGAAGCACTCGCCAGTTAATGCGAGTCGGCGTGATCGGCCACAAGGGGTACGTCGGACTGCCGGCGATCCTCGGCACGCTGCTCGACATCGCGCCGGCGCTCGGACTGACGTTGCTGTTTGAGCACGATCTGTGGGAGATCGCGAAGGAGGGCGAGCGGCTCGAGACGCCAGAACAGGTGGACGCGTTGTTCACGCTTGGCGGAGACGGCACGCTGCTTCGCGGGGCCCGCTTCCTCAACGGGCGCACGGTGCCCATTCTCGGCATCAATCTCGGTCGCCTGGGATTCCTCACGGCGTGTAGCGCTGAGGAATTCGTGACTGGCGTGCGCCGCTTCGCGTCGGGGGATTTTGTCTCGGAACCGCGCATGGCGCTCGAGTCCTGTGCGCTCGACCGCGATGGCCTCGAACGGTGCAGCTGGCTCTCGCTGAATGATGTCGTTCTGCACAAGGGTGGCTTTGCGCGTGTGGTGAAGTTCACGGTGTTCGTCGACGACGAAGCCATCGGGTCGTACTCGGCTGATGGGCTGGTGGTGTCCACGCCGACTGGCTCGACGGGGTACTCGCTGTCCGCCGGGGGGCCGATCGTCGTGCCAACGGTGGAGAGTATCGTGCTCACGCCCGTGTCGCCGCATACGCTCGCCATGCGCCCGCTGGTGCTGCCGCCGCAGGTTGAGGTGAAGGTGCGGGCGGATGATGGGCCCGAGGAACTTTTGGTAACGATCGACGGGCAGGTCGGCACTACCTTCACCGGTGGCGAAACGTTGCTGGTTCGTCGGGCGCGCAACCCGGTGCAGATCGTCCGCTTCCCGGGTACGACGTTCTTTACGCGGTTGCGTCGGAAGCTCGGGTGGGGTGGACTGTCCGAACGCGACGGCGAGACGATTTGAGGAGGTAGCGTATGCTCGTCGAGCTCCGCATTCGTAACGTGGCGGTCATCGATACGGTCGTCTTACCCCTCGCAGGGGGGCTGAACGTGCTCACGGGCGAAACCGGCGCCGGCAAGTCGCTGATTGTCGGCGCGCTGGGTATGCTGCTGGGTGAGCGCGCGGCCACTGATCGTGTGCGCAGCGGGGCCGACAAGGCGACGGTCGAGGGGGTCTTCGAGCCGCGATCCATGCCCGCCTTGCGCGCGATGCTCGACGAGCGCGGTATCGACACCGACGAGGAAACGTTGGTGCTCAAGCGGGAGATCGGGAGCAACGGACGGTCTCGGGCGTGGATCAATGGATCGCCGGTCACCGCCGCCGTCCTGGCCGAGGTCGGCGCGCGATTGGTGAGCGTGCTCGGACAGCACGATTCGCGTCAACTGGTCGATGCCGAGCATCAACGCGATGTGCTTGACGCGTACATCGGCGCGCTCGACATCCGCGCGCGCGTGGCCGAGGCGTTCGCGCAGCTCGGTGCCCTGCGCAGCCGGGAGCGTGAGCTCGAGCTGCGCCGTCAGGATGCGGCGAAGCGTGCGGACTATCTGCGCTTCGTCGCACGCGAAATTGACGAGGCGAATCCGGTTGTCGGCGAGGACGAAACGCTTGATGGTGAAATCCGTCGATTGTCGCACGCCGAGGAGTTGCAGACACTCGCCGCACAGGCGGCGGCGGCGATCTCCGGTGACGAGCGTGCCGCGCTAACGCGTCTCGCGAGTGTGCGCCGCGCCCTCGTGTCTCTCGAACGCATCGATCCCGACACGGGGCGCTGGCAGGCGGGCTTCGATGCGGCGGTGTACGCGCTGGATGAACTGGTGCGCGAGCTCGAGACGTATGCAGAGTCAATTGAGGCGGATCCGTCTCGACTGCGCACGTTGGAGCGGCGCCGCGATCAGCTGCTCACCCTCATGCGCAAGCACGGTCCAACGCTGCACGAGGTGATCGCCTCTGGTGCGCAGGCGCGCACCGAACTCGATCTGGTCGATGGCGGCACGCTTGATTTGGCGGCCATCGCTGACGCACGGGCCGCGGCGGAAGGCGCGCTTGTTGAGGCCGCGGCGGAACTGACACACCGTCGGCAGTCTGGGGCCCAACAACTCGCGCGCGCGGTCACGGAATTATTGCCCGAGCTGGGGATGCCCGAAGGGCGCCTGCAGGTCGCCTTGACGCCGGTCGAGCACATCGGTGCGTTCGGCGCGGAGCAGGTGACCTTCGTGGCCGCGCTCAATGCCGGCGGGGAGGCGCGTCCACTCGGGCGCTTGGCCTCGGGTGGTGAACTCGCGCGCGTGATGCTCGCGCTCAGCACAGTGCTCGCGCGCCTGCAGCAGGTGCCAACGCTCGTATTCGATGAAGTGGACGCGGGCATTGGCGGCGCCGTCGCCTGGCAGGTTGGCGCGCTTATGCGACGGGTCGCCAAGCATCACCAGGTCCTCGCCATCTCACATCTCGCGCAAATCGCGGCCCGCGCGCATCACCACGTCGTCGTGCGGAAGAGCGCCATCGGCACCGTCACTACGGCGGATACGACGGTCGTGCGCGACGAGCCACGTGTGATCGAGATCGCGCGCATGCTCGGTGGCGACGCTGACCGCGAGGTCAGCCGGGCGCATGCACGTGAACTGCTGGCGCGTGGTGAGGACGAGGACAGCGACACGGCGGTCGCAGCCTCGGCGCGTCAGCGTCGCGGAAAGCCGGTATAGACGCGTAGTTCCAGGCGGTCGCTCGTCGATGACGGGACCGTCCCACCGGATCCAGCGACCGGCATCGTGTGTGAGTAGATAACTTCGGCCGGGACGCGGGAGCGTCCGCGCGCGTAGCTCGCCAGCGTCGAGAAGCTCGCGCCGAATGCGGCCGCATGCATCGTGCGCGACGACATGGCGCCGTCACTCATGAGGGGTGCCTGTGAGGCGGGATCGCTGCCTTCGTAGCGATCAGCCCCCCACCGCCGAACCAAATACGCCGCGGAGAGGCCGAAGAACTGACCGATCGATAAACGCGGCGCAACTTCCAATTCGAGCCGTGTACCGAGCGATCGCGTGGCGTGACCCACCGCGAGCGCGTCGAAGGCGCTCACGTCGGTGCGAAAGGGCAGGGCGACGGCGATCTCGTCGGAGAGCGGCTGCACCGCTCGAACGGTCGCGCTCATCCAGAGCGATCGGGTGAGCACGAAGTCTGTCGTGCTTCGCACCAGCAGCGCGTTGGCGCCCTCGCCGATCGGCACATCAAATGGATCGTCGGTGCGGTCGGCTCCGGCCGTGCCGAAGCGCCAGCCGGCGGTGAGCATGCTGCGCACACCGCGCGACGGTGTGAGCAGTCGACGCACCTGATCGGCCTGGAAGCTGTCGAAGAGCAGATACGACGCGGTGAGATCGATGTCGCCGATGCCGGCTCTCCGTGTGTTGCCGAGTCGGCCGTAGCCCAGCTTCCAGGCGGTGTCACTCGCGATGCGCGAGATGCCGCCGGGGCCGTATACGGTGCTGGCCCCAGCCGGTGCGGCCCCGTCAGCGATGCTGGTGACACCGAAAGCGGCGAAGTCCGAGCGTAGCGTGGCGATCGTGGTGCGGACAGCGGCCTGTGCGCTCCCGTTCGCGATCGGGACCACCGGCGCGCCGCCTGCCCTGGCATCGCCGTACACCGAGGCGATGGCCGTACGGGTGGCATCGGCGCGAATGAGCAACGCCTGCGCGGCGGCCCCGTTGGCGCGGATGGCCTCGCAGCCAGTCGCGGTGCTTGAGGCACACCGAGTGATCTCGGTGGCCAGGCGCGTGCGCGCGAGATCGAGCTGCGACAGCACGGCACCGTTCGTCGAGCGAGCCGCGACGCCGGTGGCAGCGACGTATGCCGGGTTCAGGCCCACGTTGGCCGTTGAGCCAACGCGGTTCAGTAGCAGCTGCGAGACATCGCGGGACTCCACGTACGGCACGAGCAGTCGCAGCGAGAGGCGCCGAGTGAGTCCGAGGCTCACGCCAAGCGGCGTGATGCTCTGCCGAACCTCGCCGGTCGCGTCGAGCGCGCCGAGCGAGAGCGCAAAGCTAGGCTGACCCGTCAGCGTACGCACGCCGGCCTCGGCGGACACGAGCTGCGGGAAAATCGCGACCCCCGCATGCGACGTGGCCAGTGCGGAGAGCAGCGGCTGGCGCTTGGTGCCACCGGTTGCCGTGGGCGCGTACACGGCGTCCCAGTCGTTCCATAGGCCGGAAATCAGGAACCGCTTACTCCCCTTCGGCAGGGGAATCGCGTCATCCCCGAGCCCTGCCACCGCCTGCGCGTGGATGGCGCCCGGGCGCGCGGCAGCGCCCACCAGCAGCGCACCACTGCAAGCGAGTATCGCGCGCAGCGAGCGCGCAAGACGAGGCGCAGACGGTATTCGGGGGAAGGCCAAGGCGAGTGGTGTGTGCGAGGAGAAGCAGGCTGTTACAGGCCCACGTCAAGGTCAGGCGTCGGTTAGGGAACGTCGTGCGCCGAACCGGCTAGATTAGCCCGTATCACAGGGGGCGTCAACGAAGCCCCTCGTCCCGTCACTCAAGAGCGTGCTGTGCATCTTCCTTCCGTCCCGTGGCAACTCACCGGTAACCACTGGCTGACCCTGCCATGCATCAACCCGACCGACGGCGCGATTCACGCGCTCGGGGTGTTGCATCGCGGGGCGCGGGCGGCCATCGAGTTCGCCGGGTCGCCGGACTTTATGTCAGGGCAGGGTACCCCGCTCATGGGCCCGGTGTTGCGTGTTGATGGAGAAATCCGAGTGCTCGCGGCCGAGGGCATCGCCTGGGAGCGAGCCGTGGGATGGTTGCCGACGTTTACCTGCACCATCGGGTCCCTCGTGGTACGCGGGACCCTGTTCGCGCCGTACGGGCGCGATGCCGACATGGCCGGCGCCGTCTACACCTTCGCGGTGGAGAATCGAGGGCCGACCGACGTCGACCTAGAGATCGCGCTCGAGGGGGCGCTGGGCCATCGCCAGCAGCGCGTGCGGACGCCACGCCCCTTCGACGACGACCATTTGGTAAGCGTCGGCCCCGATGAGCTGCTACTGCTCGAAGGCGCGGCGATTCCGGGTCTGGCGGCGATCGCGATTGGCTGTGACGGCCCGGCGACCCTTGAGGCGCCCACCGCCGCGTCGCGCGAAGCGCGGCCGTTCGCCATCCGGCGGGCAATCGTCGCGCCGGCGAACGGTGCCGTGCAGGTCGCGTTCTACATCGCCGTCGGTCCCGAGCGCGACGGCGCGCAGGCCACCGTCGCGGTACTCCGCCGCCGCGGTTGGCGCGCACTGTTGACGGCAACCCGCGAAGCCCTGTTGGCGCTCGAACAGACCACCGGCAGCGATGTGATGGATCGCATCGTCAACCGGAATCTGCTGTTCGCGTACTTCTACGGCGTCGGCCGTGGGCTGGACGATGCGCACTACTACCTCGTGCGGTCGAGGGCGCCGTGGCATTCGATGGGCTGCACCGTACGCGATTGGGAAGCACTGATGTGGACCTTGCCCGCGGTGCAGTTGGCCGACACGGGCCTAGCGCGAGAACTCCTCGTGCGCGCGTGTGAGCTGCATGGCTACGCACCTGGGCAGGGGGTGCACTACATCGACGGCACGTTGTTTCAGCCCGGCTTCAGCATCGAAGGGCCGGCCGCGTTTGCCATTGCCACCGATCGGTACATCCGCGATTCGGAAGACGATCAGATCGTTGAGGATCCGGTCGTCGCGGACACGTTGTATCTGGCGTCCGAGGATATCACGGCGCGCCGGGATGAGCGGGTGCCGTTGTACTCTACCGAAGTGATGCCGTCCGGCGCGCCGGCCAAATACCCGTTCACCCTGCATGGCAACGCGGTCGTGGCGCTCGCGCTTGATGTCTTCCGTCGCACGCTCGACGAAGAGGCGGCAGCCGGCATCGAAGATCCCGCCGCCGTTCGCGCCGCGATCCGTCGGCATTTCGCGGTGGACCGCGGCGAAAAGGCGCGGCTGGCCGTGGCGGTCGACCTCACCGGGAATGCGTCGCTCGACGACGATGCCGTTGGTTCGCTCTTGTGGTTGCCGCTGTACGAGGCGCTCGATCG
>NSHR01000081.1 GCA_002737115.1 Gemmatimonadota bacterium | reverse complement strand
GCATCCGCTGCAGGTGGCGTGGCGTGAGATCGACGTGCCGCAGTGCGGATTCTGTCAGAGTGGCCAGATCATGCAGGCGGCCACCCTGCTCGCGAAGAACAGCACGCCGACCGACGCCGAGATTGATACCGCCATGAACGGTCATATCTGTCGGTGCGGCACGTATCCCCGCATTCGCGCCGCGATCAAGGCGGCGGCGGAGGCCACGCGATGAGCGCCAAGCAGAGATTGCCGTGGATGACCACGCCGACCGAACCGGTTCACGTGGCCACGACAGAGACCGGCGTGCTCGATGCGCATCGTCGCGACTTCATGAAGCTGCTGGGTATGGGCGGCTTGCTCGTCGTCGCCAGCACGTTCGGTGCGCGACGTCTCGAGTCCGCCGATGCGCTGTTCGCGCCGAACGCCGAGCCGTGGGAGCCGCATGCGTACGTGCGGCTGGGCGATGACGGCATCATCACGATCATGTGTCATCGCTCGGAGATGGGGCAGGGCATCCGCACCACGATGCCGATGATCATCGCCGACGAGATGGAGGCCGACTGGGCCACATGCCGTGTGGAACAGGCGCTCGGCGACGACAAGAAGTACGGCAATCAGAACACCGACGGTTCCACCAGCATTCGTGATTTCCTGGCCGCCTACCGCGAGGCAGGGGCCACGGTGCGCGCGCTGCTCGAAGACGCGGCCGCCAAGGAGTGGGGCGTGCCATCGAGCGAGGTGCGCGCGAGTAACGGGGCGGTGGTGCACACCGCGAGCGGACGCACGAAGTCGTACGCCTCACTGGTGGGAACGGCGCGCACGATTCCGATGCCGGCCAAAGCGCGCGTGCGCATCAAGGCGCCGAGCGAGCGGCGGTGGGAAGGGAAGCGGATGCCGTCGGTTGATCTGGTGCCGATGACCACGGGTACTGTGATGTACGGTGCCGACATGACGCTGCCGGGCATGAAAGTGGCGGTCATCAGCCGGCCACCGGTGTGGGGCGGTAAGGTGGTGAGCGTGGACGACAGCCTCGCGCTGAAGGTGCCAGGCGTGGAGCGTGTGGTGCGCATTCCCGAGTCGCCGCTGCCGAGTGCGTTCTTTCCGCTGGGTGGCGTGGCGGTGATCGCGAAGAACACGTGGGCCGCGATCCGCGGTCGTGACGCGCTGCGCATTACGTGGGAGGGCGGGCCGAACGCGACGTACGACAGCACCGCCTACAAGGCTACGCTGTTGGCGTCGGTGCGGGCGCCGGGCAAAGCGGGACGGGCCGTGGGCGATGTGCCGAAGGCGCTGGCGGGTGCGACGAAGCGCGTGACGGCGGAGTACTACATGCCGCACCTGTCGCATGCGCAGATGGAGCCGGTGGTGGCGCTGGCGAACGTGGCCAACGGCAAGGTGGAGGTGTGGGCGCCAACGCAATCGCCGCAGGACGCGCGCAATACCGTGGCGCAGTATCTCAAAGTCGACGCGGCAAACGTGGCGGTACATGTGACGCTGCTGGGTGGTGCCTTTGGTCGTAAGTCGAAGCCCGATTTCATTTGCGAGGCCGCATTCCTATCACGCGAAGTCGGTGCGCCGGTGCGTGTGCAGTGGACGCGCGAGGATGATCTGCGTAATTCGTATTTACATGCGGTGGCGGCGCATCGGCTCGAAGCGGGCCTCGATGCCAACGGCAAGGTGACAGCCTGGTTGCATCGGTCGGCGTATCCCGCCATCGGTGCCACCTTTGCGCCGAATGTGCCGGGCGCCGGGCCGGATGAACTCACGAACGGCGCGAGCGACATTCCGTTCGATATTCCGAACATCAGCGTCGAGATCTGTCCGGCCGTGGCGCACACGCGCATCGGCTGGTTTCGCAGCGTGAACGCGATCCATCATGGCTTCGCCATTGGGTCGTTCGTTGACGAGCTCGCCGCTGCCGCGAAGCAGGACTCGGCAGACTTTCTGCTGGGGTTGCTCGGCCCTGACCGTATGGTCGATTTATCGAAGGCGGGCTTGGTCGCGCCCGCCAGTAACTACGGCGCGACGTGGGCGGATCATCCGCTCGACAGTGCGCGGGCGCGCCGAGTGGTGGAGCTGGCTGTCGAGAAAAGTGGATGGCGCGGCGCGAAATTGCCGCGGGGCAAGGGCCGTGGTATCGCGATCCACCGCAGCTTCCTGTCGTACATCGCGATGGTGGTGGAGGTCGAGGTGCTGCCCGACGGCACGGTGCTGGTGCCCAAGACCACGGTGGCCGTGGACGCCGGCTTTATCGCGAATCCCGATCGTGCGCGCGCGCAGATGGAAGGGGCGCTGATCATGGCGATGAGCAATCTGCTGACCAGCGAAGTGACCTTCGTCGGTGGCAAAGTGGTGCAGTCGAATTTTCGCGATTACGGCGTGACGCGCATGCGTGCGGCGCCGCACGTGGTCGACGTGCACTTGGTAAGCAGCGAAGGACTGCCTGGTGGCATCGGCGAGCCCGGCGTGCCGCCGGCGGGTGGGGCCATCGCCAACGCGATCTTCGCCGCGACCGGTGTGCGGGTGCGGCAGTTGCCGGTGGGCAAGCAATTGGCGGGGTGGCAGACGCGGGCAGCGAACGGAGTGCGCGGGGGCGAGTAGCGCGCGTCTGGTCCGCGTCCGTGTGGGGTCCGATGCAGACGCCACCGGCACGACCCGATGGCGCGCCCGCTCAGCGGATCAGGCACGACGTGCGCGATCGGCCTCCCACTCATCGAACGGGCCGTCGAAGTCCATCAGGCGCGTGCCGTTGAACCACCACACGCGCGTGGCCACCTGACGCAGGAAGGCGCGGTCGTGACTGACCAGCAGCACCGTGCCGTCGAACTCGTCGAGCGCATCTTCCAGGACTTCGATGTTCTCGACGTCGAGGTGGTTGGTGGGTTCGTCGAGCACCAGCAGGTTGGCCCCGGTGAGCGTCATGAGGGCCAGCGCCATGCGGGCCCGCTCGCCGCCGCTGAGGGTGCGGATTTCGCGGAACACTTCGTCGCCGGTGAAGCCGAAGGCGCCGAGGTGATTCTGGATGTTGCCGCGGCTCCAGAGCGGCCGCTGCTGCTGAATGGCGTCCGACAGCGACAACTTGAGCGGAAGGTCGGCCAAGTCCTGCCGGAACCACGCCGGCGTAATCGAACTGCCCACGCGCGCCTGGCCACTCGCGGGTGCGAGATCGCCGAGCATCGTGGAAATGAACGTCGACTTGCCCGCCCCGTTGGGGCCCACCAGCGCGATGAAGTCGTTGCGCCGGAGCGTGGCCGTGAAGTCCTTCACCAACACGCGGCCCGGCACTTCCACGCACAGCGCATCGATGGAGACCACCTGATCGCCACCGCGCTCCGCAATCTTGAACTCGAGCGACATCGCGGCCGGATCGCCGACCGGCGGCGCGAGGCGCGGCAGGCGCTCGAGTCGCTTGCGTTTACCCTTGGCCTGAAACGAGTTGACGCCGGCCAGGTTCCGCCGGATGTACTCCTCTTCTTTTTTCACGTACGCGCGCTGTTTTTCCACTTCACGTTCGCGCGTAAGCCGTCGTTCGGCGCGCTGGGGCACGAACTGGCTGTAGTTCCCCTTGTACGCTTCGCTGGTCTTCGCCTCGATGTGCAAAATGTTCGTGCAGACGGCATCCATGAACGCGCGATCGTGCGATACCACGAGCACGGTTTCGTCGCACTCCTTGAGCCACTCCTGCAACCAGGTGGTGGTGTCGAGGTCGAGGTGATTGGTGGGTTCGTCGAGCATCAGCAGGTCGGCGGGCGCGATAAGCTGCGCCGCCAGCCCCACACGTCCGCGCTCACCACCCGACAGCGTAGAGACGAGCCGCGTTTTTGACTCTTCGGCATCGAAGCCAAGACCCTGTAGCACGGCGTCCACGCGGGCGTGGTAGATGTAGCCGCCGAGGTCGGCGAAGCGCTCCTGATCGTGCCCGAACTTTTCGAGCATCTCGTTGGTGCACTGGTCGCCCATCTCCCCGAGGGCCGTCGCCTGATCGGCAATGCGCTGCTCGAGGGCGATGACCTCACGCCACGCGGCGGCGCCCGCTTGCCACACCGTGGTGGCCCCTTCAAAGGCCCGGTGCTGGTCGAGGAGGGCATGACGCAGCCCCGGCTTCCGGGCGACGGCGCCGATGGTGGGCTGAATGTCGCCGGTGATGACGCCGAAAATCGACGTCTTGCCCGCGCCATTGCGCCCGATGATCCCCCACCGCTCGCCCTCGGCGACGGTGAAGGTGATGTCTTTGAGGAGTTCGGTGGCTCCGAAGGAGATACCGATATTGGAGCAGGAAAGAAGAGTCACGCGGCGAGGAAGGCGTCAGGTGGAAAGGATCTTTGTAAATTAAACCGCATGCGCACCCTTCGGGGCTCGATGCGCGCTTCACCGGCCGAACGTTGGCGATCGTAGACATCGCGCCGTCCATCCTGCAGCACCTGCGCATTCCGGTGCCGAACGCCGTGAGCAGCGAGATGGATGGTGTGTCGTTTTTGCGATCGCGACCGCGATGACCCCGACGGCGGCGTTGCATATTTTATTGCGTGGTTCCCGTTCTTCCCCATTCTGCAGACAGTGGAGCACACCATGGCGCGTGCACTTGTTATCGGCGGCACCCAGCTTATCGGGCGCGCTTTGGTGGAGCAGTTGCTGGCGCGCGGCGACGAGGTGTCGCTGATGCACCGCGGCCACGACACGCCCTTTGGCGACCAAGTGCGGTCCCTTCGCTGCGATCGTAACGACATCGCGGCAGTGCAGGGTGCCCTGACCGGTGAACGGTTCGATTTCGTGTACGACAACGTGTACGATTGGCAGCGCGGCACCACGCCCGAGCAGGTGGTCGCGGCGGCACGCGCCACGGCCCCCGGCCTGTCGCGCTACGTGTTCACGTCGAGCGTCGCGGTGTATCCCACGGGTGGCGTGTATCCCGAGGATTCCGCGATGGTGGCCGAGGACCATCCGGAGGTGTACAGCGCGCAGAAAGCCAATACGGAGCGCGCGCTCTTCGCGTTGGGCAAGAGCGAGGGGCTGCCGGTAAGCACGTTGCGTCCGGCGTTCATTTACGGACCGCATAACGCATTCGATCGCGAAGCCTTCTTCTTCGACCGTCTCCGTGACGGCCGGCCCATCATCATCCCCGATGACGGGCAGGCGACGATGCAGTGGGTGTCCGCGCACGACGTGGCCCGGGCGGCGATTCTCGCCGCCACGCACGACGTAGCGATCGGGCAGGCGTACAACCTGGGGAGTTTCCCACCGATTACGCAGCTCGCTTTTGTGGAGTTGCTGGCCCGGGCGTCGGGGCACGCCTTGCAGGTGGCCCACGTGCCGCGCGCCCGTATTCAGCAGTCGGGTGGCAGTCTGATGCAGCCGCCCAACTACTTCGGTGTGTATCTCGATCTCCCCGTCATCACGGTCGACTCGTCGCGCGTGACGGAGCAGCTTGGCCTCACGCTCACGCCGCTGGAGGTGGGGATGCGCGATACCTATGCGTGGCATGCACAGCAGCCGCGCGTGGCACGGGATTATGCGTGGGAGGACGCGCTGTTGGCGGCGGGATGACGTCGTCCCCGCAGAAGGAGCGGGGCGCGGGAGTGGGGCATGGGAGCGGGGCGCGGGAGGTCAGGGCCGGGTTTCGGCGAAGGGCGTGACGAGCGGTGCCCTCCTGGTGATTGCTCGCGAGGGTTTACTCGGCCCCCCCGAAGCCTAGTGCGGCGGCGCCGCACGCCGTATCGTCCCTTTAGGTACGCCCTTTCCGGTTTTCCCACCCGTTGGTCCGTCCGCCCGCACGCTGGGCCCGCACACTCCTGGAGCCCCCCATGATGGCCCGCCGCCCGATTCTCGCGTTCACGGTCCTTACCCTGCTGGCCGGCGCCTCGTCGATCGCATCCGCTCAGGCGGGCATGGACCACAGCATGCACCGCATGGGCCCCGAGATCGTTATCCCGAGCGGCGCGATCTACACGAAGGCTGATGTCGAATTCATGCAGGGGATGATCGCCCACCACGCACAGGCGATCGTGATGTCGCGGCTGGCGGAAAAGAACGGCGCCAATCCGCAGGTGCTCAAGCTGTCGCGGAAGATCGATCAGTCGCAGGTGCCCGAGATCGACATCATGCAGCAATGGCTTCGTCGCCACGAGCAGTTCGCACCGGACACCGCCTCATGGCACGGCATGCGGATGGATGGCATGCTGACGGACGAGGAGATCGCGGCGCTTGACACGGCAAAGGGCGTGATGTTCGATCGGCTCTTCCTCGTCGGCATGATCAAGCACCACGAGGGTGCCCTCAAGATGGTCGACGATCTCTTCAAGGTGAAAGGCGCCGGTCAGGAAGTGGACGCCAACATTTTCGCCAACGATGTGGTGAATGCGCAGACCGCCGAGATTGGCATCATGCGTGGTCTGCTCGCCAAGCTCCCCCCGAAGTAGCCTGGACCCTAAACGCCGCCTGGCGTTCCGTCTGTCCCCTCCCTAGCCACTGGAGTCTGAACCGATGCGCATAATGCGTGGATTGATCCTGCTGTTCGCGACTGCCGTCGTGCCGACGCTCGCGTCGGCGCAGACGTACCCGAGCAAGTCAGACCCCCGGAACAACCTCAAGCCGGGGCGGCTCGACGCTGGCGTCGCGGCCAGCAACATGAAGCTGTTGTCGTTCACGCCGAAGCCGGCGCAGTTCGACACGGCGCGCGGCCTGACGTTCGTCAACTCCGACCTCGCTTTCGGCACCCACTACGTCTACCAGGCGAACTTCGCTGGCTTCTCGATCTGGGACATCACCGACCCCGCCAAGCCGGCGATGACGGCCGTTGTCCAGTGCATCACCTCGCAGGGTGATCCGTCGATTTACGGCAACCTGCTGTTCATCTCCGCCGAGGGGGCGGGCAACCGCAACGATTGTAAGAGCGGTGGCGTGCAGGATCCGAAGGATCACATGGCTGGTGTGCGCATCTTCGACGTGTCCAACCCGAAGGCGCCGAAGCTTGTGAAGAATGTGCAGACCTGCAAAGGCTCGCACACGCACACGATCGTGCCCAGCCCGACCGATCCGCGCACGATCTACCTCTACGTGTCGGGCGGGCAGGGGGCGCGGCCCGAGACCGAGCTCGCCGGGTGCAAGAACGGCAACGATCCGGCCGACCCAACGAACTCGTTGTTCCAGCTCGACATCATCAAGGTGCAGCTCGATCGTCCTGAGCAGGCCAAGGTGATTCCCGGCGCGCGCGTGTTCACCGGCTTGGATGGTGCGAGCGAGTGCATGCGCTTCTGTGCGCCTGGCGATGCACGCCGCGCGGAGGGTCGCGCTCGCCCGGTAGCCGATCCGACCATGCCCACGGGACCGCGCAACTGCCATGACGTGACGGCGTATCCGGCGATGAATCTGCTGGCGGCGTCTTGCTCGACGCACTCCATTCTCGTGGACATTTCGAACCCCGAGAAGCCGTTCCGCATCAGTGCGCTCGCCGACACGAATAATTATCAGGGGCGGCACACGGCGGCGTTCAGCAACGACGGCAAGAAGCTGATTCAGACGGACGAGTGGGGCGGCGGCACGGGCCCGATGTGTCAGGCGGGGAGCATGATCGAGCTGGGCGGTAACACGGTGATCTCGCTTGATGCGAAGAAAAAGCAGAATCAGCGCGCGTACTTCAAGCTGCCATCGGCGCAGACGGCTGAAGAGAACTGCGTGTCGCACAACGGTGGCATTATTCCTGTGCCGGGACGCGACCTGTATGTGCAGGGCTGGTACCAGGGCGGCGTGAACATCATGGACTTCACCGACCCCGACAAGGCGTTTGAAATCGGCTACTTCGATCGCGGACCGATCGATCCGCCGCAGCCGGTGGACGTGCCTGCCGCCGCCGCGGCCGCGGCCGCAGCGCCCGGTGGGCGTCCGCGCGGTAATACCGCTGGCGGCTCATGGGGCGCGTACTACTGGAACGGCCTCATCTTCTCGTCCGAACTCGATCGTGGTATGGACATCCTTGAACTCACGCCGAGTGCGCAGCTGTCGGCGAACGAGATCGCCGCGGCGAAGCTGGTAACGTTTACGGATTACAACCCGCAGAGCCAGCCGAAGATGACGTGGCCGGCGGCGTTCGTGGTGGTGCGCTCGTACCTCGACCAGCTGGTGCGTGGCAACGGACTCGCGTCCGACCGTACCACGGCGATTTACGCGGCACTGGATGCGGCGGAAATGAAGTCGGGGCTGGCGCGCGCAGCGGCGCTGAACGGTCTCGCGTTGCAGGTGGACAAGGACGTCGCCGGCGCCAAGGATGGCGCGCGGGTGAAGACGATGGCCGGTGAGATCCGGCGTCTCGCGACGGCATCGAAGTAAGCCGACACGGCGCATCATGAATGACCAAGGGCGCCCTTCTCACGAGGGGCGCCCTTCGTTATTTCTGGCCACCCGTGGTTGCAGGCCGTATGCTTTCCCCGTCCGCATCTACCGGTCCAACCCGCCTCCCCACCGCCTCATGCGTTCTCCACGTTCATGGTGCCTCGCCGTCTGTGTCCTCCTCGCGGTCCCGTCGGAGGGCCGCGCTCAGGAGAAGCATGCCTATCAGTCCGACTTCACCGCCGAGGAGTTCGCCGCCCGTCGGGCGAAGATCTACGACGCGATCGGCACTCAGGCGATCGCTGTCGTGCAGGGCGCCAGTGGGGTGCCCGGCTTTAGTGTGTTTCGCCAGTCGAACGATTTCTACTATTTATGCGGCGTCGAGTCGGCGCATGCCTACCTGCTGCTGAACGGTCGCTCCCGCACGGCCACCCTGTATCTCCCGCATCGCGACGCGGGGCGCGAACGCTCGGAGGGGAAGATTCTGTCGGTGGAGGACTCGGCCCTCGTGACACGGCTCACCGGGGTCACTCAGGTGAAGGGACTGGAGAGCCTCGCCCTGGATCTCATCAGCGCCGACCTCATACGCCCGCCGGCCTTGGCGTTGTACACGCCGCTCAGCCCCATGGAGACCGGGAACGACAGTCGCGACGAACTGCTGGCCGCTCAGGCGCGCTCGGCCAGTGATCCGTGGGATGGCCGACCGTCGCGCGAGGCGCATTTCGTGCGACTCGTGCATGAGCGCTTCCCGCAGTTCGTAGTGCGCGATCTGGCACCCACGCTGGATAGTCTGCGGGTGATCAAGAGCGCCGCCGAGATCGCGCTCATTCGCAAGGCGACGGAACTCGCGGGACTCGGCATCATGGAAGCGATGCGTTCCACTGCTCCCGGCGTGTACGAGTATCAGCTCGATGCGGCCGCCAAATATGTGTTCTATGCGGGCGGCGCCCGCGGCGATGGCTACGCCTCGATCATTGGTGGCGGCACGAACGCGTTTCTTGGGCATTACTTTCGCAAGTCCGACGCGTTGCGCGACGGCGACCTGGTGCTGATGGACTATGCCCCTGACTACCGCTACTACACGAGCGACGTCACGCGCATCTGGCCGGTGAACGGGACGTACACCGCGGCCCAATCGGCGCTGTACGAGTACATCGTGGCGTATCGCGACGCGCTCTTCAAATACATCAAGCCGGGCGTCACCGCTGACGACGTCCTCGACCGCGCCGCCGCCGACATGACGCAGTATCTGGCGGGGAAAACATTTGCGTCGCCGGCCCATTTGAAAGCGGTGCAACAAGGGTTGGTGTTCCGCGGTCATTTCCAGCATCCGGTGGGCATGGCGGTGCACGATGTGGGTCGCGTGCGCGGTGTGCCGCTCAGGGCAGGGATGGTGTTCACAATCGATCCCATGATCTGGATTCCCGAGGAGCAGCTCTACATTCGCATCGAAGACATGGCACTGGTCACCGCCAACGGCGTAGAAAATCTCAGTGGCTTCGTACCGTCTCGTATCACCGATATCCAACGCACGATCGGCGAAGCCGGCGTGATCCAATTCCGCAAATGAGATATCACGTCGCCACCGCCGCGCTGGCCATCGCGGGCGCGTTGCTATCGCCGACCACGCTAACCGACACGTATCCCAAGAATCCCAACATCGATGCGCTCAACTACGCCTTCACGATCGAGCTGTCGGATACGACCGACCTGATCGTCGGGGAGTTGGCGCTGGACGTTCGGTTCGTGGGAGCCGGCGTGCGTGCCGTGCGCCTCGATCTCATCAGCGCGAGTGCGGCACAGGGCGGCAAAGGGATGCGCGTGTCGGGCGTGACGATGAACGGCACGGCGATACCGTTCACCCACGCGAACGATGTGCTGCTGGTGCCGCTGGCAACGGCGCCGGTGGTGAATCAGCGCGCGCGGTTGGTGGTGCGCTATCGGGGCACACCCGCCACGGGACTCAAGATCGGCAACAATAAGTACGGCGATCGCACGTTCTTCAGTGACAACTGGCCCGACAAGGCGCGCCACTGGTTACCGACGATCGACCATCCGTACGACAAGGCCACCAGCGAGTTCGTCGTGACGGCCCCCAGTCACTATCAGGTCGTCTCCAACGGCCTGCAGGTGGAGATCAGCGACGTGCCCGGTGGTCGCCGTCGTACGCACTGGAAGAACTCGGTGCCGATTGCGCCGTGGCTGTACGTGCTGGGCGCGGCGCGTTTCGCCGTGCAACGCGTGGGGACGTTCGACGGGAAAGCGATCGAGACGTGGGTCTATGCCCAGGATCGTGACGCCGGCTTTGCCGACTTCGCGACGCCGACGAAAGAGGTGCTGGCGTACTACACCGACTATGTGGGGCCCTTCGCCTACGAACGGTTGGCCAACATCCAGTCCAACAGCGTGAGCGGTGGCATGGAGGCGGCATCCGCCATTCTGTACAGCGAGAGCTCGGTGACGGGCACCGGCAGTGTGCGCTGGCGCAATGTGGTGATTCACGAGATCGCCCATCAGTGGTTCGGCAACGCCGTGACCGAGGCCGACTGGGACGATGTGTGGCTCAGTGAGGGCTTTGCCACCTACTTCACACTGCTGTACATCGAGCACGCCTATGGCCGTGACGAATTCGTGCGTGGGCTGCAGTCCAGCCGCAGCACGGTCATGAGCTTCGCCGCGAAAAATCCAGCCTATACCATCATCCACCAGAACCTGAGCCGCATGGAGGATGTCACCAGTTCCCACACCTACCAGAAGGGGAGCTGGACGTTGCATATGCTGCGCGGCGTAATTGGCTCAGAGGCGTTCCAGCGCGGTATTCGCGCGTACTATGCGCAGCACTTCAACGGCAACGCGACCACCGCCGACTTCCGCCGCGCCATGGAAGAGGCATCGGGGCAGGAGCTGGGATGGTTCTTCGAGCAGTGGCTCTACAAGCCCGGCACACTCAAGGTGGCAGGCAGCTGGAGCTACGATGCCGCCGCCCGTCAGGTGCGCCTCACGCTCGATCAGGTGCAGACCGACGGCCGCCTGTTCACCATGCCGATCGAGATCGGGGTGTACAGCAAGGGTCAGCCGACGCCGGTCATGGAGCGGGTGCGGGTCACGGCGAAATCCAACACGTT
>NSHR01000080.1 GCA_002737115.1 Gemmatimonadota bacterium | reverse complement strand
ATGTGCGGGGCGGAGAGAATTACCTCTTGAGCCGATAAGTCCTAAGAAAAGGTCCGACAGACTGCGTTCACGTCATGCCCCAGTGCGGGGAAGGCGACCGCGCGGTGAGGACTTTATCAGTATTCTTTGGGCTTCAAGACCTCCTCTTCGTTCCGTC
Organism: Gemmatimonadota bacterium; assembly: GCA_002737115.1. Taxonomy (GTDB): domain Bacteria; phylum Gemmatimonadota; class Gemmatimonadetes; order Gemmatimonadales; family Gemmatimonadaceae; genus Gemmatimonas. The sequence continues at coordinate 11,603 of NSHR01000080.1, read as the reverse complement.
ACTTGTGCGCAAGCCCCGCCGTTCGGCCCCTGCCGTTCGGCGGGGCTTTCGTCGGTCGATCGCGGAACCTGCCGGTGCCGGTGCCGGTGCCGGTGCCGGTGCCCTGGGTGCCTTGCCCTCGGCTGCCTTGCCGGTGGCCACCGGCGGTACCAGTTTGGGGATGGAACCTCTCCCCCTTCGCGATTGTTTAGTAGATATGGCTATCGTCACCGCGACTCGACTGCTGCGTTTTAACGCGGCCCACCGCGTGCACAATCCCGCGCTCTCCGACGTGGAGAACACTCGGCTGTTCGGCAAGTGCAATAATCCGAATTGGCACGGTCATAACTACACGCTCGAAGTCTCGGTGAAGGGACCGATCGACGAGCGCACGGGCTATGTGATCGACTTGGGGATGCTGCGTGACACGGTCGAGCGGCACGTCGTTGACGTCACCGACCATCGGAATTTCAACATCGACGTGCCCTACATGCAGGGCGTAAACCCAACGACGGAGAATGTCGTCGTCGGAATGTGGCGCGTGCTGGAGCCCGTCGTGGCACCCGGAAAGCTGGTGCGGCTACGACTCTGGGAAACCGAAAATAATTATGTCGACTATGAGGGGGAGTAAGAACGTGATCCGACCAACGTTGGCGGCGCGCGTGGGCATGGCGGCGGTTGATCCCGACGACATCGAGACGGATAGCGCAACGCAGGTGGAATTCGAAGGGCTTATCCGGCGTCAGCTCGAACTGCTCGGCGAAGACCCCACTCGTGATGGACTGCTGAAAACACCCAGTCGCGTGGCGAAGTCGATGGCGTGGCTGACCCGTGGCTACGACCTCGATGCCCGCCAGGTGATTGGCGACGCGATGTTCGAGGAGAGTCACGAGAACATGGTGATGGTGCGCGACATCGAGATGTATTCGATGTGCGAGCATCACATGATCCCGTTCTTCGGCAAGGTCCACGTGGCCTACATCCCCAACGGCAAGATCGTGGGCTTGTCCAAGCTGCCGCGTGTCGTCGACGTCTTCGCGCGTCGACTGCAGGTGCAGGAGCGGCTCGGCGAGCAGATCGCCAACGCGCTCGACGAAGTGCTGCAGCCAAAGGGCGTCGGCGTCGTGATCGAGGCCGTACACCTGTGCATGATGATGCGCGGCGTCGAGAAGCAGAGCGCGCGCACGATCACCTCGTCACTGCGTGGGCAGTTCCGCGACGACCCCAAAACGCGTAGCGAATTCCTGCGACTCGCGCACGGCCCGTCGGCGGCATTCTGAGGCGTCATGGCGCCATGACGCCATGACGCGATGGCCGGGAATAGTTGGCCGGTGACTCGCCGAACCCGGCCGCCGGTTGCACCTTCAGGGCGGTACGCCCCCTGAATGCTTCCGTGCGACTCTCCCGACCGACCCATGACCGTCTTTCTATCCGTCCGCCCGCTCCGCACAGCCGCCACCAGGGTCACGCTGGCCCTGGCGGCCGCTGCCGGCCCCTCGATGCTCCTCGCGCAGGGCGCCGTCGCCTCCGCCTCCGCATCCGCTCTTTCGCCTGCTGACCTCCTGGACGTACGGACCGTCTCGGCCGGCGACTACTCCCCGGATGGGAAGTGGCTCGTGGTGCGGATTGCCCGCCGAGGCGATGGGTTGGGGTTTGTCGCCGCGCGCGATGGCGATCCGAGCTACACGCGCCCCGCGCCTGCCCGCCTGCTGTTGCTCAACACCGCAACCGGCGACACGACCGCGATCCTGAGTACGCCACGCACGATCGGGACGCTCGCCTGGTCGCCGCAGAGTGAGCGTCTCGCGATCGCCACGCGTGACACCATCCCGCAGCTGCTGATCTGGCATGTGGCCACGCGAACGCTGCGCACCCAGTCGCTCGCCGGCGCACGGCTGGCGGAGAACAGCGACCTCTCCTGGACCGATGACGGACGGCTGCTCATGGCCGTCCGGGAGCGGCAATGGTTGAACGAAGTGCGGGCGCGTTTCGATTCACTCGTAGGGGGGCCGATCTCGGTGCAGGTCGGCACCGAGCCGTTTCTCGCGTGGGACATGCTCCGTCGACTGGGCAATCGCGCCATGGTAGTGGCGCTCACGCCGTCTTCGGCGCGTCTCGATACGCTCATCCCCGCCGCGCAGATCACGAGCTGGAACGCCTCGCCCAACGGCCAGCGCATCAGCTGGCGCGAAGACCGCAACGCCAAGACCAATTACGACGGCGGGCCGAGCAACGAATCCCGTCTGCTCACCCGTCTCGGGCGCGACAGCGCACGCGTCGTCTTTGCCTCGTTGCGCGGTGTCACGCTCCTGCAGGCCGCCGACGGCGACCGCTACGCATTCGCCCGTGACGGTGCGATCTATCTCGCCAGTCTTACGGACACGACCCCGCGAAAGCTGATCGGCCCCGCGACGAGCCGCGTCCGCGTGCGCGGTGACAGTGCCCGGGGCAACGACGAGGAACGCTTTGCACTGGTAGGCTTCTCGCCGTCGGGAGAACACGTCGTCGCATCCTCGCGCACCGGGCTGCATCTCATTGCGGTCACCGATGGGGCGCGTCGCCCGATTGGTGCGGTCACCGACAGCATCCGCGGGCCGCGCTTTACGCTCGCCGATTGGAGCCGCGACGGGCGCTCCCTACTGGTCAGCATGTCGTCGCGCACCACCTGGAACCGCGCGCTGATTCGCGTGAACCTCGCCACCAACCGTATCGACACACTCGTGCGAGACGGTCGCCTGTATGGCGCGCCGAAGCTGAGCCCCGATGGGGCGCGCGTGGCGGTCATGATCGGTGAGAACGGCCGCCCAGCCGACCTGTGGCTTGGTGATGCCGCGACGTTTGTGCCGAAGCGTCTGGTGGAATCCAATCCCCAATTCGCCGCGCGCGCGCTGCCGACCACGCAGCTCGTGGAGTATCTCGATGCCGACGGCCGGGCGCAGTTCGGCGTGCTGACGATGCCGGCCGGTGGTGGGCGCGCCCTGCCCACCGTATTCAGTGTGTACGAAGACTTCTTCGACGATGGCTTCGATGCCACGACGATGCTGCTGGCGAGTCGCGGCTACGCGGTGATGAAACCGTCGGTCACCTTCGAGACGGGCTATCCCGGAGAAGCCTGGTTGAAGGGTGTCACCGCGAGCGCCAACAAGCTGATCGAAATGGGTGTGGCCGACAGTAGTAAATTGGGCGTGCATGGTACGAGCTACGGGGGGTATGCCACCAACCTGCTCATCACGCAAACCAATCGCTTCAAAGCGGCGATCAATATCTCGGGCAAGGTCGATCTGGTGTCGTTCTACACCGACTCGCCACGGCTGGGCGTGCGCAATATCAACGCCGCCGAAAAGACGCAGGATCGCATCGGCGCCACGATGTGGGAGCAGCCGCAGAAGTACGTGCAACACAGTGCCGTGATGTTCGCCGACCGGATCAAAACGCCGCTGCTGCTGGTGACGGGCGGTGAAGATCACAATGTGCCAGCGATCAACACGCGCGAGATGTATTTCGCGCTGCGTCGACTGGGTAAGCCGGTGGAGTGGGTGAACTACACGAACGGCGGACACGGCATTCCCATGACGAACGCCAACGAGTTCGCCGACTGGCACCACCGTCTGCTCGGGTGGTACGACCGGTACCTCAAGCCGACGACGACCGTCCCGGCGTCGGAACAGCAGTCGCTCCTTCGCTAGCGTCCGGCATGCAACGCGATTTGCTCGATGCCTTGCGCTGTCCCGGGACGCACGAAGAAAGTTGGCTCGTCGCCATGGTGCTGGAGGCGAGCGGTTCGTCGCTGCTCGCGGCGGAACTGGCCTGTCCCGTATGCGGGGCAGAGTTTCACATCGTGAACGGCATCGCGCACTTTCCGGACTCCACACCCGTGGCGCCGCCGGCGTGGCCGTCCGAGCCGTACTCCCGTGATATGGCGCTGCGGCTGGCCGCGCTGCTGGGTGTGGTGGAGAGCCAGCTCCCGGTGGCACTGGTGGGCCGCTACACGGCGGCCAGTGGCGCGCTGGCATCGTTGGTGTCGGCACCACAGCTCCTGATCAACGGTAGCCCGGTCATTCCGGGCCCAGGCGTCTCATGCCTCGTGGTAGCCGATCGGCTTCCGCTCGGCGTGGAATCGCTGGCCGCGATCGCGGTCGATGCAACGCACGCCACCGCCACGTTTCTCGACAGTGCGACCCGGGCGTTACGGTTGGGCGGGCGTCTCGTGGCGCCGGCCGACGCGCCGGTGCCCGCCGGTATGCGCGAACTCGCGCGCGATACCACCGAGTGGGTGGCCGAAACGACAGCGCGCGCCAGCGGGCTGGTGGAGCTCCGCCGACGCGCGCCCGATTCCATCGGCTAGCGCCTACTCCGTGTACAGGCCGTCGATGAGCGGCTGGTACGTCTTGTCGATCACGCGGCGTTTGACCTTGAGCGTCGGCGTGAGTTCGCCGCGCTCCACGCTGAAGTCGTGCTCGAGCAGCGCCACCTTCTTCGGCGTCTCATAGCTCGCCAAGCCGGCGAGCTGCGTCTTCACTTCCTGTCCCATCTTCGCGTTGATCGTCGGCATCGCCAGCAGCTCGGCCCGGCTCGTCCACGCGATATTCTCTGAGGCCGCCCACTTCTCGAGCTGATCCCAGTTCGGCACGATGAGGACGACGGGGAAACTGCGCTTGTCGCCGAGCATCACAGCTTGGGACACGTACTTGTTGGTCCTGAGCATGTTCTCGATTGGCTGTGGCGCAATGTTCTTGCCCCCCGCCGTCACGATGATGTCCTTCTTGCGATCCGTGATGCGCAGGAAGCCATCGATCAGTTCCCCGATGTCACCGGTGTGGAACCATCCCTCCTCGTCGATCGCGTCCTTCGTGGCCTCGGCATTATTGTAGTAGCCACGCATGATGTGCGGACCGCGGGAGAGAATCTCGCCGTCTGCCGCGATCATCACTTCCACACCGGGGATCGGACGGCCGACGCTACCCAGTCGGTAGTGCTCAAAGGTGTTGGTCGAGATCACGGGCGAGGTTTCCGTGAGGCCGTAGCCCTCAAGGATGATCAGGCCGGCTGAGTAAAAAAACTTCGCAATCTCGGGCGAAAGCGGTGCGCCACCGGACACAAAGAAGCGCAGATTTCCGCCCGTTCGCTCCTTGAGCTTCGAGAACACCAGCTTCTGCGCGAGGGCGTATTGCATCGCGAGTAGGCCGGACGGCTCGCGTCCTGCCAACCGCTCGTCGGCCCACCGCTCTCCCACGTTCTTCGCCCACAAGAAGATGCGCCCCTTGAGGGCGCCGCCGGCGACGGCGTTTTCCACCACGCGCGCGTAGATCTTTTCGTACAGACGCGGCACCGACATCATCATCGTCGGCTTCACTTCGCCCATGTTCACCGGCACCGTGTCGATCGACTCGGCATACGCGATGCGCACACCGTTCGCGAACAGGAAGTAGTCGCCGGTGCGCTCGAAAATGTGACTGAGGGGCAGGAAGCTCAGCGCGACGTCGCTCGCGCCGACCTCCAGCGAAGACTTCGTGGCAATGACGTTCGAGTACAGGTTGTCCTGCGTCAGCATCACGCCTTTCGGATGGCCCGTCGTACCCGACGTATAGATCAGCGTTACGAGTTGATCGGGGGTCACCGCCAACGCATCATGCTTGAAGTTCAGGGCGCGCTCGGCACTGTCTAGGGCGGCGCCCTTGGCTTCGATGTCGGCGAGCGTGAAGTCGCAGCCGTCGGTCTTGGTGGCCGCGAAGCCGATGATCCACTGCAGGCCGGGCACTTCACTGCGGATCGACGCGACCTTCTTCGCCTGTTCGGCGTCGGACACGAAAATGGCGCGTGCACCCGAATTGTTCAGCAGATAGGGCAGCTGATCCGCGGGGAGCGTGGGGTAAATGGGCACGTCCGTGATGGCGCTGCAGATGCAGGCAAAGTCCGCGATCAACCACTCGGGGCGGTTCTCCGAGAGAATCGCCACGCGATCTTGCGCCACGATGCCCATGTCGGCGAGGCCAAGCGCGGTGCAGCGCACGCGCTCCAAGATCGTGCGGTGCGATATCGGCTCCCACACATCGCGCACCTTCGTGCTCAGCGCGTCGGCGCGGTCGAACCGCTCGACGGCGTCGAAGAACAGCGCGTTGATCGTGCCGTGCGGCGGCCGTGGGCCACCGGAGGCATAGCGTGACGAGGCCGGGAGGCCGTTCATCGTCACGTTCAGGGACGGGTAGGAATGAGCCGCGACCGAAGTCATCGCCATCTCCGACTGGAGCGAAAGGCAGGGCAGAGGCGTGTCGGTACAACGAACCGGAGCGACGCCAGGCAGGATGCACTGAAATTGCGCCCGGGCGTGGTCCGGCGCGAGTCCTCAGGACTATCGGGCTCCACGGCGAACGGCGGCCGCGAGCCGCACCGGCGAACCCTTGAGTGGCTTCCCTTTGTACGTCACCGTGGCACGGACCACCACCGAGTCCACGCCCGTACCGCTCGGAAACTGCAGGGCGCGCACGCGTACGCGGCGTCCGGCGAAACCACTGCCATCGGTCGTGTCGATCGTGCTGGCGCGTCCCTGATCGTCGATCAAATACGCGGCGGCCATGGTGTCGTTGGTCGGATTCGCCGGATTCAGCAGTTGAAACCGTACCGGCCACGAGGCCGCACCGGTGATCGCGCCGGCTTCGAGATGCCGCACGGTAACCGTGAGCGCCCTGGTCGAGTTCGCGTCAAGACCGCGACGCCCGGTGTCCGGCAGGCTCGTGCCGAGGATGTCCGTGAGGCTGGCGCCATTCACCGAGTCAGGCCGGGTCACGATGCGAAGGCCACGCAACACCTGGAGTGATCCGCCAATGCGTGCCGCGATCCGCTTGTCGCCCGACACGAGCTTCTTCGCGATGACCACGCCGGTGGTGGAATTGATCGCGAGCGCCGAGTCGATGTTGAAGTCCGCGTACAGGTATTGGGGCGCCGCGTCGTCGATGACATCGCCGCGCACGTTAAACACGCGGGCGCGCACCGGCGCTACGACGCCATCGATGTTGCGGAGGGTGTCGCCCACCACCACCGACGGTGACGGGAACGGATCAAGTTCGATCGCCGCCGCTTCGTTCGGACCGAGACCGATTTCGGCGCACGCGGTGCCGACGCCGGTTGCGGCCATGACAGCGGAGATGAGCACCCAACTGGCGCGGCGACGCGCCCGGGCCGACGGTGTCATGCGAAGCGCTCAGCCAACCGCGTCGCGATGTTCACGTAGGCCTGGCTCGCGGGGTCGGCGGGATTGCGCAACACCACGGGCTGACCGGCGGCGAAGGCGTCGGCGGTGGCCGGCGTACGCGGAATCGGCGTATTGAAGACCAGATGCGGCGGGAGATGTTCGCGCACGTAGTGCACGACGCGTTCCGACGCGGGACTCCCCTGCTCGAACATCGTGAGCAGGATGCCTTCGAGCGTGAGCTGGTCGTTGACGCGGATCACGTCCTGAATCGCCCGCAGAATTTGCGGGGTGGTTTGCAACGCGAGTGGTTCGCACTGCAAAGGCACGACCACGTGCTGACTGGCCGCCAGGACGCGACGGGTGATGGCCCCGAGCCCTGGCGGCGTGTCGACGACGACCACGTGACACCGTTCGCGGGCCATGGCGAGCAGATCGGCCAGCACGGTGCTGTCGCCGACGCGATGCTGAAAGTCCGAGTGGTCGGAAGACTCGCTGACGCTGCCGGCGAGGATCACACGCAGCCACGGCAGCCCGGTGGGCAGAATCACTTCGCGCAGCGACTTCTCGCCCCGCAGGTAGTCATCAAACCCGACGGTGGGGTGGCCACGGCGTAACCCCACGCCATAGCGCACTGCCCCCTGGGGATCGGCGTCGATCAGCAGCGTCTTGAGCCCGCGGCGCGCGAACGCGGCCGCCAGGTTAACGGCCGTGGTCGTCTTACCGACGCCACCCTTCTGACTCACGATCGAGAGCACGCGTCCCACGTCAGCCCTCGTTCGTGGAGGTCGATCCATCGTCATCGCCGGATGGCGCTGACGGATCCTGATACCGGCCGTCGGAATCGTCCGCGGCACCCTGCAACTGCGCCAGCGTGCGCTGGGCGTGCGCCCGAAATTGGGCGGACGCCGGGTCCTGCTCGGTGCTGCCCTGGAGGAACGACTCGAGATGCATGGCGGCGTGCGCCGTGTCGCCCCGCTTCAGGAGCAGAAACGCGAGGCCATAATGGGATCCCAGCGATTCGGCATCGAGCTGCAGGGCGCGACGATACGTCCGAATGGCCTCTTCGGGTTGGCCGGTCTTCGAGAACGCGATCGCGATGTTCTGCAAAACGCCGAGGTCGTCGGGCCGCTCGCGCAAAGCGAGTCGGTACGACGTCAGAGCGTTTGCATAATCGCCGCGCGACTCGAGATCGAGCGCTTCAGCCAGGAAGTCCGTAGGGCGCGTCTTGCGCTCGGACGAGCCGCCCACGAGGCGGCGCCACCAGTTCATGCGCTCGCAGTGGATCAGAGAAAGAAAAAAGGAGAGCTGCAATCAATCGGCTAAATTACCGGGACAGCGCCTCGTCAACAAGCGGCCCAGCGGGTGGTCAGGGGAATTCGCGTTGCCGCGTTCTCTTTGGAGGGCTACACTCCGTGCACACTGCGGGATCCCACACCGGAGGGGCACGATGAACGCACCACAGCCGTACGCACCCGATCCGTCCAAGGGCGTCATGATCGTGGATTGGCCGCTCTTCGGGGAGCTGTCCCGTGCCCTCGCCGTGCGGGTGGCGCGCGAGTGGACGCCGGAACTCGTCATCGGCATTGCAACCGCGGGGGTCGTGCCAGGCGCGGCGGTGGCGGCCATTCTCGACCTGCCGTTTCACTCGATACTCGTTTCGCGTCGCTACCGCGACGCGGCGGATCGCGACACGCCGGCGGTCTTTGGCGCGGCGCCCCTCGAAGTGAAGGGCAAGCGCGTGCTGGTCGTCGACGAAACGTGCGATTCCGGCCAGACCATGCGGTTGGCCGTCGGCGCGGTGGGCAACGGGGGCGCCCGTGAAGTGCGCACCGCCGTCAGCTTCAAGACCGGTACGTTCGTCCCCGACTTCTTCGCGTTGGCGACCCAGAGCATGATCGTCCTGCCGTGGGACCGCGACATCCTGATCGACGGCGAACTCCGGCCAAACCCCAAGTACGCCGGACTCCTCCCCAAGGTCTGAGTGGTCTCCGACGAGGGCCCATCAGGCGCTCGTGGCGGCCCGCTCGTAGGGAATACCCCGTTCCATCGCTTCCCACACGTAGTGGAGCACGTCGACCGACCCAAGCAGGAAGCGACACTCCCCCTCGGCGGCCGAATCGGGGGTCACTTCAAGCACCGAGAGCGGAGCATCGGCCAGCCGTCCGAAGAAGCCCGCGAACAGCCCCGTGGATACTGGGCAGCCGTTGGCCGCGGCCGCCGCTTCCCCCCAGTTGTTCGCGTCAATCACCATCACGGCTTCGCTCAGGGACGACAGCCGGACCAGCCCCCAGCCAATTTCGAAGAAGTATTCCCGCAGGAGCATCGGGAAGCGGCTGTCGAGCAGGATGTCGGGGCCGCGCTCGCGACGATCTGCCAGCCACGCCGAGAAGTGGTCGAACAGCGCCTGCCCGGCCGCGTAACCCGCGTCACGGACGGCATCGACCGGGATGGCCGGATGCGCCTGCTGGGTAGACCGGCGAAGCCCGTCGAAGAATTCGACTGGCACCGTGACGGTTCGGGTGGTCAGGGAAGGAAGCGACGTACTCATATTCGGTGACGCTCGCGCCAGAAAGGGGTCACGTCAAGCGGTGACGTGTGATCGATCGTGCCGGCGTGTGGCGGTCTCATTGCCCGGTCCGCCGAAGCAGCTCGGCTTCCTCGATCACCTCGATGCCCAGCTCGAGGGCTTTCTCGAGCTTGCTGCCCGCGTCCTCACCGGCCACCACAAAGGTGGTCTTCTTGGACACGCTGCTGGTGACGCGCCCGCCGGCCGCTTCCACCAGCGCGGCGGCATCGGTCCGCGAGAGGGTGGGCAGGGAGCCGGTGAGGACCACCGTGGCGCCGGTGAGTGGGCCGTCGGCTTGCACCGCATTTGGCTCGTCAACGCGCACGCCGCGCGCCCGCAAGCGTTCCACGAGGGCGCGCGACGTCGGATCGGCGAAGTATGCGGACACAGATGCCGCAATGATGTCGCCGATGCCGCGTACGGCACCCAGCTGTTCCGGTGTGGCGGCGATGATGGTGTCGATACTGCCGAACTGCTTCGCCAACAGTTGCGCCGCCTGCGCCCCAACATGCCGGACGCCGAGCCCGAACAGCAAGCGCGATAACGGTTGGTGCTTCGCCGCCGCGATCGCCGCCACCAGATTTTCGGCGCTCTTCGTGCCGAAGCGCTCGAGCGAAACGAGCTGCTCCATTGTGAGACCGAACAGATCCGAAAAATCCGTGATGTAGCCGGCTTCGAGCAGCTGCTGAATGCGCGCGTACGACAATCCCTCGATGTCGAGCGCATCTCTGCTCGAAAAATGCACCAGCCCTTCGAGCTGACGGCCGGGACATGCCACGTTCGGGCAGTACGTCGCGACGTCGTCGCCGTAGCGATGGGTGGGCGAATCGCAGCGTGGGCAGTGCGTGGGCATGGTCCACGGCTGTTCGCTGCCATTGCGCCGCTCCGGCACCGGCCCGAGCACGTAGGGAATCACATCGCCGGCGCGCACTACCTGCACCCAGTCTCCGTTGCGCAGATCTTTTTTCGCGATCTGATCGGCGTTGTGTAGCGAGGCATAGGTGACCGTCGCCCCGCCCACATCCACCGGCTCGAGTACCGCGAATGGGGTGAGCACCCCCGTGCGCCCTACGCCCACATCGATGCGAAGCAGCGTCGTCACCGCCATGTCGGGTGCGAACTTGCGCGCGATCGCCCAGCGCGGGGTGCGATCAGTGCGCACACCGAGTTCGTCCTGCAGCGACATCTCGTTCACTTTCACCACACCACCGTCGATCGCGAAGCCGAGCGTCGCGCGCGTGTCGTGTTCGACGGTATGCGCCCACACTGAGACCTCGGCCATCGTGTGGCAGCGCGCGCGATGCGGCGCCACCGGAATGCCCCACGCGGTCAGTTGTGCGAGCAGATCCCACTGCGTCCGCGCCGGCGCCGTGCCGTCGGGCAGCACAGCGGCGTAGCCGAAAAAGCGCAGTGGACGCTGCGCGGTAATGGCGGGATCGAGCTGCCGAAGGGCGCCCGCCGCCGCATTGCGCGGATTGACGAACACCGGCTCGCCGGCGGCCACCCGCGCGTCGTTCATGGCCTCGAAGCCGGCGAAAGGCATGTACACCTCACCCCGAATCTCCAGCAGCGGCGGATGCCCGTCGCCCAGCAGTCGCAGCGGCACGCCACGAATCGTGCGGATGTTCACCGTGACGTCTTCGCCCTCCGTGCCGTCGCCACGTGTAGTGCCCGCGACCAAAACCCCGTCGCGGTACGTGAGCGCGATGGCCGCCCCGTCGATCTTGAGCTCGACCGTATACCCGCTCTTGTGCACGGAAGCGCCCACCACGCGCTCGATCGACTGTTCGAAGGCCAGCAACTCGGCCTCGTCGAACGCGTTGTCCAGTGACAGCATCCGCACCAGGTGCCGATGGGTCTGGAACGCGC
>NSHR01000079.1 GCA_002737115.1 Gemmatimonadota bacterium | reverse complement strand
GCGCGATCGTGCCGTAAATCAACGCCCGCGGCACGGTGCGCGCCGCGTCCTTGATCTCGCCGGCGGCAGACGCCACGTAGTACCAGCCTTCGTAGGTCCACATCACCGCGATCATGATCACGCCGAATGACGCGAACGGGCGCACCGCATCGGGCGGAACCATCGGCGTCAAGGCCGGGTCGACTCGCATGTAGGCAATGGCCAGTAGCGGTATCAGAATGAGGCCACCGACCTTGGCGACCGTCAGAATCGTGTTGGCGACGTTGCCGCTGCGCGCGCCGACGTAGTTGACCGCCGTGATGACGGCGATCGAGGCCGCGGCCACCACCTGTCCGGCGCTGATGCGCCAGGCGCCCCACGGCATGTCGAACGTAACCAGTACGCGGTCGGTGCCGAGCGACGGGAAGAAGTAGCTGAAGTACTCGGCAAAGCCCACCGCCACGGCCGCCACGCTGCCGGTGAGGATCACCAGCAGGCAAGTCCAGCCGAACAGGAAGCCCCACACCGGCCCGTAGGCTTCGCTCAGGAACACATAGAGCCCGCCCGACCGCGGGTACATCGATCCCATCTCGGCGTAGGTGAGGCCGCCCGCCATGGCGAGTAGCCCGCCCGCCACCCACGCCGCCAGCACCAGCGACGTCGACGGCAGTTCCTGCACCATGAGGCCCGTAGTCAGGAAGATGCCCGAGCCGATGACACTGCCGACCACCAGTAGCGTCGCGCCCGACAGACCGATGGCGCGCACCAGCTGGGCGTCCGCATCGGGCGCTGGATTAACAGCCCGACTCATGACCCGGCCGCTCCCGCGTCGGCCCGGTGAAGGGCAGCGGTGGCCTCGCGCATCATCGCGCCGATGATCGCCGCGGCCGAGCGAATGCCCGTGACGAGCGCCGAGCTCTCGCCGGCGTAGAGGCACATCTGCTCAAAATCTCCAGTCGTTGATCGCAACGGCGAATCAGTGCCGAATCGGTAGACGGGCCGGCCCTCGTCTTCGCCGATCGCGATACGAGGCAGCTGGTCCGGCAGATAGCCCCAGCGCCGGTCTCCGGCGGCGGCAGTGACGCTGTTGTTCAGGACGCGCACCGGCGAGTTCGGCGGCCAGCCGATGGCAAACAGATCGGTGTGCACGGTATCGCCGGGCATCGCCGCCACGATCCGTTCCTTGTGGTAGTCGTGCGCGTACGACTCCAGGCTGGCGAGAAAAACCGTTCCGCACTGCACCCCGCCGGCGCCCATTGCCAGCGCGGCCGCCATGCCGCGTCCATCGGCGATGCCGCCGGAAGCGACCACCGGAATGGTGAGGGTGGCGACCACCTCGGGCAGGAGCACTGACAGCGGCAAGCGGCCACGCACGTGGCCTCCCGCCTCGACGCCCTGAACAATCACCACGTCGGCGCCGGCAGATTGCGCCAGCACGGCATCCTCGAGCGTGCCGACCTGATACAGCACCAGGCAGCCCGCGCTCTTCGCCTGCTCGACGATCGCGGGGTGAACATCCCAGAAGAAGCACAACGCCGGGACTCGCGCGTCGAAGCAGACGGCCATCTCGTCGGCCAGCAGCGCCGGGTCGGTGGCGAAAGGGACGAGGTTGACGCCGAATGGCTTCGTGGTCCGGCGTCTCACGTCGGCAATTTCACGGGCGATCACGCCGGGCGATTCTCGCACCATGCCCAGCAGCCCGAAACCGCCGGCTTCAGAGACCGCCGACGCCAGTTCCGATCGCGCCGGCCCGCCCATGCCGGCCGAGATGATCGGGTGGCGACAGCCCAGCGCCCCGGTCAGCCGGGTTGGCATCGTGGTGCTCAGCGTGATGCCCCGCGATAGACGACTTTGCCCCGCACCAATGTCAACTCGCACCGCATGTCCTTGAGAGCGGCGGTGGCCACCTCGTAGGGGTTGCGATCCCACACGGCCAGGTCGGCGTCCTTGTCCACTTCGATCGACCCGATGCGGTCCTCGAGAAACATCGTCTTGGCCGCCCAGATGGTGTACGACCGCAGCGCCGTCTTGATATCCACCGACTCCGCCGTCCCGAACGGTGTCGCACCGAAGGTGCCATTCAGGGTCTCGCGGGCCACCGCCGCCCATAGGCCATAGCGCCCGGGAAACGGAGTCACGGGATAGTCAGAGCCGCCACCCCACTGCACGCCCTTGCGCGTGAAGGTCTTGAATGGGTCAAGCCGTTGATTGCGCACCCGGCCGAAGTTGCCGGCGTAGTTGTCGCCAATCCACCACATAAATGTAGACGAAGCTTCCGGGTAGGCGGCGTCGTGGTCGCGCTGCAGGCGCGCCATGGTGTCGATGGCGCGATCGGTCGGGATGTTGCCGTGGATCAGGCCGTGGCGCAGGCCGCGTGTCGGCTTGGCTTCCAGCGCGCGCTCGTAGGTATCGATCACCCAGTCGATGGCACGATCACCGATCGCGTGCGTGCTGACGTGGACCCCGGCGTGATGCAGTTCGGTGACGATCTGGCGATATTCCTCGGGCGGCGTCGACGGGTAGCCCGCGTTCCCGGTGTCGGTGTCAGTGAGGTTCTTGTTCCAGTCGTCGTGCATCCACGCCGTCCGCGCACCACCGCTGCCATCCATGTACATCTTGACGCCGCCGGAGATCAGCATGCCGTCTCCGGCCAGCCCGGCTTGCCGCGGGTTGGCCTGCGCGCGCGCCAGCACCGCCGCGCGATCCTCGAGACGACGGGCGCCGGACCACAGAGCGAAGACGCGGACGGTAAGACGGCCCTCGCGCAGCAACTCCTGGTACAGCTCCCACTTCGCCTGGCCAATGCCGGGATCCTTCGCGCCGGTCATGCCTTCCTGATTGAAGTCTTTGATGATCTTGACCAACCCCAGCTTCTGCTGATCGCGCGTCAGCGGGGGTACCAGGCGGCTCACCAGGCCCATCGCCGATTCCTTCATGACGCCGGTCGGCGAGCCGTCGGCGCTGCGATCGATGGTGCCGGCCGGCGGGTCTTTGGTGTCCTTGCGCACCTCGGCCATCTTCATGGCGTAGGTGTTGGCCACGCCGTAGTGTCCCGTGGTGTGCGTCAGCCACACCGGGTTGTTCGGGGCCACCGCGTCGAGGTCGGCGGCGGTGAGGTAGCGCTGCTCGGCGTACTTGCCCTCGTCCCATCCGCGCCCCCGCACCCACTCGCCGGGCTTCAGGCGGGCGACGTAGTCCGCCACCCGTTTCTGCGCCTCGGCGATCGTTTTGATCGAGGCGTCGCCGAGGTCGACGGTGAACAGGGCATCGGCTTCGGAGAAATGGACGTGGCTGTCGATCAGCCCCGGCGTGACCGCCCGGCCGCGAAGGTCGATCACCTCGGTGACGCTGCCGATGCGCGTCTTGATCTGATCGGTGGTGCCGACCGCGGTGATCCTGCCGCCGGTGATGGCCACCGCCTGCGCCACCGAGTCGCGGTTATCGACCGTCAGGACGCTGCCGTTGATCAGGACGAGGTCGGCGGGAACCTGCGCGTGAGGGGTCCGCTCGCCAGTCAATAGGACCAGCGCGCAGCAGGCGGCAATCAGGTCGCCACGGCGAAGGGGAGTGAATCGCAGGTGCATGATGGCTCTCAGTCTACGGGTTCTGCGGCAGGAAATCGTCTCCGTCGACTCTGCGGCCTAGATTGTGACTCCGAAGCGGCGGGCGAGGATGAAGGCGCAGGCCAACGACAACACGCCGTAGGCGATCATCCAGTGCATCTTCCAGCCGAACACGTCGATCCCAGGTTCCGGATACGCCACGGCAATGGAGGCGATGCGGCTGCCGCCCGGCAGCGACGCTTCAGACGGATAGAGCGCTTGCCCGGCCAGGCCGGCCGCGACGCTCATGGGCGACCGGCGCCCCGGCGCCGGCGACACCAGCAGCGACTTGGTCACGACCGCATCGCCGTCATGAAAGGTCAGCGTGTAGGCACCCGCCGTGATTGGCCGAAGGCGCCAGACCACTTCGTTCGATCCCTCCAGTGGCACCGGGCCGGTCTCCAGGCCGACCGCGGCCGGCGCCTCCAGCACCAGCGCGGACGCCGCCGACGGCCCGGCAGCTGCGATCAACTGCACCGTGATTAATGCCGGCACGCCGGGCTGCAGGCCGCCGTAGCCATAGAAGGCCTGCAACTGCGCGATCACGAGCACCAGCGGGATGCTCATCCAGGCCAGGGGCACCAGCGACAGCAGGAGGTAGTGCCCGTTGCGGACCAGCACCTCGCCGAACGCGCGCAACATCAGGCCGGGCTGGTCGCCATAGAGTCGAATCTCGAACAGCGCCGCATGAATGCCACGCTTGGTCGTGATCATCGCTCGCTGATTCGACGTGCGCGCCACAACCACCAGCATGGCCGCCGCCGTCACCAGCGACACCAGCAGCAGGCTGACGAGCGGCGGCAGGCCCATCAGCGGCCCGAGCATCAGGTCGAACGCCGTCACCAGCGCAGTGTTGACCCACGCCAGCACGCGTTCAGGAAATGTAGCCAAGCCCCTTCAACTTTTTCTTGATCTCTTCCTCGGAGTCGGAGCCCTCGAACTTGGCCAGCTCCTTCTCGAGCACGTGCGTGACGAACTCGTCCACCGACGAGTAGCCGGCGAGGTCGCTGTAACGCTTCACTTTCGCCAGCAGCGCCCTGTCCAGCTTGATGCCCGCTCCAAACATCTCAGTGCTCCTTCATGCGGCGCGCCTCGGCGCGCCCGGGAAAACCGTCAATGCCGAACTCCGCGAGAATCGCCGCCGCCAGGTTCTCAATCGTGGCCGCCGGACGCTTGAGCGCCCGGCTGCTCAGCAGGATGCCCGGGACCGTCAGGTGGTCCATGCAGTGATCGCCGCTCCACGCGCTGGTGTTGTCGACGATCACCTGCGGTGGCAGGCTGCCCAGCGCCGACTCGTCGGACCCGCGCGTGCCCTTCGCGTATCCCACCACGAGGTCGGGCGCGATGTCTTCGTTGCCGGTCAGGTGATACACGTCTTCGCGCCGGTAGATCCGGGTGATGGCGGCGCTCCCGGTCGCCGGGTCGACCGTGCCGAGCAGCTTCCCGGCGATCTCCTTGGCCAGCGACTCGCGCGTGCCAGGCTCGACGATGCCGTCGCGCTCGCGTCCCTTGAGATTCACATACAAGCCGTTCAAGCCGACGGCGTACGCGCGCGTGCGGGCCCAGTCAACATTGCCGAAGAATCCGGGGTCGTCCCGCCGATTGGGATCGACCAACGTCAGGTAGCCGTTGTCGCGAAGCCAACTGTTCAGGTGAAACGCACGACGCCACGACGTGAAGCCGTGGTCCGACATCACCACCAGCAGATCGTCGGGGCCGAGCGTCGCCAGCGTGTCGGTGACGATGGCGTCGAGACCTCGGTAGAGTTCGTCGACGACGGTCGCGTTGGGCGAGTCGGTGACGGCATTGTAGGCCGGGTGCTGTGGGTCGCGCGCCCGCCACATCATGTGCGACACCTGATCGACGTTGCCGAAGTAGTAGAACAGCAGGCCATCGTCGAACCGGTCGAGCACGTAGCGATACTGCCGCCGGTTCTCGTCGGCCGCCAGCCGCGCCTGCGCGAGGAACTCGGTGTCGGTCAGCACGCCGGTCTTCAGACCCTTGGTGTCTTCGGGCATGCCCTGCGTATAGAAGCGTCCAGTGGCCTCCGCCAGCTCCGCGGCGTAGCCGCCTGGATGCGACACCGGCATCGCCGGATCGATCGGATCGATATTGACGGGGCTGGCATACAGCTCAAAGAACGGATCGAGGCCCTTCAAGTAGAAACGGACCTCGCCGCCGATCGACTGTGTCGGCGCCAGCGAGAAGCTGACCGGCAGCCAATTGCTCCATTCGCCGACGGCGAGCAGCGCCTCGTTCGTGCCAACGGTGATCTTGACGTGCTGCCCGGCCTGGTCGAGACGCGCCGAAAACTCGGCGCGCACCTTCTCCGGCTTCTTGAAAAACGGATTATCAGGGCCTTCGAGCGACGCCCTCATCACGCCGTCTCGCACCTTGACCCCGTGCACCACGCCGCCCGAAAGGGTCTGGCCGGCGAACGCATACGGTTCGGAGGTGTAGAACGCAAACGTGCCGTAGGTGCCCGACAGGTCCGGCGTGCCCATGCCGCTCAGCTCGCGCGTCGCCGTCCCCGACGGGGGAAAGTTGGCCGGCATCCGGATGATGGTGGTGCTGATGCCCCTGGCCTCGAGCGGCTCCCAGAACGGCTGGCCCTGCCGCAGCGATTTCACGCTGCCGCCTGACAGCGGCACCTGCCAGCGGCCCAGGCCAAGCGTGCGCCCGGCCGGCGCGGTGGCCGTCGTCGACAAATAGGGCAGCATCGTCTTGGGATCGCGATGCACGAAGTCGAAGATGCCGTGCCCGCCGGGGTCAAGCCCGGTGATGAAGGTAGACCACGCCACCGGGCTCTGCGGCGGGATGGTGGTGGCGAGCGACGAGAAGCCGCCGGTTTCCGCCAGGCGCGCGAATCCGGGCAGACGGCCGCTGGCGATCATCTGGCGGGTGAGGTCGTAGTCGAGGCCATCGAAGCCCAGCACGATCACCTTGCGGCCCACCGGCGGGCGTGACCCGCACGCGCCCACGGCGATTACCGCAACCAGACAAAGCGTGAACCCAACATAGGCTGCGCGCGTCATGCGAGTCCTTCGATCGGACGGCCGTCCATGTAGGGTGGCGGGGCGATGCCGAACAGGAGAAGCGCGGTGGGCGCAATATCGATCAGCGACGGTTCCTTGGTCGTGACCGGACGATTGCAGAAGAACACGCCTGGGACCAGGCGCGGGTCAATGCAGTGGTCGCCACTCCACGGCTTCAGGTTGTCTTCGAACACCGGCCCCGAGACCATGCCCGTGGCGCAGTCCCACGACGTGCGGTAGCCGGCGTTGTAGCCGATGATCAGGTCCGGCGCGTTCTCGAGATACGGACCGGAGTAGAGCGCGGTGGTGTCGAATGCTTCGTTGACGCCGATCGCCGCCTTCTCCGCGTCGGCGAGGTTGCGTAGCTTGCCCATGATCTCTGCCTTGAGCGCGGCGGCCTCGGCGCCAGGCTTGACGATGCCGTTGGCCTCGCGGCCGTGGAGGTTGAGGAACATCCCCGTCAGCCCGAGCGCGTAGGCGCGCGTGGCGGTCCAGTCCACGTCGCGCAGCCACTCGCTGCTGCCGTCGGTGCCTGGCTGCAGTGCCAGATAGCCCTCGCGCAGCAGCCACTGGTTGAGGTTGACGCCGCGGCGGAACGAGCTGAAGCCGTGATCCGAGATCACCATCAGCACATCGCCGTCGCGCATCTTCTCGCGCACGCGGCCGACCAGCGCGTCGTTACGGCGATAGAGTTCGCGAATGGCGTCGCGATGCGGCGCCTGCTCGCGGCCGCGCCCGGCCGGGTGCCCGGGATCGATGTCGCGCCAGAACATGTGTTGAATGCGGTCGGTCGCGTCAAAGACGCAGACCAGGCAGCCGCGGTGCAGGCGATCGAGTGAGGCGAAGAACATCGACTCCCGCTCGCGATCGATGTCATAGGTTTGCTGCAGGAACGTGGCATCGTCGGTGACACCCTCGTTGAGCGCCCACGTGTCTTCAGCCAGACCGAGCGTGGCAAACGACCCCACGCGCTTGGCGAGATAGGTGGCGTAGTAAGAGGGATGCGAAATCGGCATCGCCGGCGCGTCAGGAGCCAGGTTGATGGGCGAGACGTACAACGAGAAATGTTCGCCCAACTCGGTGACGAGCAGGCGCGTCAGGCCCTTCACGGTCACGCCTGGCATGGCGGAAAACGTGAGCGGGATCCAGTCGCTCAGCGTACCAACCGTGAGCGTGACGGTGTGCGTGCCGAGTTCGACCTGCACCTGTCGCTGCCCGCGGTCGAGCCGCGCCCGCAGTGGCACGGTGAGCGGAGGCGTGCCGTCCAGAAAGGCATTCTCGGGCCCGTGCAGCGTGGTCGTGACCGACTCGTTCTCGATCGCCACCGTAAAGCGCAGCCCGCCCTCCTTGAAGGCGTGACCGAGGGGCCGTGTCGTGTAGAGCAGAAACGTGCCCTGCGTTCCGAGCAGGTCGGGCACGCACATGGCGCTCAACTGCGAGCCGTAGAAGTTGTCGGGAGGGAACGTGATCGGTACCCGCAGCACCGTGCTCCAGATGCGGGACTCACCAAGGATGGTCCAGAACGGCTTCGACTTGCGCAGCAGCCGCAGTTCGGGCTTGCGTAGCGGAATGCGATAGCGCCCGATCTTCAGGAACCGATCGACCTTGCCGATGTGCGCCGACGACAGCATCGGCAGGTAGGTGCGACGGTCGCGGTCGAGAAAATCGAAGATGTTGTGTCGCGCCGGGTGCGAGCCGGTGCTGAACGATGACCATGCCACCGGCGACACCGAGGGAAAGGTCGTCTTGAGGCGCCGATAGCTGCCGGTGGCGGCCAGCGCGCTGAAGTGGGGCAGAATGCCTTCGCGCATGAACTGATCAGTCAGCTTCGGATCCTGGCCGTCGAGGCCCACCACGATCAGCCGCGTGATGGCGGCCTTGGGAGGGGCCGGACTGGTCAGGAGCCGCCACAACGCGCGGAACGGCCAGGCCAACAGCGTGACGAACACGACGAGGATCGTGGTGACCAGGACGAACGCCGACGACATCAGCGCGAAGCCCGCACCCGGGCCGATGTATGCTGAGGCTGGCGTGGCGCTGCCAAGCAGCGCCAGCGACGCGACCGTGAGCGTGGCCAGAATCTTCAAACGACCACTCTACTATGTCCTTTCTCCGCCGCCTGCGCCGAGGCCGTCCCATCGTTGTCGTCTCCGGCTTGCCCCGTTCGGGCACCTCCATGGCGATGCGGATGCTCGAGGCCGGCGGGCTGCCGATTGTCACCGACGGCCTTCGCCGCGCCGACACCGCCAACCCCAAGGGCTATTACGAATTCGAACCCGTCAAGGGCCTCGACAAGCAGGGCGACACCGCCTGGCTCGTGGACGCACGTGGCAAGGCAGTGAAGATCATCTCGTTTCTGCTCACCCACCTGCCCGAATCGTACGACTACCTCGTCGTCTTTATGCGGCGCGATCTCGGTGAGGTGGTGGCGTCGCAGAACCAGATGCTCGACGCGCGGGGCAAAGAGCGGGGCGCCGCCGACGATCGCACGTCGGTGTTGTACGCCCAGCACGTGGAGCAGGTCGAGCGCTTCCTGCGGCAGCGATCGTGTTTCTCGGTGTTGATGGTCGACTACGCGGCGGTGGTGGCCGACCCGGCCGGCCAGGCTGCGCGCATCAATCAGTTCGTCGGCGGTGGCCTCGACGTCGAACGAATGGCCACGGTGGCCGAACCGGCGCTCTACCGCAATCGTCGTGGCTGAGCCCGCACCGCCCGCCGAAATCGGCTGCGCCGGGCTACACTGAAATGTTCATGATGAAGCGTCGTTTTGTCTCTGGTTGTCTCTTCGCCGCTCTGTGCGCCCTGCCAGCGATGGCCACAGCGCAAGCCACCGAACACATCCACCCACCGGCGGCGCCGGTGAAGCCCGCCGTCCAGCCGGTGCCCCAGCCAGTTGGTGGCGAGCGGCCCTGGCTGAAGGCCGTGCTGGCCACCGAGTCTCCCAAGATCGACGGTGTGTTGGACGAGGCCGTGTGGGCCTCGGCAAATCTCGTCGACCAGTTCGTCCAGCAGGAGCCACGGGAGGGCCAGCCCGGCACCGACCGCACCGAGGTGCGCGTGCTCTACGACAAGGGCCGGCTCTTCATCGGCGTGCGCGCCTTCGCGTCGCTGCCGGTCACTGCCACCGAGATGCGGCGCGATGCCGATCGGCTGTTCGACGAAGACAACTTTCAGGTGATCGTCGACACATTTCACGACTCGCGCAATGCCTACATGTTCCTGACCACGCCGCTCGGCGCCAAACTTGAGCAGCAGGTGTTCGACGAGGGCGAGGGCGGCGGGCGCGGCACCACCGCCAACATCAATCGCAATTGGGACGGCGTCTGGGATGTGGCGGCCACGATTCTGCCCGATGGCTGGACCGCGGAGATTGCGATTCCCTTCAGCACCGTACGCTTCGTGCCGAAAGACCCGCAGGTGTGGGGCGTCAACTTTCAGCGTCACGTCCGTCGCAAGAACGAAACCGTGATGTGGGCGCCCATTCCCAAGGCCTACACGCTGACCAAGGTCAGCCTGGCCGGCGAACTGCAAGGCCTCTCGGGTATCAGCCGCGGACTCGACCTGCGGTTGAAGCCCTTCTTCGTCGGCGGCGCGCGCGATGTGCAGCTCTCGCCGGTGTCGGGCGCTACCGATGCCATCCACGACGTCGGCCTCGACGCGCGCTACGGGGTCACGGCCGGCCTCAACCTGGATCTCACGCTCAATACTGACTTCGCGCAGGTGGAGGTGGACGAGCAGCAGGTGAACCTCACGCGCTTCGGCCTGTTCTACCCGGAGAAGCGCGACTTTTTCCTGGAGAACTCCAATTTCTTCACCATGGGCACCGGCAGCGCGTTTACGTCGGCGCCGGTGCAGACGGACCTGTTCTTCAGCCGCCGAATCGGCCTGTCGGCGGCAGGCACGCCCCTCCCCATCCTTGGCGGCGTGCGGCTGGCCGGCAAGTCGGGTAAGAACAACATCGGCGTGCTCGATATCCAGACCGACGCGGCGTTCGGCAAGCCGGCTGACAACTTCCTGGTCGGCCGCTACAGCCGGGATGTCTTCAAGCGTTCGCGGGTCGGTGCCATCTTCATCAACAAGGACACGCTCGGGGGCAGCACCCACTTCAACCGCACGATGGGCGTGGACGCCGTCCTGGCGCCGAGCGCCAACCTGCAGATCAACTCGTACCTGGCCAAGACCGAGACGCCCGGCCAGGACGGCCAGGACATGGCCTTCTACGGGCGCATCGCCTACCGCGACCCGAAGTGGAACGTGTGGCTCAACTACCTCGACGTGCAGAAGAACTTCAACGCCGAGGCCGGCTTCGTGCAGCGCACGGGCATCCGCACCACCAAGGCCTACTTCGGTCCGACGCCGCGGCCCAAGACGGGCAACGTCAAGCTGTTCGAGCCGATGTATGTGCTCACTTACACCACCGATCAAACCAACCGCATGATTGGCCGCCAGCACCACTACATGCTGGGCACCACCCTGCGGGACGATTCGTTCATCAACGTGATCGTCCAGCAGACGCTGGACGTCCTCGACCAGCCGTTCCGGATCCGCCCCACGGTCATGATCCCGGCCGGCAGTTACCAGATGAACGAGTTGATGTTGACCTACAACACCAGCCCAGGCCGCCGCCTCTACCAACGCCTCACGGTGTCGCCCAACCAGTTCTACGACGGCACGCGCCTCACCGTCACCGCCGCGGCGGGCATCCGCGCGTCGAGCCGGTTCGCCACTGAAATCCAGTACAACCGCAACGACGTCAAGATGCCGTGGGGCAACTTCCTGGTGAATCTCTCGACGCTACGCGTGGACTACACGTTCTCGCCGCGCATGACCATCCGCAGCCTGACGCAGTACAACACCTCCACGCACGAGATTTCCAACAACGTCCGGTTCAACCTCATTTACCGTCCGGGCAGCGACCTCTACGTGGTGTTCAACGACCTGTCGCAGACCGGCCTGCCCGCCGACATCTTTGGCAAGAAGGACCGCCAGCTCGTGGTGAAGATGACCTACCTGTTGCAGCGGTAGTCAGCGCTCGTCATCTCGGTGATCGCGTCACCTAGCGTCGGCTGCAGCCCGAGGTCGTGATACTGCAACACGCCGGTACTATCAGTCCGCACCGAACGTTTCGCGCAAATGCGGGATGGGCCTGCTCACTGCGCCGTCGGTATCAGG
>NSHR01000078.1 GCA_002737115.1 Gemmatimonadota bacterium | reverse complement strand
GCGTGCCGTCCAGCACGCGATGTCGCTCGAGGATGTCGGCGTACTCCATCGGGAAGATGTCGGCCGAACGCCGCCACTCCTGCTCGGTGAGCACGAGAACCGGCGGGTTCCCGGCTTCCTGCCAGGCGCGCATGGTCTGTCCGAGGCTGCGCATGAGCGCCACGTCGATGGTGGAGACAATGACGAGCACATTGAAGTCGGAGTGCCCGACCACCTGCTCGCCGCTGGCCGCCGATCCATACAAGACTGCCGCCCGCAGCGCGTCGCCGTGCACCTGACGCAGCTGCTGGACAAGATCATCGAGAGACATCGAAGCACGTGCCATGGATTTGTTCACCAGTTGGAGCCGCCACCACCACCACTGAATCCGCCGCCACCGCCGAATCCGCCGAATCCTCCACCACCACCGCCAAACCCGCCACCGAATCCGCCACCGCCACCCTGCCACCCACCCAAGGACGGGCCGGGCACGGGAATGGGAATGCACCCCACGCAGCCGCGGCGGCGCTGTCCCCGCGAGGAGTTGAGCAGCGAGAGGAAAATCACCAGCGCCAGTACCACCATGAACGGCGGAATGCCTTGCGACTGCTGCGGCCGCCGTCGTTGCTGCGGCGGAGGTACGCCATCGAGCGCCACGCCGAAGTTGGCGGCATAGCGCCCCGCGACATCGGTCGCGATGCCCTCCAACGCGCCGGAATAGTCTTGCGCCCGAAAGAGCGGTGTCTGCTCGCGGCAGATCTCGCCCGAGATGGCGTCGGTGATGAAACCTTCGGTGCCCTGCCCGGTCTCGATGCGGCAGTACCCACGGCCGTCGTCTGACGTTTCCTTGGGCACCAGCAGGATGATCACCCCGGCATTGCGGGCCTGATCACCGATCGCCGCGTCGGCGCCGACCTTCCACTCACGACCAAGGCGCAGCGACACCTCTTCGACCGGTCGTCCACCAAGATTCGGCAGCGTGACGAGAACCATGTCACCACGCGTCGCCGCATTCACGCGCTTGGCCAGGTCGTCGATGCGGGCGACCGCGTCGGGCGCGAGCACGTTCGCGAAGTCGTTGACGTAGCCGACCGGCGCCGGAAGCGGCTGACCGGCCGCGGCCCCCTGACTCCAGGCCCGCGACGGCCACGCGCCAACGGCGAGGATCGCCGCGACGAGCCACCGCATCAGATGCCGGGCGAGCGGAACCGAGCGGGGGGCGAGAAGTCGGTGGTCGGATTGAACTAAGAGAATGTGCACAGCCCGAAAGATACAGGCTGTACGCGCGCCGCAAGGATTTTGTGTCGCGGGATCCGTTACATTTCCAAGGGCTACACGCCAACCGTTTCCATCCTGATCCGGAATTTCATGTCCCGAGTGCGTTCTGTGTCTCGCCTGTCGACGCTCCTGTGCTGCCTGGCCACGCTTACGGCCTGCGGACGCGACGCCGGCAACGCGGCCAACACGACCGCGAGCGGTACGACTGGCGGTGCCATACCGGCGGCGGGATCACCGCTGCTGCAGACGACGGCGGCCGCGCGTTCAGGGACGTCCGGTGACACCCTCGCCGACTCGATCACGATTCAGCGCGCCGATCGGGGCCGGCTGATGGGTCGCGAGGATGCGATGTGGGTGGTGATGATCAGCGACTTCCAGTGTCCGTACTGCAAGCAGTGGCATGACTCGTCGATGGCGAAGCTGAAGCGCGACTACATCGACGCCGGCAAGATCCGCATGGCCTACCTTCATCTGCCACTGTCGATTCATCGGCACGCGCGGGCGCAGGCCGAAGCGTCAATGTGCGCCGCGGTGCAACAAAAGTTCTGGGAATACGCCGACGTGCTGTTCCGTGAGCAGCGCGCCTTCCAGTCGATCGACAATGCGACGACGAAGCTGGAGGCGATTGCCCGCGAGGTGTCGCTCGACCTGCCCACCTTCACCCGCTGCCGGAAGTCCGACGCGATCCGCATGCTCGTCGAGAACGACGAGCGGCAGGCCTCCCAAGCGCGGGTGCAGTCCACGCCGTCGTTTCTGATCGGGGAATTTCTCGTGCAAGGCGCGCTGCCGTACAAAGATTTCCGCAAAGCCATCGACACAGCGCTGGCCGTGGCGAAGTCGAAGAGGACGCGCTGAACCCGCTGGTCCGCTCGGCGTACGGAGCGGGCGTGCTCGCCGCCCGGATCGCTACGCGGATCGCGACGCGGATCGCGACGCGGCTGGCCCCATCGAGCGAGTCGAAGCTCTGGCGTTCGCTGGCGGCCCGTCGCGGGCTCCTAGATCGGGTGGCCGTCGCCAGCCGGGCGGTGCGTTCGCCGGCGCGACCGCTGGTGTGGATCCACGCCCCGTCGGTCGGTGAAGGGCTGCAGGCGCGCCCCGTCGCGCATCGTTGGCGTGAGGTACATCCGGAGTGGCAGCTCGCCTACACGTATTTCTCGCCCAGCGCCGAACCGTTTGCTGCCTCGGTCGGCGCCGACATCACGGACTACCTGCCCTTTGACGGGCGCCGCGAAGCCGACGCGATGCTCGACGCGTTGCAACCCGCCGTGCTGGTGTTCGTGAAGCTCGACGTGTGGCCGAATCTGGTGGAGCGCGCGACGGCGCGAAACATCCCCGTCGTGCTCCTCAGTGCCACGCTGGCGCCCCGATCGGGGCGAACGGGCACATGGGCCCGCCTGCTGCTCCGCGACGCGTACCGCGCCCTACAGGGGGTCGGCGCGATCGATCAGGCCAGTGCCGACCGCCTGCTCGCACTCGGGGTGCGCCCCGACGTGCTCGAAGTCACCGGCGATACGCGTTTCGATCAGGTGTGGGCCCGCGCGCAGGGGGTCGACCGGCAGCAACCGCGCTTGCAGGCGCTGGCCAGTTCGCGCCCAACGCTCGTGGCGGGTTCCACGTGGCCAGCCGACGAGGCGGTGCTGCTGGCGGCATATGCGCGCGTCGTGCGCGAGGGCGGCGATCAACCTCGACCGCGTCTGATCATCGCCCCGCATGAGCCGACGGCGGCGCATCAGACATCCATTCGTGATTGGGCGCGCTCGGCGGGGCTGTCAGTGGCCACGTTGGCCGAGGCCGAGTCGGACGCGGCGGCCGCGCAGCGCGACGTGATTGTGGTAGATCGCGTCGGGGTCCTGGGCGATCTCTATGCCCTCGCCACTGTGGCCTTCGTGGGTGGCGGCTTTCACGCCGCCGGTCTGCACTCGGTGATCGAGCCGGCCGCGTTCGGCGCACCGGTGCTGTTCGGTCCCGGCCACGACATGAGCCGTGAAGCGGGGCTGCTGCTCACGGCGGGCGGTGCGCGCGCGGTGCGTGATGCGGGGGAGTGCGCGGCGGCGATGGGTGCCTGGCTGTCCGAGCCGGCCGCGCGCGCTGTGGCCGGAGCTGCGGCGCTGGCTTTGGTGCAGCGTGAGCTCGGGGCCACGGAGCGATCGGTGCAGCTGGTGCGGCGGCTGGTGCGGGAGCGGAGCTAGGCGCTCTGTGATCCGTCCCCCCAGTGTGCTTGCGGATGACTCCGCAGTGGCGACGGGCATCGTTGGTTCGCGCGAAGGACGCGAAGTTCGCGAAGAGACGCGAAGAACAGCAAAACATTTTTCATTTTTGCTTGTGCCGTTCTTCGCGCATCTTCGCGGCCCTCCGCGCCCTTCGCGCGAACCAGCTGACTATCACCACGCTCGGAGCCGTCCGCGTGCACCGCCGCTACCCCCGCAGCGGAATCACCAGCGTCACCAGCCCGGCCAGCAACAGCACCGCGGCCGAGCCGAGCGCCCACTTGAGCGTGTAGCGCTGATGATCGTCGAAGTCGACACCGACGAGTCCCACCAGCAGGAAGGTGGACGGCACCAGCGGGCTGAGCAGATGGACCGGCTGTCCGATCAGCGACGCGCGCGCCATCTCGGCCGCCGAGATGCCGTACGCCTGCCCCGCTTTCGCGAGAATGGGCAACACGCCGAAGTAGAACGCATCGTTGGAAATGAAGAACGTGAACGGAATGCTGAGCACACCCGTCACGATCGCGAGATACGGGCCGAGTACCGGCGGTACCAGTTGAATCACGCTATCGGCCATGGCATCGACCATCTTCGTGCCCGACAAAATGCCGGTGAAGATGCCAGCGGCGAAGATGAGCCCGACCACGGCCAGCACGTTGCCGGCATGGCGCGACAGCAGGGCCTTCTGTTCATCGATGGTCGGGTAATTCAGCAGCATGGCCACGGCGAAGCCGATCATGAACAGCACCGGCAACGGCAGCACGGCAGCGATCAGCGCCACCAGCAGCGCCACGGTGAGCACCGCGTTCACGATCAGGCGATCGGGGCGCCGATGCAGCGTGTCGTCGCTGATATCCGGATTGGCGAGCTCCTCGAGCAGCACCTGTGTATTCGCCGTCGATGATGCCCCCACCGACGCCAGCCGGCGACGTTCGCTCAAGCCCAACCGATACGACGCGTACAACACCCAGCACACGCCAACGACGAGCGCCGGGATCATGGGCACGAACACCGTGCTGACGTCGATGGAGAGCGCGCTGGCGGCGCGCGCTGTCGGCCCTCCCCAGGGCAAAATGTTCATGACGCCCCCGGCCAGCATGGTGACGCAGGCCAGCACCAGTGGTCGCATGCCGAGGCGGCGAAAGAGCGGCAGCATGGCGGCGGTGGTGATCATGTAGGTCGTCGACCCATCACCGTCGAGCGAGACGAGCAGTGCCAGCACCGCCGAACCCACGACCACTTTCATGGGATCGCCGTGCACGATGGCGATGAGCCGTTGCACGAACGGCTCGAACAGGCCCGCGTCGAGCATGATCGCGAAATAGAGAATCGCGAACATGAGCATGACGCCGGTAGGCGCGAGCTTGGTGATGCCGGCCACCATCATCTCGCCCAGCTGCGGGGCGAAGCCGCCGGCAATACCGAAGGCGACGGGCACCAGAATCAGCGCCGTGAGCGGAGAGAGCTTCTTGGTCATGATCAGCGTCATGAAGACGATGACCATGCCGTAGGCAAGCAGCGTGAGCAGCATCGCCGTCTACCGTCGCGCGGGGGCGAGCGGCAGCACGATGTGCGACGGATACGTTGCACTGTGCTGAATCGCAATGTCGGTGGTGACCATGCGACGATTCTTCCCCAACGGCTCGCCGGTGTTTGGGTTCACGTCGAAGCGCGGAAAGTTGCTGCTCGAGATATCCACGCGAATGCGGTGTCCTTTCTTGAACACGTTCGCGGTGGGGAACGGATCGATGGTGAACTCGTACACGCGGCCGGGCTGCAACATCACCGCATGATCGCGGGTGGCGCGATAGCGGCCGCGCACGATGGCGTCGGTGATATTGAGATCGAAGCCGCCGGGCCAGTCGGTGCTGGACGGATACACATCCACCAGCTTCGCCGTGAAGTCGGCATCCACCGTGGTCGCGGAGGCGAACAGCTTCACGGTGATCGGCCCGATCACGGTCATGTCCTCAGCCAGCGGCTCGGTCTGAAAGACGACCACGTCGGCGCGCGAACGCAGCGGCAGCCACGGTGCCGCCGACGGCGGAAAGCGCGGATCTTCGCGCTGGTTGTACGCGCCGTCTTTCAGACGCGCCGACGCCCCGCCGCCGATGGTGGGCACCGGATGACGCGGATCGAAGGTGTACGTGGTTTTTGACTGCAACGCCTTGGGCTTGGTGGTGCGGAGCGAACCATCAGCCTGGAAGTAGTACGGCACCAGGCGCGTGTCCGCGACCGGCCACGTATCACTGGTGCGCCAATATCCACCGTGCGACAGACGGCCGTTGGCGTCCTTGCTTCCGTTGCCCGTACCCATCACGAACACACGTACGGCCGGATCCTTGTCCACGCCGTTGGCAACGCCTTTGAGCTGATGGTCGAACCAGCGCAGGTGAAAGTCGGTAAGAAAATCAGGGATCGCGGCGCTGTCGCCGTAGGCGACATCACCGGCGTAGCTGCGGTTGTTGCCGCCATGCGTCCACGGACCGATCACGATGCGCTGGGGCGTCTTCTTGATCTTGCGCAGTTCGGTGAAGTTCTTGAACGTGCCGGCGGTGAAGATGTCGTACCATCCGCCTACGTGCATCATGGGGATGTCCGACGTTTCGCCGTAGTGTTCATCCCATGCCAGCATGGGGTCCTTCCAGTACGCGTCGTAGTCGGCGTGCTCGAAGAAGTCGAAATACCAGCCCTCGTACTGCGAGTCGACCGACAGTGGATTGAGCCCGCGCCGCATGGGCTGCACGCTGTACCAGTCTTCGACTTTTTCCTTGGTGAGCAGCGCCTTCACATCGGGTGTGCGCGCGTCGGCCAGCAGCTGGCTCCACGCCCAGGTGAGCTGCCGCCCCATTTCGTAGGTGCCGCGATAGCGCACGCCGTGGTCCCAGCCATTGGCGAGGCCGCCCATGTTGAGCACCATCGACTTGAGCGATGGGGGGTTGTATTGCGCCGCGCCGGCTTCGGTGTGCGCCGAGAAGGAGGTGCCCCACATGCCTACGATGCCGTTCGCGTACGGCTGCTTCGCGAGCCATTCGATGACGTCGTAGCCGTCGGTGGCGTCGGCGGGCTGCACTTTCGAGAACGTGCCTTCGGACTTGTAGCGGCCGCGCGTGTCTTGGAGCGCCACCACATAACCGCGTTCGGCGTACCACACGGCCAGTTCGGCGAGCGCCGCTTTGTTGTACGGCGTGCGATTGAGGAGCACCGGGAGCGGCTGCGCCACGGGCACGCCGTTGCGCGCGGGGCGGTACACGTCGGTGGCCATGCGCTTGCCGTCGCGCGTGGGGATCATGAGGTCGGTGGCGACCTTCAGCGCATCGTATTGCTTTGGCGAGCCAACCCACCCCGGCGGCGGCATGCGCGACGCATCGGCGGCCGGGACCTGTGCATGGAGAACGGGCGGGGCGCTGGCGAACAGCGCAGCGAGCGCGAGAAGTCGCATGGATCGAGGCATGCGGTAACTTGCCCTGCGCGCGATGCCGCCGCTACCGGCGTCCTCACGGAGCGCTCCTGGCGTATTACCGATCGCCTTTGGCTCGCGTGTAGATGACGATGGCGCCCCAGGGCGTACGATCGCCGAACTGTACGGCCGCCTCCGTCTTGCCCAGCAGCGCGAAAAAGTAGATATCGCGCGGATTGATATTGGGATAGCTGCCAGTGAGCGGAACGCCGTCGATCACGATGGTGAGGCAGCGATTGTATCGCGTGGAGCGAATGCAATCATCGCGCCGGCTGGGGACGATAAATCCCGGATAGCCGCTTGAGCGCAGCAGGTCCTCGAACGAATTCGCTCGTTCACGGAGCTTTTCGACGTCAGCGGGTGGGAACACGCGCCAGCCGCGACGACGCGCTTCGGTGAGCCGGAGGTCATTGATCGACGGGCTGGACGTGACCCGCACCGTGTCGGTACGGATGCCCGTTTCCACCACACTGAAGTTGACGTCGAGCGTGTCGGCCGATCGTCGCCAGCGAACCGTGCCGTGCCCCGAAGCACCTGGGCCTGCAGGCTTGGCGGCACACCGAGGAGCGCGAACAGCATGGCCGAACGCACAGCGACCGCGAACGAGACGTTGGTCTCGGTCGCGGTCGCTGTTGGCGTTCTACCGTGCATACGCACAACCGTAATGGTTACGGGTTGGGCGTGGTACGCGGCGGCTGCTTGTCGATGAAGTACACCACGCCAGGTGTGGTGAACCGCGTGCCGGCCGAGTTCGCCGGGGTGGCCGGGAACGCGATGGCGGTGATGATGGAGCCGGCGATCGTGGCGCCACCGAGCGGATCGACGGACGAGCTACCGGCGGTGCCGGCCGGTGCCGCCGCACTGATGACGGCGGTGGTCGAACCCGGCGCCGTGACGCGGGCCGCGAAGGCACCCGTGGCACGCGCGAGGTACGCCGACACCGTGTTCAACGACACGTTCGCGAGCAACGGGGCGCCAGTGATGGCGTCCGTGGTCGTGGGCGTGGCATAGATGTCGACGTTACCGACATCCAGTCCGGCATGAATCGCGCGGAAGGCGATACCGGCCGGCGTGGCGGGGAGGGCATCGGTGATGTTGACGATACGCTGCTTCGGCGCGGAGCCGGCACGGGCGTATCCGAGGTGCAGCAAGGTGTAGTACTTGCCGGCCTCGAAGGTGATGGTGGTATCCACGAGAACCACCGTGTTACCAGCTACGCTGAAGTTCACGACATCGGCGGTGAAGACGCGGAACTTGCGCGCGCCGGCGGCCGTGGGCTGGTAGTTGCCCTGTCCAAGACCACGGAAGGGGACGTTCGCCCACGAGATCGGCGAGTACTCCACCTGGTCGGTGAAGCGGACCGTGGTGTTGAGCGTATCGGGGACCGCGTTGATGTAGCGAACGAACGCCAGAGGCGGGATGTTCGGCGTGGTGGGCCCATCGCTGGGCTCACTGCAACCGACCATTGCCGACACTGCTGCGCCTAGAAGTACGAATCGGGAGAGCCGCATGAGGCAAGGACTCCGAGAAGAAGCGAAATAGAAACGGTAAACGAGACGACCGCGCGAGCGCGTAGCCGCTCAGGACTGTTGCGGGCCTTCACCGGGACGCTCGGCAAGCTCATCTCCGAAGAGATCGAGTGATTTGCCGACCGAAGCGACGATGGCCATAACGATCGAACCAACCAGCAGGAGGGTTTTCATTTTCGAGAACGTCCGGGCGCGGTACCCGAGAATCGCTTCGTCTGGAATCGAAACCCGTTCGCCCGTCCACGTGGCCGTATTCCCGCGCAGATCCGTCACGCGATACACGTCCACGACGATGGAACCATCCTGCCGACTGACCACCTTTCCATCAATCCGATCGACGCTGGCACCGACCCGATCCCCCAACAACACGCGACCGCGATCGTTGATCACGACGCCAACCTGCTGTGCGGGGACGGGTGGTACGGACTGCACTGGGAGATACGAGAAACACCCGATCTGCAGTGCCAGCGCCAGCGCACACAGGCCACTCACGGAGCGCTGCGCGATCGTTTCCGATCGCGAGCGCGCAGAGAGTGCCTGTGCGTCGGACATTAGAACCCGTACGTCCCGCGTGGCGCGCGGTTCGTGCCGTTGTAGTACGTCTTCTGGCGCGCCTGCATTTCCTGATACGGCACCGGCCACTCGACCGGCGTTCCCTCGACGAGGTCACCCCAGCCGCGATTGTCCGAGAACCAGATGAAGTAGCCCGTGTAGGCCGTCTCTATCCGCTTTTCGTACTTCATGGCCTCAAGCAGGCCGCCGCACGCCGTGCTGGTGAAATTCGGCGCCACCGGCACACGCGGAACGCACGTGGCGAGGTTCGTCGAATATGCGGCGGTGGCGCTGGCGACGCTGCCAATGGCATCCAGGCCGTTCCGGGCGCGCGTGACATTCACGAGCGCGATGGCGGCCGGGAGGTTGTTCGTGCGGATGTAGCCTTCGGCGGCGAGCATGTCCATTTCCGTCTTGGACATCTCCGTGTATTGGCCGGTCACGGCGTTGAGCCACGCGGCACCGTAGCGGCGGAAATCGTACTGCGAATCGCCGGGGCCAACGAGTGGGACGTCTTCGCCGGTGGGACGGTTGCGGATGTAGACACCCGTCGGCAGCGAGAGCGTGGGCGCGGTGGCCTGCTGCGCGGCACGTGTGGTGCCGCGCGGCCACCGGGTGTCGGGCGTGACGACGGTGAAGTCCGAGCGTGAATCACGCGCCGTGGCCAACCACGCGTCATACGAGCCGGACACGTCGGCCATGCCGTAGTAGAAGTACGGCACGGCATGCCAGCCACCGGTCACGTACATCTGGTTGAAGTCGTACGCGGCGCTCCAGCCGGTGGTGCCACCCAGGCTGGTGGTGAAATCGGCCGTGATACCGTTGGTGGCATCCGCAATGACGGCCGCCCAATCCACCGCGGCCCGTGCGGCCGGCGTACGCGCCACACCCGCGCGCAACCGCGCTTTGTACGACCGTGCCAGGCGGACAAAGTTGTCGCGCGTGAGGGCGACTCCGCTGATCCACGTGGTGGGCAACGGGAACCCGTTGGCGCCATTCGTAGCCGCCGCCGAATTCGCGATCGCGATCGCGGAATCGAGCATCCGCAGCGCCGCGACGTTGACCTGCGCGGCACCGGAGAGACCCGGGACCTCGTCACTCGGCGTGGCCGGCGTGACAATGGCGGCCGAATCGTACGCCAACGACAGATTGCCGAGCGCCTGTCCGAGAATCAGATAGGAGAACGCCTTGGCGCGCGCGTCTTGCGCCGGGCTGCCGATGGTTTGGCCAGTGGTGGCCAAGCGGTTCACGGCGGCAATGGCGTTGGATGCCGTGCGGGACACCCGCGAGAACTGATTGAAGTTCGCGAGGTTGCCCGCGTTTTGGTCGTTGCCCAGTTCGTTCGAGATGACCGAGCGCGGGATCTGCGACCGCGCCGCCATGCCGAAGTTGGCCACCGAGGCGATGTTCTCGCCGGCGAGAATACGCGCTTGCGTGTTG
This sequence comes from Gemmatimonadota bacterium, assembly GCA_002737115.1. Taxonomy (GTDB): domain Bacteria; phylum Gemmatimonadota; class Gemmatimonadetes; order Gemmatimonadales; family Gemmatimonadaceae; genus Gemmatimonas. The sequence goes on along the minus strand of NSHR01000078.1, from coordinate 1,417 downwards.
ACCGATTCGGTCGCGCGCTGGGTGTTGTTGAGCTGCACACCGAGTCCAGCCACCACGCCTTCCACACCCGCGGGTGTGGCGTAGGCGCGTGCCACGTCTGGATCGTTGATGTTGACGACGTTCAGTGAGTCACCGCTGCAGGCCATAAGCCCCAGCAGTAACCCACCGCCCGCTAAGTACTGCGAAACGTGCTTACGCATCGAATCTCCTCAAGAGGCTGTCCACGCGCGCGAGGGTCTTGAACGCCTCGCGCGGCGTGAACTCCGGGGTCAGAAGCTGGTGCTGAGCGAGAACGTGAACTGGCGCAGGTTCGGGAAAACGTATCCGTCGTTGGCGTTGAGCACGGCGGATCCGAGCTGGCCACCTCCCAACCCCACTTCGGGGTCGAAGCCCTTGTACTTGGTGAACGTGATCAAGTTGCGACCGATGAGGGCGAGGTTCCAGTTCCCCACACCGGCGATCGAACCGATCTTGTAGCCCACCGAGAGTTCACGGAGCTTCACAAAGCTGGCGTCTTCCACCGTGTTGTTATTCGGGCCCAGCACGTCATACAGACCACCGACGCCGCCGGTCGAGATGGCGCGGAAGTAGTAGCCGACGGGTTTCGCATCGGCCACCGACTTGCCCTGCTGGTCGGCATCCGCGTGCATGAAGTCACCCAACGACCACTGCCGGCCTTGGTTCCAGACGCTCTTGCCAACCGTGGCGTCGAGCAGGCCGTAGGCGGTGAGGCGCTTGTAGCGGAAGTTCTGCGCCGCGGACCAACGAAAGCGCGGGAGCGCTTGACCGAGGGGCAGCACGCCCACGGCGCCGCCGGCGTCACGCTCGAGGATGGGCATGCCCCAGCTGAGCGGATCGCCGCCGGTGCCACCCTTCCACGGCGCGGAGGCGGCCGGAAGGCGGGTCATCCATAAATTCTTCGTGATGCCGTCGTTGACCGTGTTCCCCTGACCGACATACACGATAAATCCGTCCGCATTGGTCTGATACTCGAGACCTGAGCCGCAGCGCGCCTGGAAATCGGCAGGGAGCTGACCGCACTCCTTCACGAACTTTCGGCCATAAATCTGACCGAGCGCGCCGCCCTGAATCATCTTGAACATCGTCCCCTCGATGAAGTACTCGGGGATGTCGAGCTTGGTGATGACGGACGTGGTGCGGTCGTAATTGAAGCGCACCGAATAGTCGACGTGGCGCGAGGCGACGAGCGGCACGTTCAGCGAGACTTCGACCGTGTTGTTCGTGAGCTGACCGGCGTTCGTCCACTGGCTGGCGAAGCCGGCCGCGGCGGGCGGGGGCGGCTGCAGCAGCTGGTCGTCGATCACGTTGTGCGACTTCGTGAGCGTGACACCGTACTTACTGAACAGCTCGAGGTCCATGCCGTACTCGGTCTCGGTGGAAACCTCGGGACGGAGGT
>NSHR01000077.1 GCA_002737115.1 Gemmatimonadota bacterium | reverse complement strand
GGCCGCCGCGCGATCACCGGCGCCTTTGCCCGGCGCCGAGAGATTGTCGTCGGTCGGTCCTTTGCCGATCATGCGCAGAAATTCGCTGGGATCACCCGACGCGCGTGTGCACTCGTCGGCGCTCACTTGGCGCGATACATACAGCTGGTACAGCGCATCGTTCATCGTCTGCATGCCATACTTCTTCCCAGCCTGCATAAGAGAGTAGATCTGGTGCACCTTGTCGTCGCGGATCAGCGCGCGCATGGCGGGCGTCATCGCCAGAATCTCCGCCGCCATCGCGCGCCCACGCCCGGCAATCTTGGGCAGCAACACCTGGGTGATGATGCCTTCGAGCGTAAATGCGAGCTGCGCCCGTACCTGACTCTGCTGATGCGCCGGAAACACATCGATAATTCGGTTGATCGCTTCGGCCGCACTGTTGGTGTGCAGCGTGGCGAACACTAAGTGGCCCGTTTCGGCGATGGTGAGGGCGGCCTGGATGGTCTCCAAGTCGCGCATTTCGCCGATCAAAATGACATCGGGGTCCTCACGTAGCGCGTATTTCAGCGCCGATGCAAAACTTTTTGTGTCGGCGCCGACCTCGCGCTGATTGACGATACAGTTCCGATGCCGATGAATGAATTCGATCGGGTCTTCGATAGTGATGATGTGCCCGCGGCGCTCGGTGTTGATCTTGTCGATCATCGCGGCGAGCGTGGTGCTCTTGCCCGAACCAGTGGAGCCGGTCACGAGCACGAGGCCACGCGGACGGTCGGCGAATCCGGCAATCACCGGCGGGAGATTGAGATCGTTAAACGTCTTGATGTGAAACGGAATGCAACGGATGACCATGCCGACGCAGCCGCGCTGCTTGAACACGTTGCCGCGAAAACGGGACAGATTCGCGATGCCAAACGAGAAGTCGAGCTCGTCCTCCAGTTCGAATCGCTTCTTCTGGTTTTCCGTAAGCACCGAGTACGCCAGCTCCAGCGTATCCCGCGGCGTGAGAACATGCTCGATACCAGAGTTGACGATATCGCCGTCGACCCGCAGCTTAGGCCGCTCGCCAACGGCGACGTGCAAGTCGGAGGCCCCCCGCTCGATCATTTCATCGAGCAGGGTGCGCAGAGATACAGGAGTCTGAGCGGAATCAGTCATCGCGCGGGCAGTCGTGAACGGAGCGCCAGTCGGCGCCCCAAGGATAGACGAACGTTCCGGTGGAGAGGAAACCCCACTGTCACACGAACTCAGCTTGCTGTTTCACGGATGACCTGATCGAGCGTGGTCACGCCCTTCAGCACCTTGAGCCAGCCATCCATACGGAGCGACAGCATGCCCTCGTCGATGGCCGCGTTGCGGAGCACCTGCACGTCGGCGCTCTGTATCACCAACTTCTTGAGCGTCTGGGTCAGGAACATCACCTCATACAGACCCTGACGTCCCTTGAGACCTGTCCCGCCGCAGGCGTCGCAGCCGTACCCCTTGAAGTACGGCAGTTCGCCGATCGTGGTATCGAGCGACAGGTTGCTCAGGAACGGCACGGCTTCCGGCGTAGCACGCGACTTGGCGTTATCGAGCGCTTCATCGGTGAACTTGAGTTCGCGCATCGTCGTGGTGGCTTTCACCTTGGCGCCGGCGAACTCCGCCGCGTCGGGCTCGTACCGCACCTTGCACTTACTGCAGATCCGGCGCACCAGTCGCTGCGCCAGAATCAGGTTGAGCGCCGACGCCACGTTGAAGGGTTCAAGCCCCATGTCCAGTAAACGGGTAATCGTTTCCGGCGCCGAATTCGTGTGCAGCGTGCTCATGACCATGTGGCCGGTGAGCGCCGCCTTGATAGCGATGCTACCCGTTTCCAGGTCTCGGATTTCGCCAACCATGATAACATTCGGATCCTGACGCAGGAATGCCTTCAGCGCCGCCGCGAAGGTCATACCGATGTCGGTGCGCACCTGCACTTGATTGATGCCGAAGAGGTTGTACTCGACGGGATCCTCGGCGGTCATGATGTTCGTGTCGCCGTTGTTGATCTTCGACAGCGCTGAATAGAGCGTGGTGGTCTTTCCTGAACCGGTGGGGCCGGTCACGAGGACCATGCCGTACGGATTCGAGATCGCCTCCATCAGCTCGCGCTCAGCGCGCGGTTCGATACCAAACTGCTCGAGGTCGAGGGTGAGGTTACCCTTGTCGAGGATGCGGAGCACGACCTTTTCGCCGAACAACGTGGGAAGCACGCTGACGCGGAAGTCGATGACCTTTTTGGCGACTTTCAACTTGATACGGCCGTCCTGCGGTACGCGCCGTTCGGCGATGTTCAGCGACGCCATGATCTTGAAGCGCGAGATCAGGGCGGCGCGCATCTTGAGGGGTGGCTTCATGACTTCGGTCAGCACTCCGTCAATGCGATAGCGCACCCGAAGTTCGTGCTCAAAGCACTCGAAGTGAATGTCCGAGGCGCCCTTGTGCACGGCATCGACGAGGATGGCGTTGATCAGCTTGACGACCGGTGCTTCATCAACCAGCGCCGCCAGCACACTCGCGTCGTGGGCGTCTTCCTGGGCCTCAAGAACTTCGACATCGTCTTCTTCAGCTGCCACGATGTCCTGCAGCAGCGACTGCATGTGGACTTCATTCGCTTCATAGTGCTTCTCGATCGCCGCGCGCATCGAGTACTCGCCCGCCAGCACGGGGACGATATCATAGCGCGTGATAAACTTAAGATCGTCGAGCACCGACATGGCGGTTGGATCGGCGATGGCAACGGTAAGCTGCCGTCCATCGCGTTTCAACGGCAGCACCTTGTGCTTAGACGCCAACTCCGCCGGGATCAGCTTGAGCAGCCGGGTGTCCACCTCGAACCGCGAGAGGTCAACGGCAGGCATGCGGAACTGGCGCGCGAGCATGCGCACGACGTCCGTCTCGGGCACGAATCCCATTTTAATGAGAGTGAGCCCAATGCGTTGGCCTGGCGTAACGGACTGCTCCTGCAGCGCCTTTGCCAATTGCTCACGCGTCAGCAGCCCCTCGTTGACGAGGAGATCACCGAGCCGTTCGGTGGCGCGACCAGAAAGTGGTCCAACAGGAGCAGACATGTTTACAGATTTCGGCGAGGACGCGGACAGCGCGTGCGGGGTAGACGAGGCAGGAGCCTCACTTTGGGATGGACTGTGCCGCCCGGAAAACGTCACCAGAGGGGCGAGCCGTCGCGCGGTAGCCGGCCCGATGCCGCGTACGTGACGGAGGCTTTCCAACGACTCGAACGGACCGTGTTGCTCACGCCACGCGACGATACGGGCGGCGAGCGCTGGGCCGACGCGCGGCAGCCGCTCCAGTTCCGCGGCCGACGCGTCGTTCACGTCGACCGACAGCACCGGCGCCGGCAGACGCTCACGAGGGACTGTCGGCCGCTTCGGCGTCCGGCTTGATCGGGACCGCGGGGTGGAGGGCGTCTCATGTTCGCGTCGGCGGGCGGAGTCAACCGCCGCGATCTGGGCGTCGAGGGCGCGCGTGGCGAGGTCCGTGCTGGGGGCCGGCCCCTGCTCTGCCCCGGCGACATCGCGGGCCAGGGCACGTGTGCCGACAGCCCGCACACCGCCGCCGATGACGGCGACGGCAGCGAGAAACAGGAGCGCCTGTCGTTCCGCGGGCGTGGGCATGGAGCCACACTAGTCATAGTCCGCGCTGGCGCGATAACCCGCGCGACGCCGGCATCATCTAGATGACGCGGCCCCTCACGCGCGCGCTACTTCAGATCGCCCGCGAAGAAGCGAAGCTGGAGTACCGCACTGAAAATCAGGTTCGAGGTCTGCCGGTTGAAGTTCCGGTCGAAGTTCACGACCCGCGATCCGGTAAGACTGAACGTCAGCAGCTCGGAGAGATCCGTGTCGGCGTTGAAGTTGAATGCACGACGGCCGTTGTCCGTGAGCACCGACGGAGGAATCGTCACCACGTCACCAGCGGCATTGGTGGACGACGACCCCTGCACGATCGACTGCGACTCCTCACTCTGATACGACAACGATGTCCGCACCGTCGCGTTCCGCGCGGTGAAGCGCTTAGGCACTTTGAAGCGCCGCGCCACGTCGAACGCCATGCGCCGGGTGTCGCCATTCGTGAGCGACCCGGGGCGACTGTCTTCGCGGTGCGTACGGTCGAGCGACGCGTTGGTGGTGAGTCCGCCAAAGAAGGCCCAGGTGATCGCGCCCGACAGCGGCTGACTGCGAGCCATGGTGCGGCTGCGATCGGCCAAGCCGCCAGTCTCGTTGGGGATCGTCGTTTCCTGCTCGCTCACGAGATAGCGCCCGTTCACGTTCACCATGGTGATCACCTTCCGTAGCCGCACGGGACGCCAGCTCCACCGCACGGAGTAGTCGGGCGTCACCTGCTGCGTGCTGGTGATCACGGCCTGAAATCCGTCGAATGTCCGTCGGGTCCACGTTTCGGTGGTGCCATTCTCGACACGGGACTGCACCGTGAACGAGAAGGGCAAGTTCAGCGAGCCCGTGGCGGTGGCGCGACGCAGCCGCCCGGCCGTGGTGGCCAGTCGCGAGTCGAGTCCGCGGAACGATTGCATGCCACCCAGGCCCAGTTGATAGCCCCACCCGGGAATGAAGGCCGTGTTGTCGTAGTTCGAGGTCAGACTCTGCTGCCATGACACGTCGATCGGGGCAAACATGCGCCCCAGCCGATTAACGAGCGTTTTCTCCGCGGTGCGCGAGGTAATCAGGCGACCGAAGTCGAACGTGGTGCCGGTGCTGAGGGTCTGCGCTGCCCCCATGCGCTTGGGCAGTCGATACGCCCCCGTAGAGTCCTGCTCCCGCAACAGCGCGCGCGCGTTCGGATCTTTATTCAGGTTGAACGTCGAGTTGAAGTCGAGGCGCGGCCGCAGCCACACCGCGAGCGTGGGTTGGAACAGCACGGCTGACGTGAGCGAACGTTCGCGCTCGAGCCCCATCGTCGTACCCAGCAGCTGCAATCGCTCCGCGGCCGCCGCCTGTCCGCGATCAGTGCTATCCGCCAGGAGCGACGTGGTACGATAGTCACGCCGGTCCAGCAGCTGTCGCGCGTTCATGGAGGCCGTCAGTCCGGCCGAGGGACGGAACTCGAGAGAGCCGCTGTTCTGCCAAAAGTGCGTGAGTCCGTTCGCGACCTGACCGGTGTCCGTGAGAGACTCCGCCGCCTTCGTGAACGAGGTGCTCGAGTTCGCGTTGCGCGCCATAGAGCTCGACAGCCGGAACGCCGTGGGCGACCATCGGAATCGCTGTCCACGGAAGTTGCGAATGGCGTCACTCTCGCGCAGTCCGCGCGGGAGAATGCCAAACAGCGCATCGACCACGCGCGGCAGCGTCGATTCGCGACGGTCGTCGGACAGATTGAGTGATGCTCCCAGTGCATACGCGCTGTTGGTGGCCTTCTGAAAAGCGCTCTGCGAGGCGGCATTCGACCAGGTGCCATTGAGCGCGAGTCCATTCACGAGCGGGGCATACCATCCACCACCCATCGGGGTCGCCCGTCGCAAGGCGAGCGCGTAGTTCACGCGCTTATCGCTGGGATTGCGCAGCCCCTGAATGCCACTCGCGCGGACGTCGGTGCGATTGATAAACAGCTGATCAACGCCGGAGCCCGCGTAGTCCACGCTGAATGGCATCACGATGCCGAGGCGTTGGGGCAACATCCGCTCAAGATGCAGGGTGGTGCCGACATTCACGCCGCTCGTGGTGAGGAACGACGGGGTCTCGTTGAGTTGCCGGAAGTTGGGATCGCGACGACTCACGTTCATGCGGAATTCGGCCAGATCACCGGCGTTGACCGCCAGCCCCAGCTCGCCGGCAAATCCGATATCATCCACCACATCCGTGAGACGAATATCGTTGACCCACAGTTCGAGCGTGTCGTTGCTCATGAGGCCCGTGCCGCCGCGGGGCACACTGTCTACACGCACGAGGCCGACCGCCATTTCCTGCACGCCGGCAAGATTGGGCGGCGTGACGGTCGGGTCAGCGCTGTACACGATGTAGCCATCCTGACAGACCGCATACCGGCGCACGGCCACGCCTCGCGGTAAGCCCGAGCGACGGATCAGCTCAAGGTCGGCGCCAGAACAGGACACCGAGTCGGCGGAGCCTGTCAAGAAATTATTTTCCAGTTGCGCGCGCAGGATCTGAAACTTCTGTAAATCGACCCGCACTTCAGGCTCCCACGCACTGAGCCCCACCCCAGCGTTCACCGGTGTGCGATACATGTAGAAGTTGTTCTCATCGCGGCCAATCTTCACGTAGCCATTCAACTCGCCGTTCTGCCCCCAGCCGTTGCCGCGGCCACGCATCCACAAGCGCAGCGTCTTGTAGCCCATGAAGGTCTTGGTGCCTTCCTGGAAGCGGAAGAAGGCTTCGGCGCGATCAAATGGGCGGAACTGACGGCCCGGGATGCCTGCCTGCAGCCGCAGCGCACGCTCGTTCACCTGCAGACGGTTATTCTCGTAGCCGGTCTGCCGATTCTCCGGCGCTTCGATCACACCCGGCGGCGGCGTGTACGGAACCAACGAGGTGGAGTCGAGCGTGCCGATCACGCTGGCGATCACGTAGCCACCTACTACACCGGCCGAGTCGCCAGCCATACCAGACAGCGGTTCAACGCTGCGCTTAAGCCACGGGGCGCCAACCAGCTTCAATCGCGTCAACGCTACCCGCACGAATGCGTCGTCCGCCGATTCGGCGCTCGACACCATCGTGAGCCGCAACGCGCGCACGCGCCGGTCATTCGGATTGTTCTGCGCTTCGGCCGGCGCGCGCCAGTTGATGCGCACCTGCACCCAGCACAACGAATCGCTGACCACACCATTCACCGTCGAGTCCTTCTGCTGGTAGCACTTGCCCACGCGTGTCCAATTGCGCGTATCCGCCAGGTCAACCACAAAACGCTTGTATTGCTCCTGATCGATAGCCGCGTTCGGCATGTTGAGCTGGCCGTCGAGATCGATGTCTTCTTCGTCCAGCCGGTTGTTGCGGGCGCCGCAGTTGGCGCGACTGTCGCCGAGCACCTGCACGATCTGCACGGCCTGCGTGCAGATGGCAACCTTGTTCTGCGTAGAGATCACCGGCGACGGGCCAGTGCGATTCACGACCACGAGCGTATCGGCCACGTCGCCGGGCAAGCCTTTATCGTTCTCGGCCGCATTAAATGCCCGCGAGAACCGATCGCGCTCGGAGTCAAAGCGATCAAAGCCCACGAGGCGCTTGCCGCGATAGGTGGAGTCGGCGGGAAGCCCGGCGCGTACCGGCGAGTTCACCGTAAGCGTTTCGGGGGCGAAAGCCACGCTGTTCTCGCTGATCTCGCCGAAGTCGAATACGAGCGTGGGATTGCGCTTCACCTTCGACTGCTCGGATTGCACCAGCGCGAAAAATTCGATGTTCTCGGTACGCGACAAATCGGCGCCGCTGGGATTGATCACCGTGCGCAGCGAGCGCCAGCGACGTCCGGAGGGCGTATTGCCAACGAGGCTGTTGTCACCGACCGTCCAGGCGAACCGGCGCTTCGCGGTGCCGGGCTCGAAGTCGAAGATACCACCGGTTTTGAGCGGATAGAGCGTCATCCACAGCAGCTGCTCAGGTGCCTGCACACCGCTGCCCACGATGCGCACCGACGGATCGATCTGTTGGAGACTGAACTGAATGAAGTTGCCCCCGACATCGACGCCGTTGTTCTGGAACGCCATCGTCGCGGCGCGGTTCACCGAGAACGTGCTACTCCCGAAGCGCGAGCCCAGCGTGTTCCCGAGAGACGGACGCGAGCTGTAGTACCAGGAGCCTTCGGAGAGCGAGATCCCGGGCATGGCGCCTTCGCCCTCAAACGATTCGAGGTACGCCTGCCCCGCAGCATTGGGCTGCGGTTTGCTCATCGCGAACTCACCCTGCAGGCTCACGCGCGACGGGGTAGCGCTCTGCTTGAAGGGGAGCTTCCCGAGCGCGCGCGTGAGCAGCGGGGCATCCCACGCCAGATTACCGGTCACGCCGGCTACCAGCGAGCCGACCGGCTCAAACCCAAGCGGCGGTCGGTTGTATCCCGAGCGCTGACTTTGCGAGATCGCGGTGAAGGCCAGCTGCCCGTTCTCGAGTGGGAACTGCGACGCAAAACCGAGAATGGTGGTGGGCGCCGCCGCGAATAGCGGGTTCTCCTCGTAGCGCACCGATACCTGTCTGGGCGTCGCGAACAGCGTATCCGGCCGATTGAAGGTGATCATGCCGAGGTCGTAGTCGATCTCGTAGTCGGTCGTCTTGGTCAGCAAGCGGCCGTCGAGCGACACGCGCTCGGAGTTGGGTCGCACCTGAATCGTGCTGAGCTTGATGGATTGCGTGCTGCCGCCACCTTCGGAGAGGTAGCTGGCCACCATGCGATAAATGGCCTGTGGTCGCTGCGCCGAGTACAGATATTCGTTGGGATACCGATACAGCGTGTCGTTGGCCGGATTGGCGAGCGGCTGTGCCAGTCCGCCACGCGCGAACGGCTGCAGCGACGGATAGAACACGAAGTAATCGCGGATCAGCTTCTGCTGGCCATTGCCACCGGCGAACGATGCCAGCGTGTTCGGATCATTGGGGCGCGGCCACACGCGATTCTCCACGTCGAAGGCCGCCGAGTTGGTGGCCTGCGACAGACCGAACAGCTGCAGATAGGTTTCACCGCGCGACGTGTTGATCGGCTTTTCCTGGTCGCCGGAGGTGCCGGTGACGAGCTTGAGCTTGATCGTTTGACGCTGCAGATCTTCGCCGCCGAGGCGATACACCGACTTCAGTTCGCGCAGGAAGTACGCGGTGTTGGTGGGCTGGAGTTCGGGCTCCCAGAGCAGATTCGCGTACTGCGGGTCGGCCGTGAACTCGATGTCGGGCGTGCCACCAGTGCTCACATTCCGTCTCGGCGTGCCGGCCACATTTACTTCGTACGCGACGGCGAGCCGCTCACTGTTAGGGTTGAGCGGACGCACCAGTGCAATCCAGAGCTGCGAGGGATCGACGTAGTAGTCGACGTTCTCGCGCAACACTTCGTAGATCTGCCGCGAGGGATTGCGCGCCCCGCGCACCGAGAACTGCGGACCGCGCGGGTTCTGGTTGGCGGCATTGATGAGCTGACGATACACGTACAGACGCGCCGGTCGCACGGAATCGGGAAGCGATGCGGCGAGTTGCTGCATCTGCTGCCGATTCAACAGGTCGATGTTGGGGTACCCACCGAGCAAGCGCGGATCAATCGTAAAGAAGAAGCGGCGCGTCTCGACCTGAATGTCTTCGATGATGCGATCGACCTGCTGCTGCGAACGTTCCCCGATGGTAAAGACGTTGTCCTTGGAGACATTGCCTTTTTGTTGCGCCGCGATGGACGTGAAGCGCATGGGTCCGATCTGTCCGGTGGCCTGGATGCCGTAGTTGCCCGACGGGATACCCGACGTAAGGAAGCGCGAGGCCGGCGGCTGGAAGGTGACGTTGCCGACTTCGAGCGTCTGCAGGGCCTCGTCCGACTTGCCCTGGTAGCGCACCGAGATGTTGTTCGACGCATCGAATTCACGCTGCGAGTCATAGTCGACATTCACGTACACGCGATTGGCCACGACGCCGCCGGTGCGCACGTTGAACTGAAAGTCGAACGCCGGCTGAAAGATGCCGAAGCAATTGTTGCCAAGGATGGTGAGCTGCGCCGTGGTGCATCGCTCGTTGCGACTGCGCTGCACCTTCGACTCGAGGCGCGACTGGAGGGCGATCCCGAGGTCGCCGATCTCGCCCACGAGGTCGGTGGCAAGCTGGGTGGCGGCATCGGCCCCCGGCCGGCGTTGCGGGACCAGCGGCACCAGGGCGCCGGGGGTCGGGCCACTGTCGGACCGGGCGGCGGCGACCGTCGACCCCGGCCCAGCGAGGCCGCGGACGACCGTCTGTCCCCAGCGGGCGGCGATCCGCTCCTCGTGGCGGCGACGGGCGATGGCTATCGCGCGATCGGCGACGCGGGCGGGATCCGGCCGCAGCGCCGTAGCGACACCGAAAGGGCCGAGGAGGGAGGGGACCCTAAGGCGCAGAGAATCCGCAGCCAAACGCGCCCCTAGGGGCAGCGACGCTGACTGAGGGGCAACCGGCTGCGCCGCGAGCGGTGACGCGCTCACGGAGACGGCCGCCAGCATGGCCACCGGCCATGCCAGCCGCCATGCCAGCCGCGATGCCAGCCGCGATGCCAGCGGCCATACCACGCGCGCCCAAATCTGGAGCTGCCTGCGCACCGAACTCCGGTCGTGGGGTACCAGCGGCCAACCCTGTCGCCGCCGTACGGTCAAAAACTGCGAGCGCATATTGTCGACTCTAAGCCGACGCGCCCTTGATAATGCGGGTGGTCACCGTGGAATTTACGTCGTGAAGCTTGTTACCCGCTATGTCGTGCGCGAGCACGTCGGACCTCTCCTGTTTGCGCTGTCTGCGCTGACGTCGCTGCTCATGCTGCAGTACGTCGCGCGCCAGCTCGCGAACCTTGCCGGCAAGGGACTCCCCTGGTCGGCCATCGGCAAGTTTTTCGTCCTGTCGCTGCCATTCACCATCGCGATGACGATGCCGATGGCCGTGCTCGTGGCGACCTTGTTCACCTTCGGTCGTATGGCCGCCGAACACGAGATCACCGCCTTCAAGGCGAGTGGTGTGCGTGTCCGCACCCTGATGCTGCCGGTCCTGGCCTGCGCCTTCCTGTTGTCGATCGCGATGGTCGCGTTCAACGACCAAGTGCTGCCGCGCGCCAACCACGAACTGCGCATCCTCCAGAACGATATCGCCAAGACGAAGCCGACGCTCGCCTTGCGGGACCAGGCGATGAATGCGGTCACGGACCAGTTCTTCCTCCGGATCGCCCGCAGCAATGCGAACACCAACAAGATGTACGACGTCGTGATCTACGATCTCACCAAGGGACCTGAGCGCAAGACGATCTACGCCGACAGCGGCGTGTTCTCGCTCACGCCCAATGGGCAAGATCTGCTGCTGCAGCTGTTCGATGGATACTCGCAGGAGTTCGTGCGTGGTGATGCCAGGCGGCTGCAGCGCAGCTTCTTCAGAGACCAAACGGTGAAGGTGCGCGGCATCACCCGCGGTTTCGAGAGCACCAGCAACGACGACTACCGGAGCGACCGCGAGATGACGGTGTGCGAGATGCACCGGCGGTACGCGGCCGATGCGATGGAGTTCCGGCGGGTGCGGCAGGAATACATCATGTACGCCAGCCAACTCGTCGCCCCGGGCACGAAGACGCTCAGGGCGCCGCGTGACCGGCCCGTTGAGGAAGGCTTGGCGCGGTTCTACTGCGTGACGCTGCCGTCGCTGTTCCTTCCCAAAAAGGCCAAGGCACAGGCGCCCGTCGTGACCGCCACCCCGCAGGCGCCCGTCGTAACCGCCGCACCGCCGGCGCCGGTGGTGACGCCGCCTGGCGATACGCTGAAGGACAGCCTCGGCGCCGTCATCCCTCCGCCACCGCCCGCGGCCACTATCACGCCGCCGGTGCCTCCCGCGATCGACACCACGACCATGTATCGCGGCGCGATGAACGCGGCGGAGGCCCAGCTGGTGGTCTCACGCGAAGGACTCGACGGCCTCACGGTCGAGATCCATAAGAAGTTCGCACTCTCGTTTGCCTGTCTGGTGTTCGTCTTGTTCGGTCCACCCATCGCCCTGCGCTTTCCACGCGGCGGTGTGGGCGCGACGCTCGGCGTCAGCATCGGCGTGTTCGGGTTGTACTACATCTGTCTGATGGGCGGTGAAGCGTTGGCCGACAAAGGCCTGGTGCCGGCCTCGATTGCGATGTGGATCGCGAATGCCATTTTCGCGATGATCGGTGTGGTGCTGTTGTGGCGAGTGGAATCGACGACCGATACCTCGCGCGGCGGCGGGATCCGTGACTGGTGGGTCGACCGCGAGGCGCGACGGGCGCTTGCCGCGCAGATGCGGCAGGAACAGGCCGCGGCGGTGGACGCGTGAGCCGTCGCTTCATTACGCCGCTCGACCGCTACGTGGCAGCCGAGTTCACGCGCATCTTTACGGTCACCACCCTGG
>NSHR01000076.1 GCA_002737115.1 Gemmatimonadota bacterium | reverse complement strand
TGGCGCACACACGCAACGTGGTCTATCTCGACGACGGCGATATCGCCGTCGTGACGCGCGGTGGCTACCGGGTGCTCGATTTCGACTCGGCGATCCGCGATAAGCCCGTGACGCGCATCGACTGGGACTTGCAGCAGATTGAGCGCGGTGGCTATCCGCACTTCATGCTGAAGGAAATCTTCGAGCAGCCGACCACGGTAGAAAACACCATGCGCGGCCGACTGATTCTCGAAGAAGGGTTCTCCAAGCTCGGTGGTCTGAACATCTCGAAGGAAGACCTGCTCAAGATCGACAACATCATTATCACCGCGTGCGGCACGAGCTGGCATTCGGCGCTGATCGGCGAGATGATGATCGAAGAGTTGTGCCGCATTCCTGTGGAAGTGGAGTATGCGTCAGAGTTCCGGTACCGGAATCCGATCGTGACGCCGACGACGCTCTGTATCGTCATCTCGCAGTCGGGTGAGACGGCGGACACGCTCGCTGCCATGCGTGAAGCGAAGCGCCGTGGTGCCCGCACACTCGGAATTGTGAATGTGGTCGGCTCCACAATCGCGCGCGAAGACGACGGCGGCATCTATTTGCATGCCGGCCCAGAAATCGGTGTGGCCTCGACCAAAGCGTTTACCAGTCAGGTCGTAGCGCTGGCGCTGTTCACGCTCAAGCTGGCACGCCTCAAAAATCTGAGTGTGGCCCGCGGTCGAGAAATCGCGCAGGCGCTGGCCGACCTGCCAGCGCAGATCCAGTCCATCCTGGATCGCGCACCGGAAATCGAGGGGCTCGCTGAAGAATTCAAGCGCGCGTCCAATTTCCTGTACCTCGGGCGCGGCTACAACTTCCCGGCGGCGCTCGAAGGCGCGCTGAAACTCAAGGAAATCTCGTACATCCACGCCGAAGGCTATCCGGCCGCCGAGATGAAGCACGGCCCCATTGCGCTCATCGACGAGATGATGCCGGTGGTGTGTATTGCTCCGCATGACGCCGTGTTCGACAAGATCACGTCGAACATTCAGGAGGTGAAGGCCCGTAAAGGCAAGATCATCGCGATCACCACCCGCGACGAGCCGGCGCTGGCCGGCAAGCTCGATTACGAGTTCCGGATCCCCGAGACGGTCGATCTGCTCACGCCGATCCTGGCGAGCGTGCCCTTGCAGCTGCTGGCCTATTACATCGCCGTCAAGCGCGGGTGCAACGTCGACCAGCCGCGCAACCTCGCCAAGTCGGTGACGGTCGAGTAGCCGTTTCGGATCCCCCCCCGGAACGCTTAGCTTTCGGCATGACTGACGCTGTCTCTCCTGAAATTGCCGCGCAACGCCTCGCGCACGAGATTTCCCGTCGCCGGACCTTTGCGATCATCTCGCACCCGGACGCCGGCAAGACCACGCTCACCGAGAAGTTGCTTCTGTACGGTGGGGCGATCCACCTGGCCGGCTCGGTCAAGGCCCGGCGTGCCACGCGGCATGCCACGTCCGACTGGATGAAGCTGGAGCAGGAGCGCGGCATCTCGGTAACGAGCTCGGTGCTGCAGTTCGAGTATCTGGGCTACCAGCTCAACTTGCTGGACACGCCGGGTCACGAAGATTTCTCGGAAGACACGTACCGCACGCTGGTCGCGGCCGATTGCGCCATCATGCTCCTCGATAATCGTCGCGGCGTGGAAGAGCGCACCCGGCAGCTGTTCGACGTCTGCAAGCGGCGTCGTACGCCCATCTTTACGCTCGTGAACAAGTGCGACCGACACGGCGAAGATCCGCTCAAGCTCATTCAGGATGTCGAAGCCGATCTCGGCATCGACTGCTTCGCCGCTACGTGGCCGGTGTTCAACAACGACATCTTCGTCGGCGTGTACGACCGCCTCAAGCGCGAAGTGCACCTCTTCGAGCGCAGCGGTGACCGTGGCGCGACCCGGGCCGACGACACGATCGTGAGCATCGACGACGACGCACTGATCGAGGCGATGGGCGAGAGTGCGTTCGATCGCCTGATGACCGATATCGACCTGCTCGATGCGGCCGGGCACACGTACGATCACGATCGGGTGATCGATGGGTCGCTCACGCCGGTGTTCTTCGGGTCTGCCCTCACGAACTTCGGGATCGAGCCGTTTCTGCGTGAGTTTCTCGAGCTGGCGCCGGCGCCGGGCCCGCGTGAAACCAACACCGGCAACGTGGATCCGGAGAGCACCAACTTCACGGGCTTTGTATTCAAGATCCAGGCGAACATGGACCCGAAGCACCGCGATCGGGTGGCGTTCGTGCGTATCGTGTCCGGCCACTTCGAAGCGAACATGCAGGTGCTGCATCAACGCAGTGGAAAGCCGATTCGACTGGCCGCGCCGCAGCAGTTCATGGCGCGCGATCGTGTCAGCATTGAGGAGGCGTGGCCCGGTGATGTCATCGGCATCATGGACCGAGGCAACCTGCGCATCGGCGACACGCTTGGCGGCGATGGCAAGCTGGAGTTTCAGGGCATTCCGCGCTTCCCGCCCGAGCACTTCGCCCGCGCTATTCCGGCCGACCCGCTCAAGCGTAAGCAGTTCGACAGCGGGCTGCGCCAGCTCACCGAAGAGGGCGCCGCACAGGTGTTCTTCGCGGAGACATCGGCGGGCTCACAACCCATCGTAGGCGCCGTCGGCCAGCTGCAATTCGACGTCATGGCGTTCCGTCTCGAGCACGAGTACGCGGCACCCTGCAAGTTCGAGAAGATGACGTACCGCTGGCCGCGATGGATCACGGGACCGAAGGCCGATGTGGAGCGCGTCGCCACGGGGCAGGGACGTCTCAAGCTGTTCGACCATAAGGGTCACGTGGTCGTGCTCTTCTCCGACGCGTGGGCATTGCGCCGTGCGTTACAGCATGAAACGAGCGTCGAGTTCCACGAGACAGCGCCGTAGCACTGCTCGGCGCAGTGTTGTTTCACACCGGAAGTGAGCGCGGTGGCGAACGTGTGTGCGACAAACGGAAGTGCCGCTTCGGACATCATCGAAGCGGCACTTCCGTTTGTCGAACACACGTTCTTAACCAAACAGCTTCCGGTGTGAGATCACACCGCGTGCGACCGTGGCACCTACTCTTCCGGAAGCGCCACCGGGGCTGGTGGGGCCACCACCTCGATCTGGCGGCCCACGTGACCAATCACGAACCCGCCGTCTTCCGACGACGTGAAGTAGATCCGCAGGCAAGTCAGCGGGTTCGCACCCTTCAGCAGTTGGTCGGCGCACTCGATCTCTCGCTCGCCATCGCGAAAGATGAACGGCGTTTTCCGGCTGCCATCGGACGGTCCCGATGAGAAATCCACGCCGAGGTCGGTGAAGACGTCGCCGAGCGGGCGACCGAGCGCACGGTCCTGACGACGACGGCCAACTTCGCCGAGCGCCTTCAGATACGACCACGCGGTATCGGGGTCGGGGAACGATGATTCGCGGGACGACGAGAAGGCCGACGGCAGCAGGCGGAGCGCGTCAGAGTACAGCGCCTGCGCGCGCTCGACGGTTTCGAGCACCGATTGCGGGGTATCGCTGGCCGGCTTGGAGATCGGCTGGCGTTCCTTGTGGGCGGCCAGCGTAGTCCGGAGCGAACGGGCCGAGGCCCGCTCGGCTTCCAACAGGTCGCGGGACTCGACCAAGCGCTCGCGGGTGCGGGAAAGCTCACCCTCGGCGGCGCGGACGGCGTCTTCATACTGTCGGACGAGCGAGATGAGCTGGCTCTTGTCCATTCCCATACCGGACTCGGCAGCCGCAAGGGCCTCCGTGGCGTCCGGGCGCTTGCCGTAGGCCGATGCCCGCTGATCGCGGAGCGTCTCCACGATGGCTGGATCCGAGAACGGACGATGCACCGACACTTCTGCCAGGCGCTGCACCAGCCGCCGGCGTTCGCCAGGAAGGGCCAATGCACGAGCCAGTACAAGCGGGTGCTGGAACGGATCCGATTCGAGCGTGAATCCGGGCAGGTAGGCGCGAGCCGAACCGAGGAACACACTCCGCGCGTGACCGCCCACGGCATCGGAGAGCGCAAAGGTATCGGAGTGCCGTAGCATGAAGCAGAGGCCCATGCCGAACATCTCGGCGGCGAATTGCTCGGTCGGCAGCACGTAGCCGCCATCGGGCAATTCGGTGAGCAGCAGCACCGGCAAGGTGCGGGCCGGATCGCAGAGCACGAAGCGCACGAACGCGTCGAGCGTGCCCGCCTCGAGCTGCGTCGGGTTCCGCTGCAGCGGGCCGTCGTTTGTTACCAGCGCGAACTGTGTGTCGAGCTCGGAGAGCAGGCGAGGCGGACGGACTGGCGGAGGCGCGCCATTGCTGAGGCCTCCGTCGGTGCCGACGCGGATGTTCACCTGACGGTGCACCGAGCCACTGGTGTTTGTGGTGACCACGTACGTGACGTGTGTGGTCCATTGCAGTGAGCGATCGAGTGGATCTGGCGCGTGCACTACGATGTCAGCCAGCGCCGTTCCGCCTTCGCGGTACGGAGCCCACCGGAGGATACGTCCACCGTCAAGCGTGTGATTGGAGGGCGTCTCCCAGCTCAGCTGCTGGCCCTGATCGAGCCCCAGCCAGGCAGCACACGCGGCGGTAAAGGCAGAGTCAGCGTCGATCGCCGCAGAACGCGGCGTCAGATCAATGTGGAGCGCAAGTCGAGGTTGCACAGTCGTCATGATAAGCATTTTCCTTTTGCACTTCCGAGAATCGGAGTGCACTGCCAGACTTTCGCAATATGAGAATCTTACTACAACGTGTTAGCAGGGCCGAAGTCCGTATCCGTTCGGAGGATATCGAGACGCCCTCGAGAGTCTCTGGGCGCATCCAATCCGGTTATCTACTCTTCGTCGGGTTCACGCATACGGACACCCATACGGAACTCAAATGGATGGCCGACAAGATCGTAGGCCTTCGCCTGTTCGCCGACAACGACGGGAAAATTAACCACGGTATAGCGGAGCGCGCAGGTACGCTCTTGGTCGTATCACAGTTCACACTGTACGCCGACGTCAACAAGGGAAAGCGTCCAAGCTTCGTCGACGCCGCACGTCCAGAAACTGCCATTCCACTTTATGAGCAATTTTTACTGCTTCTGCGCCAACACAAAATAGAGGTGCAAACAGGAGAGTTCGGCGCCATGATGGACGTCGAGCTGGTGAATGATGGTCCGGTCACGATCTGGCTCGAGCGAGAGGCCCCAAACGCCGCATCGCCCTGAGCCGAACGTGACGTAGGTAACTCTGTCACGATCGGGGCCGCATCAAGCGTCACCGTTACCTGATAACCGTGGTTTGTGAGTGTCCGCCATCAACGTTACGGCTTCAATTACGAACAACTCGCATTTATTATATCACGGCTTGGCAACCTCAAGCACGTGGCCCCGTAGAGCTCAGGGCGCTCCGTTCACGCGGGTCAGCGCCTGTTCCAGATCTGCAATGATGTCGCCAACATGCTCGAGACCGACGCTTACCCGAATCAATCCGTCGGAAATGCCGACAGCGGCGCGCTCGGCCGGCGTCAGCCTCGAGTGAGTGGTCGACGCCGGATGGGTCACGATGGTGCGGGTGTCGCCGAGGTTCGCCGAGTGCGACACCATCTGCACCGCGTCGAGGAACCGCCGTCCGGCGTCGAGGCCGCCCGTGAGCTCCAGCACGACGATGCCGCCGCCCTGTGACATCTGTGCTCGCGCCAGCTCGTGCTGCGGGTGCGACGGCAGAAAGGGATAGCGCACCGCCGTGAGCGCCGGATGCTGCTCGAAATGCTGCGCTAACGCGAGCGCGTTCGAACAGTGGCGATCCATGCGGACGGCCAGCGTCTCCAGCGACTTCGACAGCAGCCAGGCGTTGAACGCGCTCATGGCGGGGCCGGTGTGCCGCGCGAAGAAGCGGCAGTCGGCGATGTACGACGCATCACCGATAATCGCACCACCGAGCGCCCGTCCTTGTCCGTCGATGTACTTGGTGGCCGAATGGGTCACGACGTTCGCGCCAAGCGCGAGCGGCCGCTGCAGATAAGGCGTGGCGAAGCAGTTGTCGACCACCAACGGAATGCCGCGTGCTGCCGCGAAGTCGCCGAGCCAGCGGAGATCGACCAACTCGAGCCCGGGGTTCGACGGGGTCTCGATAAAGATCAGTTTCGTCGAGGGACGCACCAGGCGCTCCCACGAGCTCGGATCGGCGGCATCGGCATAATCCGACGACACGCCCCACTTGGGCAGAATGCGTGTGAAGATCTGGTGGGTCGACCCGAACAGGGCACGCGACGCCAGGACGTGATCGCCCGATGACACCCGCGCCGCGATCGCCGTAAACACCGCCGACATGCCGGAGGCGGTGGCGATGCCATCCTCGCCGCCCTCGAGCAGGCAGAGCTTGCGCACGAACTCGTCGGTGTTCGGATTCGCATAGCGGCTATAGACGTTGCCCGCGACCTCTTCCGTGAAAAGCGCACGCGCATGCTCGGCGTCGTCGAATCGAAAGCTTGACGTGAGATACAGCGGAACGGAGTGCTCCCGCTCGGCGGAGACGGGCGTCTGCGTACGGATGGCGAGCGTCTCGAAATGCGCCTGTTCGTCGGACATGTGCGTGTGGGATGCGAGGAGAATTGTCGTTGGGTAAACTTAATCACATGGCCGACTCCGCTCCTGTCTCGTCTACTCCGGGAACCTATCCCCGAGTGATCCTTGCCTCCCAGTCGCCGCGTCGCCGCGAGCTGCTGGCACTGATCGGCATCACCCACGAGGTGCATCCGGCCGATGTGGACGAATCGGTGCATCCCGACGAGGCCCCCGTTCCGCACTGCGAGCGTCTGGCGCGGGACAAAGCCCACACGCTGGCGGTGCAGCATCCGGACGCGGTCGTTATTGGCTCGGACACGATCGTGGTGATCGATGGCGATATTCTTGGCAAGCCAAGGGACCGGGCGGACGCCATCGCGATGGTCACGCGCCTGAGTGGGCGTACGCACACCGTGTTCACGGCGGTCGCCGTCGCCCACGGCGGCGTGACCTTGTCCGGCGTGGAGTCGGTGTCGGTGACGTTCCGGGCACTCGACGCGGCGCAAATTGTCGCCTACGTGGAGACCGGCGAACCGATGGATAAGGCGGGGGCCTACGGAATTCAGGGATTCGGCGCCATCAATGTGGAACGCATCGATGGCGACTACTTCGCGGTCATGGGACTCCCGTTAGGTCGCCTGATTGAACTGCTGCGCGACCTCGGGTTCAGCTATGCGTTCAGCCCGATCACGGTGGCCGATCGCGGCGTGCGATAGCGTTCCTGCCAGCGCCTCAGCATGGTGCGCACATCGTCCACCGTGATGCGCGGCATGCGGTCATCGCGATAGGTCATGTCGAGGGGATAATCCTCGCCAGGGTCACCGTAGGCATCGATCATCAGATCGCGGCTGAAGTCGTATGGCCCAACGCGCTTGGGATTGGTGTAGCCGAGGAGCGAGATCACCGGCGTGCGCAACGCGATGGCGAGATGCAGCGGGCCGGTGTCGGGCGAGAGCGCGACCGCCGCGCCATCGAGAATTGCGGCGAGGCGTCGCAGGCCGCTGCCGAGTGCTGAGTGCGCCATCGGCGCGTCGCGCAGAATGATCGCTTCGGCCGCCAGCTCGCGAGGTGAGCGTCCGCCCACTAATACTGGCTGCAGCCCGAAGTCGTTCCACAAGATGTGGCACACGGCCGCCCAGCGTTCGGGCATCCAGTCTTTGGCTGCCTTGCTGGTGGCCACCACAATCGGGGCGATAGGACGATCGAATTGTGCGTGGAAGTCGCGCTGCCACGCCCGCTCTTCGTCGTTCCATGGGCCCAACGTCCACTGCGGGTCACCGTGCGGTACGCCGAGGGCGTCGATGAACTCGAAGTACTGGTCCTGCACATGCTGGCCCGTGTGCGGCCGAATGCGATGCGTCGTGAACAGCCAGTTGGCGTCGCGCGCGCGTTCGCGGTCGAAGCCTAGCTTGACCGGCGCGTGCGTGAAGCCCGTGATGACGCCGGCCTTGAAGTACACCTGCAGCGCCAGCACGACGTCGAACTGACGCGAGGCGAGTTCCCGACGGGTCTTTAGGAACCCCTTCCACCCTTGTGTGCGATCGAAGAGCACGATGTCATCGACGAACGGATGGCCCCGCACCAGCGTGGCCGGTCCCGGCTGCAGTACCCACGTGATGCGCGATGCGGGTGCATGTGCCTTGATTGCGTGGATGATCGGCATCACGTGCACGGCGTCGCCGACCGCACTCATCATCACGATCGCGACGCGATCGAGCGTGAAGGGCGGCAGGGGCGGGGTCGTGGCGGACGCGGTCACGCTAGCGTTCATCGGAGTGTAAGGCGGCCGAGAGTTCAGTCGTGACGGCATCGCGGAAGGCCGCGATGCGCGCGTCCGTGACGTCACACCCGAAGTGTGCGCGCCACTTTCGCACGGACCGCGTGAGTCGTGCGACGTTAGAGCGCATCGTCTCCTGCGGGGAGCGGGAGGCATCCCATCGCACGACATCAACGTCGATGATGAGCGCCTCGATACCGTCCGACGTCGGGCGCAGCAGGATGTTCTTGACGTTAAGGTCGGGATGGATCACTCCATGACGGGCCAACTGTACGAGCAGTCGCTGGGTGCAGGCGAACGCGGTTTCGCCGTCCACGACGGGCGCGAGTCCGGCCAGCACCATGCCGAGATCGGCCGCGTCGGCGACGTAGCGCGTCACGACATCGACATGGCAGAGTCCGAAGAATGCCGGATAGCGCGCGAAACCGAGCACCTCGGTGGTGGGAATGCCGGCGGCCCGCAATGCGGTCGACCGCGCCATTTCCACTGGTGCACGGGTCGGGCGACGGAAGCGGTCGGCCGTGAGGGGCGCGAGGACGCCGCCGTGCCAGCCGTGGCGCACGACCACCGGCATGCCGCACTGCGGGAGCGTGGCCACATACACCGGCGCACGGCCGCGCATGGCGCGCGGCTGCGGCTGCTCGGCCGCCCAATCGTACAACGTGTCGTGTTCGCGCACGATCGCGGCGAGGTCATCGAGCACGGTCGGCGTGCCTGTTACATCGGCGGCACCGACGGTGCGGGTGAGTGGCGCCGGATTCATGACGCCGCCCCGGCGGACATCGCGTGCCACACCGCCGGACCGAGCATCGGGAGGGGACACGTCGGCTCGCGCCCGGTGATGAAGCCGGGGCGTCCGGTGAGCGGGAAGCGCCGGTCACCCGTGGTGGAGACGAGCAGGAGCGACATGGGTGACTATGGCGCCGTGCGAGACGAGGCGGCGCGCGCGCGGCCGATGGCGGTGAGGAGCGCGCGTGCCTTGTTCTCCGTCTCGGCCCACTCGCTGTCGGCGACCGAGTCATGCACGATGCCGGCGCCGGCCTGTACCGACGCCACGCCGTCGGCGATGACACAGGTGCGAATCGTGATCGCGAGATCCATGCGCGTATCACCGGCCCCGATGAACCCGATTGCGCCGGCATAGGCACCACGGCGCTCAGGCTCGAGTTCGTCGATGATCTCCATCGCACGGACTTTCGGCGCGCCGGTCATCGTGCCGGCGGGGAACACCGCCCGGAACGCATCGAGCGCGCTCGCACCATCAGCCAGTTCGCCCTCGACCTGACTCACGATGTGAAATACATGCGAGTACCGCTCGACGGTCATGAGATCGGTGACCCGCACCGTTCCGTAGCGCGCAAGGCGGCCGACGTCGTTGCGGCCAAGATCGACCAGCATGACATGCTCGGCGCGCTCCTTCTCGTCGGCGAGCAGTTCGGCGGCGAGCGCCGCATCTTCGTCCGCCGTCTTGCCACGGGGGCGCGTGCCGGCAATCGGGCGTACCGTCAGGCGTCCGTCGGCCACCCGTACCAGCAGCTCTGGCGAGCTGCCGACGAGCTCTAGGCCGTCGAGCATTAGGTGATACATGTACGGCGACGGATTGAGCGCGCGTAGCGCGCGATACAGCGTGGTGGTGTCGAAATCGAGGGGCACGGACATGCGACGCGCGAGCAGCACCTGAAAGGCGTCACCCGACAGGATGTACTCCTTGATGCGTCCCACGTCGCGGAGGAAATCCTCTCGCGCGTAGTGCGAGTGCGCGACGGCGATCGGCGCTGATTCGTTCAGCGTGAGGGGCGGCAGCACATCCGGCGCCTGCAGGCGCGCGATGGTGTCGGCCAGCGTGTGCGCGGCATCGGCATGGAGCGCCTCGAGCGCGTGGTCCGAGGCGCCCGCCGGTACGGGCACCGAGACGATCACGCGGGCCTGTCCGCGCCAGTTATCGATGACGACCAGCGCCTTCGTGAACACGAAGCAGGCGTCGGGATAGTGCAACGCGCGTGGTGGCGCGTGCGGGAGCTGCTCGATGTGCCGTACGACGTCGTAGGCGAAGAAGCCGATCGCGCCGCTCCACAGGGCCCCGAGCTCCGGGGCCGGTACGGGACGCATGTCGCGCACGAGGTCACGGAGGTCGGCAATCGGATCGGCCGCGGTCCGCGCGCCATGCCAGCCCTGCATCTCGTTCCAGTCCTCGACGACCCCGTCGCGGAGGCGCCATGCCCCCCGCGGCTCGGTGCCGAGGTAGGTGTAGCGCGCCCACGACTCGCCGCCGGCCGGCGCCGACTCGAGCAGGAAGGCGAATGGGCCACGGCGCAGTTTCGCGAACGCGGCGACGGGCGTGCAGAGGTCAAGCAAGCAGTCGCTCCACACGGGGACGAGTCCACCGGTGGCCTGGCACTGTGCGGCGCGAGCGCGGAAATCAGCGAGAGCAGTCATCACGAGGAAGTTCGCCGCCGCGCTCGCTGCAGGGCAAGCGATCGGGTAGCATTGATTATGAACCCTGCACATCCCGCGCGGCCGGCGATCCCGACGGCCGACGTCCAGATCTCGGTCGGGGTGGTCGATGTTGTCGTCCTTGCCCCGGCTCCGCCCGGTCGTCGGGATCGCTGGCGGGTGCTCACCCTGCGCCGGGCGGCCGGTGTGCGTTGTACCGGGGCGTGGGAGCTCGTGCATGGCAACATCGAGCCGGGAGAGCAGCCCGCCGACGCCGCGCGGCGTGAAGTGCGCGAGGAGACCGGCCTGGTCGTCCAGCGGCTGTACACACTGGCCGTCAATCCGTTCTACCTCACCCCGCGCAACACGATCCAGATGGCCGTGGTCTTCGCCGCCGTCGTGGCGGACGCGAGCGTGGTGATGCTGAGCCACGAGCACGATACCACGGCCTGGCGTACGCCCACGGCGGCCCTCAAACATTTGGCCTGGCCGCGCGAGCACGAGGCCGTGCGCTATGCCATGCACCTGCTCCGCGATGGGGACGCGGGCGCGGTGGAAGACGTGCTACGGGTGCCCGACGCCTGACGGCGTCAGGCCCGTGGCCTCACGCCGGCGGTTTCGGAGCGGCCGCCGCGCGTGAGCGCACCAAGGACCGCTCGCGCTCGATGCGCTGGATCACGCGGTTCCAGTCCGTCACGCTTGGCGTGCTCTCCATAAGCGCCGAGAGCGGCTGGTTCACGTCGATCTGCCCGTCGAAGATGAGCAGGGCCGACTGCACTTCGCGCTGCTTCAGGCGGTATTCGCCGAAGCCCGGCGTGATTGGGAGCATGTCGAGCGGCCGGAAGTCGCGTCCGGTGTTGTTGATGATGAACTCCTGCGGCGAAAAGCGCGTTTCGCCCTGCTCCTGCGCAAAGAAGCTCACGTACCAGATCGAGTAGCTCGGCAGACGGTTTCGCTCCTTCACGGCCAGCAACTCCCGATCCTTGCTCGTCACGAGCTCGCGCAGCGACCGGTACGAATCCGGCGACATCAGCCGGATGATCCGTTCGTCGAGGGGGATGGCGCGGACCTGCAGGCCATTCGCCGGCGACACCTTCAGCGCAATGTCGTCTTGACGCAGCGTGCCGAAGCCAGCGGGGATCCAGTTGGGATCGAGCGTGTCACCCTGCGTGCCCGCTTGACCGGCGGGCGGCATGACCGGCGGCATGACTGGCCGCACCTGCGCGACGATCGTCGACGTCGCGGCGCAGGCGCACAGAACGCTCGCCACGACGGCCAGCACGGCGTATTTCGCAGCCACCATCACGGCGCCTCGGGTTCAGTCGGTGGTTCGGAGTATTCCTCCGGCACGTCGTCGGGGGATTCGTCCGACG
>NSHR01000075.1 GCA_002737115.1 Gemmatimonadota bacterium | reverse complement strand
ATCGATTCGGCCTTGGCGGCGTCGATGAAGCCGCAGGTGTTGACCACGACGACCTCGGCCTCGCGCAGGTCGGTGACCTGCTCGCCACCATACGCGACGAGATCAGCCAGGTACCGCTCGGAGTCTACCGTATTCTTATCGCACCCGAGGGTGACCAGACCGAACTTGAGCATTCGGGAAAGCTAGCGTGGTCGCCCTCTAACGGAAATTGCCGAACTGCAGCTCCACCTCGAAGTCCGCCTTCCGCAGGACGGCGATGGCGTCCTGCAGCGCGTCCTTATCTGGGCTCGACACCCGCACCTGATCGCCCTGAATACTCGCCGTGACCTTTTTGAGCTTCGCGTCCTTGATCGTGGCCGACACCTTCTTCGCCTGATCAGAATCGAGCGCCATCTTCAGCTTGATCTCGCGGCGCACCACATCGCCGCCACCGGGCTTCACATCACCGATCTCGAGATTCTTCACCGGCACGCCACGTTTGATCAGCTTGCCGCGCAACGCATCGAACAGCGCCTCCATGCGCATATCGCTGTCGGTCGCGAGGTTGACGATGCTGTCCGTACGCTTGAACTCGATCTCGACCAGCGCGCCCTTGAAATCAAAGCGTTGCGAGATCTCCTTCTGCGTCTGATTGACCGCATTGTCCACTTCCTGCAGGTCGACGCTGGTGGTGACGTCGAAGGAATACGTAGAGGCCATAGAATCAGAACGGGCTCAGCCCAGAAAGCTTTCGAGCGATTTGGCTCGTGACACATGACGGAGACGCGAAAGTGCCTTCTCCTTGATCTGACGCACCCGCTCGCGCGTGATGCCAAGCTGCGAACCGATCTCTTCGAGCGTCATCGGTTCGGTCTCGTCGATGCCGAAGTACAGGCGCAGGATCTTCGATTCGCGTTCCTTGAGGCTGCACAGCGAATCCTCGATCGCGTCCGTGAGCGCCTTCTCGAAGGTCTGCTCGTCGGGCGTGGCTTGATTCGTATCGGGCAGGTAGTCGAGCAGGCGGTTGTCCTCGCCCGGCGTCAGCGGTGCATCGAGCGACAAGTGCACCTGCGAGATCGCCATCGTCTTGGCGACTTCTTCCTCGGTGATGTCCATCCCCTCGGCGATCTCGGCGTGCGTCGCCTCGCGTCCCAGCTCTTGCAGCAGCGTGTTCGCCCGCTTGCCGATCCGATGTAGCGTGCCAGCCCGGTTGAGCGGCACGCGCACAATGCGCGACTGCTCGGCCAGAGCCTGCAAAATCGCCTGACGGATCCACCACACGGCATACGAGATGAACTTGATGCCCTTGGTCTCGTCGAACTTGTGGGCGGCGCGAATCAGGCCAAGGTTGCCTTCATTGATCAGGTCGGACAACGACACGCCCTGATTCTGATATTTCTTCGCGACGGACACCACGAAACGCAGATTCGATCGCACCAACTTGTCCAGCGCTTCCTGCTCACCAACCCGGATCCGACGCGCAAGTTCGGCTTCTTCTTCCCGGGAGATCAGTGGGTATGCGCTGATGTCGCGCAGGTACTGATCGAGAGAACCTTCCTCGTACAACACCTTCTTTTTCGGGGGCGTCACAGCCATGGAGCGCGACTCGTGTGGCAGAGAGACTGGACCTGCAACCGCGCGGAGGGAGGGAGAACGCGGCGACCGACGGACAACACCGAAACGGGGACACCCTTAACTGTGAACTACCAAGCACCACTCGTCAACGCATCTGGCGCGAAATCGCACGCGAAATCACCGGTCAGACCGTTAGCGAACTCGGGCCCCCAGGCGGCCCCACCGAATACCGCTGAGCCAGGGTAGGCGCGCCGTGGAGTCCGGCGTGAAACTGTAGTAGACCAGCCACGGCGTCCCGCGCAGCAAACTGTCCGGCACGAAACCCCAGTAGCGGCTGTCGAGGGAATTGTCGCGATTATCGCCGAGCACGAAGAGGTGTTTAGGCGGCACGACAATCGGTCCCCAGTTGTCGCGCGACGGCCGGTAGATCGGCGACATCCCCACGTGCGCGTCAGCGGCCGCCGCGGTGCTTGGGAGGTAGCCGCGCTGCCACCGGAACTCGTCGATCATCGGGTCATCATTCGGCTCGGTGTGCGACACGTACTGCTCTTGCAGCCGACTCCCATTCCGCACCAACGACCCGCCCTGCATGGCGAGGGTGTCGCCGGGGCGACCCACCAAACGCTTTACAAAATTCTTGGACGGGTCGGCGGGCCATTGAAAGACGAGAATGTCGCCGACCTGCGGTGTCCGCACGGCCGGCAACCGGCGCCGCGTATACGGGACCTCAGCCCCGTACAGCCACTTGTTCACCAGCAGAAAATCCCCGACCAGCAACGTGCGCTCCATGCTGCCCGACGGGATTTTAAACGCCTCCACGGCAAAGGTGCGGAGCGCGAAGAAGAGCAGCACGGCCGGCGGCAGGACCCTGGCCCATTCCCAGAGCCAGCCGAACGACAGCGCGCGTCGACGCGAGCGGCCATTGGCCGCCCGCAGGGCATTCGCGCGCTGATCGGTGTGCTGGGCCATCAGCTGTTCAATAGTTGTCGATCTGCGCGCGCTGAAGTGCTCCGGAGTAGTCCACGTAGCCCACCTTGGTCTCCGAATAAAACTCGTACACTTCCCAGCCGCCTTCGCGATGCCCGTTGCCCGTTTCCTTCACACCACCAAAGGGCAAATGCGCTTCGGCGCCGATCGTGGGTGCGTTCACGTAGGTGATGCCGTTATCGAGATCCTGCAGCGCGCGGAAGGCGACGTTCACGTTGCTCGTGTACACCGACGACGAGAGCCCGTAGCGGACGCCGTTGTTGACCGCGAAGGCCTCGTCGACGGTAGCGACCTGGATCACCGACAGCACCGGCCCGAAGATTTCTTCCTGCTCTAATCGTGATCCGGCCGTCACCTTCGTAAAGATCGTGGGCTGGAAGAAGAATCCCGCGTCGAGCGCCCCCCCCGTGGCCCGCGCACCGCCGCAACGCAGCGTGGCACCCTGCTCCTTCCCGATCTGGACATAGCGCTCGACTTTTTCACGCGCCGCTTCATTCACCAGCGGCCCGACGTCGTGGCCGGCCACGCGACCGTCACCCAACACGAGCGCCTGTGCCCGTGCCACCAGACGTTCCACGAACGTGTCGTGGATGCCCTGTTGCAGAACCAACCGGCTGGTGGCCGTGCAGCGCTGCCCCGTCGTACCGAATGCTCCCCACAGCACGCCGTCGATCGCGAGATCCAGATCGGCATCATCGAGCACGATCTGCGCGTTTTTCCCACCCATCTCGAGCGACAGCCGCTTGTGCATGCGGCCGCACGTTTCCCCCACGAACCGTCCCGTTTCGGTGGACCCCGTGAAGGAAATTACCGGCACCTGCGGATGCTCCACCAGCGCCTTGCCCACCACTTCGCCCATGCCGTGCACGAGCTGAATGACCTCGGGCGGTAAGCCGGCTTCGAGCAGGATCTCCACGAGCACCGTGGCGGTGTGCGGCACATCTTCGGCCGGCTTGAGAATCACCGAGTTGCCGCACAGCAGTGCCGGAAACGCCTTCCACGTGGGAATGGCCATCGGGAAATTGAACGGCGTAATCAGCCCGCACACACCGATCGGGCGACGCATCGTCATGGCCCACTTGCTGGCCAGTTCGCTCGGCACCGTGTGACCAAACAGGCGTCGTCCTTCGGTGGCCGCGTAGTACGCCGTATCAATGCCCTCCTGCACATCGCCGCGCGTTTCCGCGAGCGGCTTGCCCATCTCGCGCGTCATCAGATTCGCGATCTCCTCCTTGCGCGCCGCCATCAGGTCACCGACGCGACGCAGCACATCGCCACGCGCCGGGGCCGGGGTGCGCTTCCAGCGATCGAATCCACGCTGCGCACTCACCACGGCGGCATCCACATCCGCCACGCCTGAGGCCGGGAAGCGGCCGATCACGTCCTGCTGGTCGGCCGGATTGCGATTCTCGAAATAGGCGCCGGTCGACGGCGCGACCCACGCGCCTCCAATAAAGTTGTGAAAAGTCGTCATCCGTGAAAATTAGCTCGGAATCGCCACCGGACCTACTGAAGGAGGACCGACCGACGGAGCCGGACAACGCCAGCCCTCGCTCCGCGCCGCGGTGGGAACCGCGTACCCGGCGCGCGGCAAGATCTCACGCGCGCCGAGCAGCAGCCCCCAGACGACGACCAGCAGCGAGGCCACGTGGGCGAGGCCAAGGCGATGGCGCCACGTCCCGATCGCGCTCCAGATGCCAAGCAGCGCCACCGCACCGGTGGACGCCGTGAAACCGATCAAGGAAGCGCCGCACGGCGCCGGCCACGGCCAGACCACGAGCCCCGCCGCGGCGCCAACGGCGATCGCCACCTGCACCCAGCCTCGCCAGGCGCCCGCCGCGGGCGCCGACGACGCAGCAGCGGCAGACCGCGCCGGTGCCGCCACCGTAGGCCCAGCCAACGTGCGGGCCCCGGCCTTCGCGGGCGCCACGGCCTTGCTCTCGGCCAGCAGTGCCTCATCGGACACCGAGGCCAGCTGCTTGTCGATCTTCGCCAGTTCGGCTTCCCAGTTGCGGTCGCTCATACCAAGTCGGGCTGAAGGTCAGGCACATGTCACGCCGGCGTGCTTTCTCGCGTTAACGCATAACGCTCGATCTTCTTGTAGAGATTCGACCGGGGCATATCCAGCGCCCGCGCCGTCTCCGACACATTCCAGTCGAAGGCGCGCAGCTTGGCCAGCAAAAACGCCCGCTCGGCGGCCACCTTGAACTCCTCGAAGGTGGTGCAATCCACCAGGTTGCCCAGCCCTGCCGGCTCGGCCGACCGCTTCCCCACGAGTCGCTCCACATCGGTTGCCGTGATGAGCGACGCGCTGGCCAGAATCACCAGACGCTCCACCGTGTTGCGCAACTCGCGCACGTTGCCGGGCCAGTCGAGCGCCGAGAGGCGCACCAGCGCCTCATCAGTGATGCCACGCGCCGGCAAGCCGTCACGGGCCGCGAACTGCTGCAGGAAATACACCACCAGCTGCTCGATGTCCTCGCGACGTTCCCGCAGCGCGGGCACGGTGATCGGCACCACGTTGAGGCGGTAGAACAGATCCTCGCGAAACCGGCCGTTGGCGATCTCTTCCTCCAAGTGCTTGTTCGTGGCGGCGAGCACGCGCACGTCCACCTGAATCGGCTTGCTGCCACCGATGCGCGTGACCACGCCGTCTTGCAACACGCGCAACACCTTGGCCTGCGCGCTCAGCGACATGTCGCCGATCTCGTCAAGAAACAGCGTGCCGCCGTCGGCCTGTTCGAATTTGCCGGCACGATCGGCGATCGCCCCGGTGAACGAGCCCTTCATGTGACCGAACAACTCACTCTCGATGAGCTCCGAGGGAATCGCCGCGCAGTTCACTTCGACAAAGGGCTTCTTCGCCCGCGGCGAGCCGCGATGAATCGCCCGCGCCACTAGTTCCTTGCCCGTCCCGTTCTCGCCCGTGATGAGCACGCGCGCCGGTGTGCCCGCCACCTTGTCGATACGCTCGAGCAACGCGCGGATGCCGTACGTGCGCCCCACGATTTCATAGCGCGACTCGATCGTTTCGCGCAGCCGCTCGTTCTCTTCGCTCAGCAAGCGCGTTTCGAACGCATTGCGCAGCAGCACCAACACGCGATCGGTGTCGAGCGGCTTCTCAAGAATGTCGTAGGCGCCAAGTTGCGTCGCTTCGACGGCGGTTTGAATCGTGGCGTGGCCGCTGATCATCACCACCGTGGCGTTGGGATCGGCCTGCCGCAGGCGCTTGAGCACCTCAAGTCCGTCGAGACCCGCCATCTTCACGTCGAGAAACACGAGTTGCGGACGGAAGCTCTCGTAGATCGTGATACCCTCGGCCCCACCGGTAGCCGTCTTGACCTCGTAGCCCTCGTACTCGAGCAGCTGACCAAGCGCCTGACGGATTCCGGGTTCGTCATCCACGACGAGAATGCGACGCGCGCTCATGGAACCACCGCCTTGTAGAGAGTGACCTTCCCGTTAGCGACGCGGACGTCGGCCACCGCCGTGGGCAACGGAATCGGCAGCGCATCTGTGGACAGCGAGTCGGCCGCAGCTGCGGCCGCGGCCGCGGCCGCGCGGCGGATTGCACCGAGCACCGATGGGATCAACCGCGGCGGCACATCGATGCCCGCCATGCGCAACTCGCGCACGCGATACTCGGCCAGTCCCGGACGCACGAGATCGAGCGTGCCGGCCATCCGCAACGTATCGCGGCCGTTCAGCGCCACGCCAAGCAGGCTACCCAACGCCCCATCACCGGCGACGTCGCGCAACTCGACCACCGTTCGCATCAAGACCTGCTCGTCGACGACGGCCACTTCAGAGCGCGTGGCCGACGGAGGCAGCACCTTCACCATGCCCGTCGCCAGCACGGCGGCAAGTTCGGGCGCACGGAGCGACACAAAGGCCGGTCCGTTGCGCCGCGAGAGGCGGGCCATCGCCTCGCGGTCGGCCGTTCCCCCGGGAGATAGGCGCGCCCACACCATGGACTGTTCCAGCTTCGCCCGTTCGGCGCGACGGGCCGCCTCGTTCTCGGAGGCGATGCGCGCGCCCTGCTTGCTGTCGAGCCGCTCGCTGGCCGTGGTCGCCGCGTCGGTGACCCGGCTCGCCGCGCCAGACGCCGCGCGCGAGAGCACCGACGGCAACCGATCGCCGTACAGCCAGTACGCCGCCGCGCCGCCAACGGCGAGGACCACGATGCAGCCGATTCGAGAGAGACAGCCCAAGGGAGCGAGGGTCGAAGGTGAAACGGGAAGGTACGGCCACCCCAAGCCGAGCGGCAGCGGTCGTGTCGCGTATCTCCCCAACTCGGTTAACCACCGCGTACCCCGCAGCGGCATGACCGGATCACGCCCAATCGCGTCGGCGTTCGTGAGGTGACGGCCGCGCAGTTCCGATGACAGTGATCGGCGCCCAGCCCCGTACTGTCTCCCCATGCTTGCCGCCGCCCCCTCCGCCGCCGTACTCGGCATCGATGCCATCGACGTGCTCGTCGAGGTGCATGTAGCCAATGGGCTACCTCAGTGGACGCTCGTCGGTCTCGCCGCGACGGCAGTGAAGGAAAGCCGCGACCGCGTGCACGCGGCGCTGGCGAATTCAGGATTTACGATTCCACCGCGACGGATCACGGTCAATCTCCAGCCCGGAGACTTGCCCAAAACCGGAACCGCCTTCGATCTCCCCATCGCCCTCGCCCTCCTCGCCGCCAGCGGGCACCTCCCGCCCGACGTGCTGCAGCACACCTGCGCGGTGGGAGAACTGGGACTTGATGGACAACTGCGGAGCGTGCGCGGGGTGCTCGCTGTGGCGCGGCATGTGGCTGCGACCAGCGACGCCCTGCTAATCGTCCCGCCCGACAATCTCGGGGAAGCGCTGCGCGTGCCCAGCGCGCGCGCCATGGCGCCACGCACGCTCGAAGAGCTGGTACGCGCACTGCGCGACGGCACAGCCCGCAGCGACACGCAACCACGACGCACCGACGCGCCACCCGATGACACACCAGACCTTGGCGATGTGGTCGGTCAGTCACTGGCCGTACGCGCCCTCGAAATCGCGGCGGCCGGTTCGCATAACTTGTTGTTGGTGGGGCCACCGGGCGCCGGCAAAACGATGCTCGCTCGCCGCCTCCCGGGCATCCTGCCGCCGCTCGATGAACAGGAAGCACTCGAAGTGCTCGCCATTCATTCTGTGGCTGGCCTACTGGGCCCCGAGCAAGTCCCCACCAGCGCCACACCCGCACGTCCGTTCCGGGCGCCGCATCACTCCATCTCCACCGCCGGACTCGTTGGCGGCGGCGGATGGCCACGCCCCGGTGAGGTAAGCCTCGCGCACCGCGGCGTGTTGTTCCTCGATGAGCTCTCGCTGTTCCCCCGCCACACGCTGGAGTCACTGCGGCAACCACTCGAAGATGGCGTCGTGGTGGTCGCCCGCGCGGCGCGTACGGTGCGCTTTCCCTCGCGCTTCGCACTCATCGCCGCCAGCAATCCGTGTCCCTGCGGCTACGCCGGCTGCGAGGATCGCCACTGCCGATGTTCGGTGGCCGACCTCGAACGCCATCGCGCCAGGCTGTCAGGCCCACTGGCGGATCGCATTGATCTCCACGTGCATGTGCAGCGTGTGCCGCCCAGCGACCTCGCCACGCACACGCCACAGGAACGGTCGGCCAACGTGCGGGCCCGCGTACTCGCCGCCCGTGAACGCCAGCGTGCGCGCTACGCCCACACCGCCGGCACGCAACCGCTAGCCGCTCTCACCAACGCCACCGCCCCCGTGCGACTCATCGCCCCCGCTGCGCGGCTCGAGCCCGATGCGCGCGCGTTACTGGTTCGCGCCGCTGACAAACTGATGCTCAGTGCCCGCGCCTACCATCGGGTGCTGC
Source organism: Gemmatimonadota bacterium (assembly GCA_002737115.1). Lineage (GTDB taxonomy): Bacteria > Gemmatimonadota > Gemmatimonadetes > Gemmatimonadales > Gemmatimonadaceae > Gemmatimonas. Next base: position 3,899 of record NSHR01000075.1, on the reverse strand, counting down.
GGGTGGCGCGCACCATCGCCGACCTCGATGACCTCGAGGTGGTGAATCGCATGCATGTGGGGGAGGCGCTGCGGTATAGGCCAGTCGTTGACGAAGCGGCCAGTGCAGAACTGCCAACGGCTTAGAAGGCAGGGGGGAGGGTGTCGGGGTGGAGGAAGCAGCGAAACAACTACCGCCGCCGCACCACCTTGCCCGCCCTCACCCCCGTCGCCTTCCCACCACTCACGGCCACCACGCCGTTCACCACCACCGTCTCGATGCCTACCGGATACTGATGCGGTGCCGCGAAGGTGCTCATGTCCTTCACCGTCGCCGCGTCGAACACCACTACATCGGCCACATTGCCCACCTTTAGCACGCCGCGATCGGTCAGGCCGAGTCGCGCGGCCGGCATCTGCGTCATCTTGTGAATCGCCGTCTCGAGTGGCAGCAACTTCTGGAGGCGCACGTACTCGCCGAGGACGCGCGGGAAGGTGCCGTACGCCCGCGGATGCGGGTGGCCGTCGCCGGGGCTCGAGATGCGGCCATCGCTCGCGATCATCGTGAACGGCGCCACCATGATGCGACGCACGTCTTGTTCATCGAGCACGTGATAGATCGCGTTGCCGCCGCCGTTCAGCATCGCTTCCAACACCAGCGCCGCGCCGTTCTCCGGCGTGGGAGCGAGCTTACGGCGCGTGGCCCAATCTTTCAGCGTCTTCCCTTCAAGACTCTTGTCCCACGCCACGCGCGAAAACTGCACGCGAGCCAAATCGCCGCCGCCACGATCGTTCAAAATGTTGTCGATGATGCCGCGCGTAATGCTGTCTTTGATCGCTGGTACCGCGAGCCGCTTGCGGAACTCGGCATCGCCACCGGCCTGCGCCCAGCTTGGCACCAGCACCCCGATGCCCGTGTGCGTGGCGGTGTACGGATACTGATCGATCATCACATCGGTGCCGGCCTTTCGCGCGCTGTCCACCATGGCCAACGTGATCGCGCTTTTGCCCCACATCTGCTGCCCAACGGCCTTGTGATGGGTGAGCACCACCGGAATGTGCGCACGCCGCCCGATCTCGAGCGCCTCGCCCACACCGTCCAGCAGCCCGATGCCTTCCTTGCGCAGGTGCGACGTGTAGATGCCGCCGCTGTCGCTGGCCACCTGCGCCAGCGCGATCACTTCCTCGATGTTCGAGTACGTGCCCGGCAGGTACAACAACCCCGTGCTGAGTCCGAACGCGCCCTGCCCCATCGCCGTGGCCACCAGCTGCTGCATGCGTGACAACTCGGCCGTATTCGGCGCGCGCGCGGCCATGCCAAGCACGGCGCGACGCACATCGTTGTGGCCCACGAGATACGCCACGTTGATGCCGATAGTGGCAGTGCGCACCGAATCGAGATACGGCGCCAACGGCAACGGCGAGCCGCCATCGGGGCCGCCCAACGCCAGCGTGACGCCCTGCCGCAGCGCGCTCTCCATGAGCGGGTACTGCAGCAACGGCTCGAGGTGCGCGTGCAAGTCGATGAATCCCGGCGACACCGTGCGGCCGGCGGCATTGATCACCCGCTTCGCGTTCGCACGCGATAGTGCTGGCGCCATCGCGACGATGCGATCGCCGCGAATGGCGACATCGAGCCGCTGCGCGGCGCGGCCGGTGCCGTCGAGCACTGAGCCACCGGCAATCAGGATATCGAAGCGCTCGGCCGCCGGCTGCGCCTGAACCGGACGGAGCGAGAGCACCAGCGACAGCGACAGCGCGAGAAAGCAGCGTGACATCATGCGTCGTCCGGTTTGGGTCGCAATGAAAAAGGGAGCAGGGATCGCCCCGCTCCCTCCACTACTACGTTGGCGAAGCGGTTACTGCACGCCGAGTAGCTCGACGTCGAACACGAGCGTGGCATTGGCCGGAATCGGGCCCTGCCCCTGATTGCTGTACCCCAGCGCCGAACCGATCACGAGCTTGCGCTTGCCGCCCACCTTCATGCCGAGCACGCCCTGATCCCATCCGGAGATCACCATGCCGGCGCCCAGCGTGAAGCTGAAGGCGCTGCCACCAACGTTGCTGTCGAAGCGGCTGCCATTGACCAGGAAACCCGAGTACGTCACGCGAACCGTCCGACCGGCGATCGCTTCGGCGCCGGTGCCGACCACCAGGTCCTGCACGTACAGGTTGTCATTCTTCTTCGTCATGTTCGCGATGTTCACGCCCAGCGACGCCGCATAGGTCTCCACGGCGGGATTGGACGGAATGTTCGGGGCCGTGCTGTCGGAACCGCAGGCACTCAGAAGCGCCGCCGCACCGAATACCGGTACGAGCAGAGTGTGACGGACCAGCGACGCCGCGCGGCGGGGCAAAGACGGCAGAGAACGGAGCATAGGTCTCAAAGAAGGGGCGAAAAAGGATGATCATAAAAGATAAGCCATTGGACGTGCCCATGGGGGCGACGGCCGGTCACTCGGCCGCGTCGTCGGCGTCCACGCGCAGTCGCTGTACCGTGGTGCGGAATGCCGGGCGTGCCCAGGCCAGCAACGCGATCGCCAGCGTCATGCCAATCACCGACGACAACGAGAGCGAATAGCGGAGCGCGAGCGAGTCCCGGAAGACATGATCCGTGAGCAACGCCACGGCGGTCGGGCCCAGCGCTCCCGAGAGCAGATTCACCACCAGTTGATACATCGCGCTCCCCTGCCCTCGCATGCGTGGCGGCATGGCCACGGCGATGGCGGCGTTCGCGGCCCCCCACGGCATCGCCGCAAAGATGTTCACCGGCACGAGCATCGCGGCCGCGACCATCGATGATGGCATTAGCGGATACAATCCCGCGAAGATCAGCATGCCGAGCGCGCCGAGCATGCCCACACGCAGTGGCGCATCCAGGTGACCGCGCTTGGCCCATGCATCCGTGAGCCGACCGCCAAGCATCACGCCGAGCGGTCCGATCGTGAACGTCAGCACGCCCTGCAGGGTGCCGGCCTCCTGCGCCGTCCAGGCGTGCGTACGGATCAGAAACGTCGCGAGCCAGGCGCCAACGCCGTAGTTCACGGAAGCCGAACAGGCGAATCCGAGCGACAGCGCCCCAACCGTGCGCGCGTTCGCACGCAGATACCCCATCACCTCGGTGAACGGCGCTTGCGCGGTCTCGCGTACCGGCGCAGCCTCTGGGCTCGCCACGCGCGGCTCCCGCATGGTGAGCGCGAGCAGTGCCACCAGAATGCCCGGCAAGCCGACCACGAAGAACACCAGCTGCCACGGATAGACATCGCCCACCAGCGGCACCGTCACGATGCCGGGCTTGTCCACGCGACCGACGACGTACGCGCCCAGCGCATAGGCCACGCCCGATCCGAGGAACGTGCCCATCATGTAGGTGCTCATCGCCACACCGAGCCGCTGGCGCGGAAACTGGTCGGCGATGATCGACACCGCGGCTGGGCCGAGCGTGGCCTCGCCGGCCCCCACGCCAACGCGGGCCAGGAACAGATGTCCGTAGCTGCGCGCCGCACCGGTCAGCATCGTCATCACGCTCCACACCAATGCACCGAGCGCCACGATGCGCGGGCGATGTCCGCGGTCCACCCAGCGTCCGATGGGGAGTCCGAGCAACGAATAGAACACGACGAAGCCGAGCCCCATGAGGAGGCTGACCTGCGTATCTGTGACCTTGAGGTCGCGTTTGATGGGTTCGACGAGCAGCGACAGAATCTGTCGATCCACGAAGCCCGACACGTTCGCGATCGTCAGGATCGCGACGGCATACCACGCCTGCGCCGGCGTCACGAGACGCGAGCGGGTCGATGGGCGGGCCGTCGATTCGGCGCGAAGTGGTGTAGTCACGACTGAAAGCTGGACGCCCGCGCCGGGTTTTGCACGTCGAACAGGCGCTGGCGCGCAGTAGATTTCGAAATGTCCGACGTGACC